>JADLEL010000021.1 GCA_020846145.1 Pirellulales bacterium | reverse complement strand
TTCACGCCCCGGTCGGGGACTGGTCCATTTTTCGGCGGGAAAACGTATTTCGTGGACAAACGGTAGGCCGAAAACATGGACCTGTCCCCTTCCCGCGGCGCGAGGGGGACAGTCCCATTTTCGCGGCGATTAAGCATTTTTTACGGCGCCATCATCTTTTGCGCCGCAAAAATCGGGACAGTCCCCTGTGAACGGTTACAAAACGGATAATCGCGAACTCCGGGAAAATGATTGACGCGGGAAAAAAGGCGCTTCCCGTCTCGCGACGGAGATTTTCGAAAAGAGACCGTTCGCGTCTATGGAGCCGGCCTCGAATTCACTTCGCCACTTTTTTCCGGGGACGAAAAACGTCCTTGAGTTGCTCCAAGGCTTCACCCAATTTTTCCACTTCCTCGAGCGTATTGTAGAAATAGAAGCTCGCCCGGACGGTGGCCGAGACGCCAAAGCGCGCGTGCAGCGGCATGGCGCAGTGATGTCCCGCCCGCACGGCAATCCCCTGCCGGTCGAGCAGTTGGGCCACGTCGTGGGCGTGGATGCGGTCCATCGTGAAACTCACGATGCCGGCCTTGCGCTCCGGCGCAGGCCCCCAAATCCGCACTCCGGCCACCCGCCCCAAAACTTCGTGCGCGCGGATCGTCAATTGCCGTTCGTGGCGCTGAATGGCCTCCAGCCCTACGCCGGCGAGATAATCGATCGCCGCGCCGAGCGCGATGGCGGGCACGATGGGCGGAGTGCCGGCTTCGAACTTGCCGGGCAGTTCGCCCGGCGAGAAATGGTCCAGATGAACCTCTTTGATCATGCTCCCGCCGCCCAAGAACGGGGGCATGGCTGCGAGCAGTTCGCGTTTGCCGTAGAGCACGCCGATGCCCGTGGGACCGAGCATTTTGTGCCCGCTCAGGGCGAGAAAATCGCAGTCCAACTCGGCGACGTCGGTTTTTTGGTGCGGCACGCTCTGCGCGCCATCGACGAGCGCGACCGCGCCGACCTCGTGCGCGCGGCGAATGATTTCCTTGGCCGGCGCAATCGTGCCCAAGACGTTCGACACGGCCGCGAAAGCGACGATTTTGGTTTTTTTGCCCAGGAGTTCCTCCAAGGCGTCGAGTTGCAGTCGGCCGTCGTCGGTCAAGGGGATGTGCCGCAGAACGGCTCCCGTCCGCGCGGCCAACTGCTGCCAGGGGACGAGGTTCGAGTGGTGCTCCATTTCGGTGAGCAGGATTTCATCGCCCTCGCGCAGGTTCGCGTCGCCCCAGCATCGCGCGACCAGATTGATGCCGCCCGTCGTGCCCGAAGTGAAGATGATTTCTTCGAGGGCCGCCGCGCCGAGGAAGGCGCGCACTTTCTCCCTTGCGGCTTCGTAGCGGTCGTCGGCGTCCTGGGCGAGTTGATGAATCCCGCGATGCACGTTGGCGTAATGATTTTCGTAGGTATCGACGATCGATTCGAGCACCTGCCGCGGCCGCTGCGTGCTGGCGGCGTTGTCCAGATAGACGAGCGGTCGATCCCCGTGGATCACTCGCCCGAGAATCGGAAAATCCTTTCGGTAGTTTTCGGGATCGAACGACATAACGCTTCTCAAAATGCCGGGTGGCATGCACCCGCTCGCCTTCATCATCAATGGAATTGTGCCAATCCCTATCCCCTATCCCCTATCCCCTATCCCCTTGACTTCTACCGGCGAGAAAATCGCGGCCTGCAGCACGCGCCACGAAAGGAGGCAGCATTTTTGCCGATTCGGCGTGAGCCTCGCGCCGAAAAGTTCGAGCATGTCCTCGGCCGTGAATTTTTTCACTTCGTCGATGTGCCGGCCGTCGAATTTTTCCACCAGCATCGAGGCCGCGGCCTGGCTGATGCAGCAGCCGTCGCCTTTGAAATAAATCTCCTTCATCGTCCCCCGGTCGTCGATCCGCAATTCCATGCGAATCACGTCGCCGCAGAGCGGATTCGCATCTTTATGCACGTGCGTACAGTCGGGACAGTCGCCGCGATGATACGGCTCCTCGTAATGATCGAGAATCCGGTCCTGATACAGTTCTTCGCCGGGAGCGGCCATTGTTATCGTTCCTCGAAAAATCGCATTTCACGACGCAAGTATTTTTAACATAAATTACTGTTTCTATTCTAAGTTTAGGTTACACAACGATTTCCGGCAACCCGAAGGAAGGGTGGCGAGTACACGGCGTAGGACGGATTTCCAGCCTGTGGCCGCGTAGGGCAGGTTTCCAACCTGTCGAGACCGATTGGGAATCTGCCCAACCTGCTTAAATCCCCAGCATTTTCGCTGTAACGAGCCACAGCAATTCCCCCTCGCCAGGGGTCAGGCCCTCTTCAAAGCCAATCGCGGCCGCGGCCCCTTTCGAGAAGCGGATCGCGCCGTCCGACAATCCGATGAGCAAAGCCGTGTATTCGTTGACTTGCGGACAATGCCCCACCCAGGCGATTTGTTCGTGCCGCCTTGCTTGCTCGGAGGTCCATTCGAGCAAACTCTCGATATTCCCTTCCGGCAGCAAATCCTCTTGCTCGACGACCTCCGCCCGGCCGGTCAGTTGATCCGCCAAAATGTCCGCCGTTTGCCGGCAGCGGAGCATGGGACTGGCGGCGATGATCGTCGGTTCGACGCCGCGTTCGACTAAAATATCGGCCATGACGGCGAAGCGTTTTTTCCCCTTCTCGGTCAGCGGCCGCTTCGAATCGTCCGGCCACTGCGGATCCCCAAAATGCCCCGCCCAAGCATGGCGAATGATGTAAAGGTCCATGATAGTTCTCCAAAGGCGGAAGGAGGAAGGCGGAAGGAGGAAGGCGGAAGGCGGAAAGGGGAAGGCGGAAGGGGGAAGGCGGAAGGCGTAAGGGGGAGGGCGGAAGGCGGAAGGAGGAAGGCGGAAGGCGGAAGGGGGAAGGCGGAAGGCGTAAGGGGGAGGGCGGAAGGCGGAAGGAGGAAGGCGGAAGGCGGAAAGATCGATCGCGGCTTAGTAATGGGATTTTTTATCGGCACAATATCAACCGGCTCTCTCGCGCGTGGACGCAGAGGGCTAAACGATTGAATTCATCATTTCCCTTCCGCCTTCCGCCTTCCCCCCTTTTATTTCTTCCTCCACAAAATGCTTTCGTCAATCCCCAATTCGCGTTGTTTTGCCGCGATCTCCGCGTGAAAACGCCGGGCGTCCTGCGGATAACCGGCGGTCGGGGCCAAATGGGGGACGCGGGCGGTCCAAAAGGCGTTGAAGGCTTCCATCGCCAATTCGCGGAGATACTTCGCGGCCATCGAGGCCAGGGCCGCCGGCAGGCAGCTTTCCGCCTTCGCCCGAAACTGAAATTCCACCCGCCGCTCCGGCGGTCCGAAGCGATACGTGCTCGACTGCCGTCCTTCGCGGCAGACCTCGACGAAGCCGTCGGAAAAATGCGCGTGCAAAAGCGCCGCGTACCGGTCGCGCCCGCCGTGCTTGTCGCAAAGCACCGAAATGGAGCCTTTTTCCAGGGGTTCCATCAACTCGGCGACCAATCCCAAGGTCAAATGCGAAAGCGCGGCGCCTTTCGATTCGTGAAGGTCCATCAAGCGATTGAATTCCGCCGGAAAGACCGCCCGCGAGCGAACGGCCAGCAGTTTCACGCCCGTTCGTGCGAATTTCGCCTGCCAATCGGATCGTAGGGCAGGTTGCCAACCTGCCAATGTTGGGGCGGCAGTTGCACTGTCGCCCCTGAAATCGCGCGGCAATTTTTGGTCATACTCGCGATAAAACGGACACCGATCGATCGCTTCCCGCGAATCCGGCGCGAGCCTCTCCCAGACCTCCCTCCACGTTCTCAACTTCCATCCCAACAGCGACCACGCCGCCCAAAGCCCGCGTTCCAAATTCCCCAATCCCTTGCCGGAAGCATAAAGAATCTTTGAATCGGCAAAAACCGGCAGCCCGTCTTTCTTACCATTCGTTTTCGGCAGCGCCCCGGCCACCACTCCTTTCAAAGCCCCGAAAAGTCCTTCTCCGCCGATCCCTTCCGGCGCTTCCCAAACGGTGGCGGAAATCACCAGCGGCCCCAAATTCGGCCCATAACCCGCCTCGTCCGTGCCGATGATATATCCCATGCGGATAAACCTAGCAAGCCGCGAAGTTTTTCGCCAGGGGTGGACAACGAGTGAAAGGGAGCAAGCCATTCGGCGATCTGGTTTCCTCGTTCCCATGCTTCGGCGTGGGACCGAAATTCCGGAAAGAAGCAGGCGTCGGCCTAATTCTTTGGATGAAAAGGCGGTCATCGGCCCTCCCCTCCCCGACCTCTTCTTGGGTGGGGTGTCCCTATACGCCAAGAAATCCCCTTCTTGGCTACCGGCCTATTGTTGCAAGGGTGGCGGCGGCATGGTATGCTGGAATGTGTTGCGGGGAGCGAGATACCGCAAATGAAAAGACTCAGCATCTTGATAAACGCTCATGTCGTCCAGCACAACCGGGCATCGTCCCAATCAGTGAGGCAGCGATAGCATCCTAACGACAATTCGGGCAGTTCTTTTTTAGGGTGCTTTTTCTCCGTGTCTTTTTCACGTCTAAGTCTGCGCCTCAAAAGGATTTTATCATGCGATATGTTTTAGCGATCATTGTTTTCTTGGTGGTTGCTGGTTTTGCTTCGGCGGATGTGTTCAATATGGGGTCTGGCTTTACTAACTTGGAAATGGTGACTGTAGGCAATCCGGGCAATGCAGCGGATACGGAAGTCATGGTCACAGACCATACTACTGGTTACGGTTCGGTGAATTACATCTATAACATCGGCAAGTTCGAAGTCACAGCAGGGCAATACACCGAATTCCTAAACGCCAAAGCTAAGACTGACACTTACGGACTTTTCAATCCATCAATGTGGTCTGACGCCAAATACGGATGCAAGATCTGGCGATCGGGCATTTCAGGGAGTTACACCTACGGTGTGGCTGCCGGTTATGAGAATCGGCCGGTGGGCTACG
Organism: Pirellulales bacterium; assembly: GCA_020846145.1. Classification (GTDB taxonomy): domain Bacteria; phylum Planctomycetota; class Planctomycetia; order Pirellulales; family Thermoguttaceae; genus JADLEL01. Next base: position 82,429 of record JADLEL010000021.1, on the reverse strand, counting down.
TGAGTTTTTGGGACGCAGCACGTTTTGCGAACTGGTTAAGCAATGGCCAAGGGAATGGAGATACTGAAACAGGAGCTTACACGTTGAACGGTTACAATGGTTCTGATGGTCGCGAAGTTGTCCGAAATGCTGATGCAAAATGGTGGATTCCGAGCGAGGATGAGTGGTATAAGGCAGCATACCACGACAAGTCCGCGGGGCTGGGGGCGACCTATTTCGACTTTCCCACCAGCAGTAATTCGGTTCCAGGGATCGATATGAACGATGTCTTGGGCAACAATGCCAACTATCACGTCGTATTTAATGAGGAACCCATCGATTCTGGAAAATATATGACGATTGTGGGCGAGTTCCAAAACTCGGCTAGCCCTTATGGCACATTCGATCAGGGTGGCAACATTGGGGAGTGGAATGAATCGATCCTGCGTGGTTCGATAGGTGGGCGCGGTGGAACATTCGTTGACACTTATCCTGGTCTCGCCTCCTACTATCGCTTCTACTTCGGCAGCTCCAATGTTGAGTTCGGTCCTTTGGGTTTCCGTGTGGCAAGTGTCCCCGAACCCTCCACCCTCGCCATGCTGCTTTCCATCGCCGTGGGCGGATTTCTATGGTGGAAACGCCGGAACGCTTAACCTTACCCGCTAGGCTTTGCTCTCTGGAAAAGATTAGAGCGGTCCGGCTTAACGCACTCGATCAACGAATTGCCCGGCAATCGTTTCTTTGCCCCCCTTAAAAACGTTTCTTTTCTGGGTATGCTTGATGGGGCGCGAGGGGGACAGTCCCATTTTCGCGGCGATTAAGCACTTTTATAACACCATAATCTATTGCGCCGCGAAAATCGGGACAGTCCCCTGCAAACAGTTACAGGACGTCCCGGCTCGCTTTCATTTCTCACCACTAGCCCCACCCGCTCAAGTACGACAAATCCGCCTTAATGACTTTGGTCCGCGAAAAGGCCCTCAAGTTCGGCGATTTCACCTTGGCTTCGGGCGAGAAGGCTGGAGCAAGTCAAGGACAATTCGGGCAGCATCGAGATGAAACTCGATCAGCCGTATCTCAACCCATTGGATGAGGTAGGTTGGATCGAACCCGGTTTCCCCCATGAGTTTTAAAAAGGACTTGCCCTAAATTGACGTAAGTCCAAACCAGATAAGAGGTAGCCGAGGCGGGACTCGAACCCGCACGTCCGTTATGGACACGGGATTTTAAATCCCGAGCGTCTGCCATTCCGCCACTCGGCCAAGAAAATACCCTCGTGAAGTTTCGAGAAACGATTTTATCCCTTTACGCAACCTACCGCTAGGGGGTTATAACGAGCAAGGATACCCTTTGCCCCGGTCAAACGAACCAAGTTCACTTCTGAAATGGCTTCATCAAACACACGATAGTGGGGGAGTAAATTTGGAAAAATCCCGAATCGTCCACATTTTTCCCCACTAGGGGATGGTTTTTGATGGATGTGGGGGGGTATGCCAAGAAAATGATTGACAAGGTTCAATAACTTCCTATATTGTCCTTATTACTGGATGAAGGGCAATGTACGTGCTTTGATAAAATCTTTCCTGCGTTGAATGAGGTAGCGGCGAGAGCACCCGAATAATTATGGCGCATCTTTGAGTGCCGTATCAGTATTCCGGTGTGTCCTTAGGTTCTTTTCTCCTGGCCGCTTTTCCATGTCGCACATTGGTTGCGCGCCACGAGCGCGGAACGTTTTTTCGCTAATCGTTTTGTTAATGTACTTTTTTTGTTTACGCATTCCTTTGGGGGATCGAAAATGACGCGCACACTTATTTGCATCGGATTGGTTTTCGCCGTCCTGCTCGGATTTGGGCCTGCTTTCGTCCATGCGGGCATCGTCAATTTGGCGAGCAATAACTCGACGGTACAGATCGATACTTCAACCCAGGTCGGAGTTCACCAATGGACTGTGGACGGAATCGATTACCTGGCGAAGCAATGGTTCTGGTATCGCATCGGGGACACGGGACCCGAATACTCCTTCGACTCCTTGGCCCCCGTCGGTTCGGGCGTCCAAATCATCGATCCCACCGAGGCGGTCCTCTATTACACCAACGGAAGCGGCATGAACGTCGATGTGGACATTCGGTTGACCGGCATGGCGCCGGGATCGGGCCAGGCGGACTTGACGGAGCAACTGAAGTTCACGAACACTAGCGCCTCGGCCATGAACTTGCGGTTTTTTCAATACTGCGATTTCGATCTCAGCAACGGCCTCGATACGGTGCAATTCCTCACCCCCAACTACGTGATACAGCAATCGGGAGGCGGCGTGAACGTGGTGGAATCGCTGGTGAACAATCATCCGCAATACCATCAAGCGGCGCTCGTTCCGGTTTTGCTCAATAACCTTAACGATGGAGGCACGACGACGTTGAACAACGCCAACGGCCCCTTTATTGGCGACGCAAGTTGGGCGTTCCAATGGAATTTTACCGTTCAACCGAACGGCGGCACGTTCACCATCACGAAAATCAAGGTCCTTACGGTCGTTCCCGAACCGGCTTCGATCGCGTTGCTCTGCTTGGGCGGCATCGCGGGTTGCGGACTCTATTGGATCCGCAAACGCGGCCGGTAATGCGAAATTAACAGCCGAACCCACGAATGGGGCAGCGTGGGTGGGATCGGATTCTGAAACCGTTGCGAATAAGGGCGCGTGGTTGGGGATTTCTCGATTGCTCTCCGGCTAGATTGCCCTCTCATGCGTAAGCGGTCATCCGCTTTTATCTTTGAAGCTTTCGCGCGTCGGGACGATCCACCGCGCAATCGGGTCGGTCGAAGTTTTTCGAGAGCCTGTTCCAAAACCGCGGAAACCGGCGTTCTTCAGCCAACGATCCCCTCGTCCCTCCCCTCCTCACAAAGAGAAAGGGGAACGGGACGGACGCTTTGAAATCGAACGATGACAATCGATCTCGGACTTTACATTCCCGCAATGCGTTCGATCAGATCGACGCTGCGGCAGCTATAACCCCATTCGTTGTCGTACCAGGTGACGATCTTCAACAAATTGTCGCCTACAACCTGGGTCCAGTCGCCGGCGAAGATCGAACTGTGCGGATCGCCGATCACGTCGCTCGAGACGATGGGGTCGTCGGTGTATTTCAGAACGCCCTTCAGCGGGCCGGCGGCGGCTTCCTTGATCGCCGCGTTCACGGCGTCCTTGGTCACCGGCTTGGCCATTTCGCAGGTCAGATCGACCACGCTGCCGGTGGGCACCGGCACGCGGAGCGAAATGCCCGTCAACTTGCCCTTGAGCGAAGGAATCACCAGTCCCACGGCCTTGGCCGCGCCGGTGCTGGTGGGAATGATGTTCAGCGCCGCCGCCCGGGCGCGGTACAAGTCCTTGTGCGGCAGGTCGAGCACGCGCTGATCGTTCGTGTAGGCGTGGACCGTGGTCATCAGCCCCTTGACGATGCCGAACTTCTCGTGCAGCACCTTGGCCACCGGCGCGAGGCAGTTCGTCGTGCAGGAGGCGTTCGAGATGCACTTGTGTTCGGGCTTGAGTTGGTCGTCGTTGACGCCCAGCACAACGGTCAAATCGGGCTCGTCCTTGGCCGGCGCGCTCAAGACGACCTTGCGGGCGCCGGCATCGAGGTGGCTGGCGTAGCCGGGCTTGCCCGCTCCGCCGCGGGCGGTGAATGCGCCGGTGCTTTCCAGCACGACATCGACGTTATGCTCTTTCCACGGCAGGGTGGCGGGGTCCTTGATCGCCCAAACGGGAATCTTCTTGCCATCGACGATCAGGTTCTGCTCGTCGTGCTCGACGGTGCCGTGATAGCGGCGGTGCGTACTATCGTACTTCAAAAGGCAGGCCAGGGTCTTGGTGTCGGTGATATCGTTGATGCCGACGACCTCGAACTTTCCGGCCTTGGCCATCAAGCCCCGGAACACCAAACGGCCGATCCGGCCGAATCCGTTGATACCAACTCGAATTGCCACTATTATTTCTCCTTCATGCTAGAAAACCCCCCGTCGCGGGGAGGATCGATAATTCACCGGCGAACGGCCGGCTCGGTAGGCAAAAAATAAAAGGGGAATTATACTAGGAACGGATGCGATCAACAACTAGCGCGAGTCTTTTGTGCGGCGGAAGGGGGAAGGCGGAAGGGGGATCTGAGAAGAAGAAGCAATAAAATCCATACCTGCCCTTGAGATTCCTTCAAATTCAACATTATCTCTTTACTTTCATTCCGCCTTCCGCCTTCCCCCTTCCGCCTTACCTTTTCTGTTTCTGCGAACTTACTCCCAGCAACAAATCTTGTCCACTTCATTACCACCCGAATGGCAGCTTCCCGACGGGGTTCCCGGCGGTGTCTGGGAATATACCCAGGCGGAGCATATCGCCGGCGAATACGATGACTATTTCGCCGAGAACCGGCTCTTCGAGTTCGACGAGCAGGTGCTCTTGAAACATTTTCGGCGGCCCGGCCTGGTGGTCGATCTGGGCTGCGGCACCGGTCGGGCGGTGGTCGCGTTGGCGCGGCACGGGCACCGCGGGCTGGCGGTCGATCTTTCGCCGCACATGCTTTCGATCGTCGCCGAAAAAGCCCGGCGGGAAAATCTGCCCATCCACTGCGTGCGAGCGAATCTCGTGGAGCTTGGCTGTCTCGGCGACCGTTCGGCCGATTACGCCCTCTGCCTCTTCAGCACGCTGGGGATGATCCGTGGCCGGCAAAACCGCCGCCGCGTGCTCGAGCACGCCCGCCGCATCCTCAAACCCGGCGGATTGTTCGTCGTTCACGTCCACAACTATTGGTTCAACCTGTTCGATCCGCTGGGGCGCCGCTGGCTCGTAAACCATTTTTTCGAGCGGATGAAAAACCGCGCGGTCGAGCCGGGCGATAAATTCTTCCCCTTCCACGGCATCGCGCAAATGTTCCTGCACACTTTCAAACAGTCCGAATTGCGGCAAGAATTGCGCGCCGCCGGATTCCGCTTCCGCGAATGGATCCCCCTCGGCGTCGATCGCCAGCGCCCGCTCGGCCATCCGCATTGGTTCGGCCGCTTCCGCGCGAACGGGTGGATCGTGGTCTGCGAGTAATGCTTATGATTACGAGAACGCGGAGAATTTTTCGAATTCCGCGCGCTATCGTTCCATTCGGCAGGTGGTGATTCCGCCCGAAAGATTGCGAACCTTGAAACCATGTTGGGCGAGCAGCCGCGCGGCGTTGTAGGAGGTTTGGCCGACGACGCAATGCACCCAGATTTCGCGGTCGCGGGGAAGTTCGCCGAGCCGCCCGCGAAGCTCGGCGAGGGGGATGCGGACGGTGCCGGGAATCGCGTCCGCGGCGACGGCGGCCGGGGGGCGGACATCGAGCGTGAACGGCGTTTCGCCCTTCGCGGCGAGCGCATTCCATTGCGACCAATCGGCCGGCGCCACGTCGCCGCGGAGAATATTGCCCGCCACGAATCCGGCGATGTTCACCGGGTCTTTCGCGCTGCCGAATTGCGGGGCGTAGCAGAGTTCGGTTTCCTCGAGGTCGAAAACCGTCCCGCCCATTTGGATCGCCGCGGCGAGGACGTCGATGCGCTTATCGACGCCTAATTTGCCCACCGCCTGCGCTCCCAGCAAGCGGCCGGTCGTCGGATCGAAGAGGATTTTCATCGAGATCCGCGCGGCGCCGGGATAATAGCCCGCATGATGGAGCGAATGCGTGTAGCTCTTCTCGAAGGGAATCCCGCAGCGGCGGAGCGTTTTCTCCGAGGCCCCGGTCGCGGCCAAACTCCAGTCGAAAAGTCTTACGATGGAAGTTCCCTGGCTGCCGCGGAAGCGCACTTCGCGGCCGCAGATGGCATCGGCGGCCAGCCGGCCTTGGCGATTGGCGGGGCCGGCCAGCGGGACGAGCGCGGGCCGGCCGGTAACGAAATCGACGACCTCGACCGCGTCGCCGACGGCGTAAATCGCCGGATCGTTGGTCCGCATCCGCTCATCGACGCGAATGCCGCCCAGCGTGCCGATCTCCAATCCGGCGTCTTTCGCCAGTTTCACGTCGGGCCTCACGCCGATAGCCAGAATCGCCATGTCGGCGGTGAATCGCTGGCCTTTCTCGGTGCCGACGGCCACGGTCTCGTTCGCGCCTTGCTCGAATCCCGTTACGCCGCAGTTCAGGTGCAGATCGACGCCCCGCCGGCGGAGTTCCTCGACCAAGGGCGCGGTCATTTCGGCATCGGCGGGCGGCATGATTTGACCAAGTTTCTCCAGCAGCGTGACTTTCATGCCGCGATGGACGAGGTTTTCGACCATTTCCAGCCCGATGAATCCCCCGCCCACCACGACGGCGCGGCCGCCTTCGCATCGGCTCAGCTTTATGGCCAGGAAGTCGGCGTCGTCGAGGTTCCGCAGTGTGAACACGTCGGGCAGGTCGATCCCGGGCAGCGGCGGCCGCAGCGGCGCGGCGCCCGGCGCCAGCACGAGAAAATCATAAGGCTCGTCGCTTTCCGCGGCGGTCTGCAAGTTCTTTACCCGAACGGACTTGTTCACCCGATCGATCGCCAGCGCTTCGTGCCGCGTGCGGACCTCGACGCGAAACAGGTCTCGAAACCGTTCGGGCGTGGCCAGCAACAATTGCTTACGCTCGGCGATCACCTTGCCGAGATAATACGGCAGTCCGCAATTGGCGAACGAGACGTCGCCGCTGCGCTCGAAGATGACGATCTCCGCCCGTTCGTCCATCCTCCGCAGCCTTGCCGCGCAGGACGCCCCGCCCGCCACGCCGCCGACGATTAAAACTCGTTTTGAAGACATCATGCTAGTTCAACCAAAAATTGCGAGGCTATTGAGATAAAAAATTCGGACGCGCGGTCTCGAGAAGGGTAAGCGTTCACGCCCCGGTCGGGGACTGGTCCATTTTTCGGTGGGAAAACGTATTTCGTGGACAAACGATAGGCCGAAAACATGGACCTGTCCCCTTCCCGCGGCGCGAGGGGGACAGTCCCATTTTCGCGGCGATTAAGCACTTTTACAGCACCATAATCTTTTTCGCCGCGAAAATCGGGACAGTCCCCTGTGAACGGTTACCGAGAAGGAATGCGATTTCATTAACATTTTAGCCGAAAGTAGTAATCTATTGTGTAATGCGGGGAGAGGGGAAAACGGAAAAACGGGAATTTTTTTGGGCTTGTTTCTTGCCAGATTCAAAACAAGAAACGAAGAAGCCCGCGTTTTTTTACACGCGGGCTTCTTACAAATGGAAGTTTATGGGGGAATAAAGATACACGACTTCCGAGGGATGGAGACGTTCCATCCCTCGCGCTCAGCCAGTCGGTGGATCAAGCATGATGGCTCTCCCTTACGAGTTTCGGACCGAATTGTCTTACACCGTATTCTACGCAAGTCGATTCGCGGCGGTTCGGAAAAAATCACAAAAAACGCAAGTCTTTCCCCAGTAAGATGTTGCGTCATATTGTGTTTTCGGCATCGATATTGGAAACTTGGTTCCCGGCGGATTCCGCACCTTGTCCCATGCCGAAAAATTAGATTATAGTGTGATTTCTCCGAGAGTGCTGCTTCGTCTGTTCTACCGTGGAAGGGGGCGTTTCCCGAAGCGGCGTCGTAGAATGGAGCCGATCCCCCGCTTTGAACTAAAAATCCATGCGCATCATCCGCTTACTCGTTTGTTTGAGCTATGCTGCGTTGCTGACGGTGCTGCTGCTTTCGCCCGATCCGGCGGGGATGATGGGGCTGAAAAAGGCCCCCTTGGAGGACATCGGCATCCACTTTTCGACGCTCTTCCTGTTGGCGGTCTTGGTTCATGCAACGCGATGGCCCAAGCCGCCGCATTGGACGTTGATGATGTTTTTGGCGGTTTATGCCCTCGCCGCCGAAGCGCTGCAAGCTATCGTGCCCGGCCGAACGGTCCAACTCTTCGATTTTATCGAGAATCTACTGGGCGTATCGGCCGGCTCGGGCGTTTATTGTTTTTTTCAGCGGAAGTGGAATGCGTGGCAGCGCAAGAAAAATGAACGCGCCTCCATCGAGTGCGAGTAACTTCCCAACCGGAAAAGTCTGCTATTTCAAGGTGAAGTCTCCCATGTCCCGAATCGTGTTGGCGATGTCCGGCGGCGTGGATAGCAGCGTGGCGGCGCGGCTGCTGAAAAAGGCGGGGCACGAGGTGATCGGCGTCTTCATGCGGCACGGTCGGGAATTCGAGGAACGCTGTGCGACCGATAGCGCCGTGCGGGCCAAGCAAGGCTGTTGCAGCGCGGCCGACGCGGCCGACGCCCGCCGAGTGGCCGAGATGCTCGAAATCCCCTTCTACGCGTTGAATTTCGAGCGGGAATTTACCCGCATCATCGATTATTTCGTGGCCGAATACTCCGCCGGCCGCACGCCGAATCCCTGCATCGTCTGCAATACCTGGCTGAAATTCGGCAAGCTTTTCGAGTACGCCGATAGCGTGGGAGCGGAATTCGTCGCCACCGGCCATTATGCGCGGCTGGTCGATTTCGGCCCCGAAAACGGCGGGATCGGGCTTTGCCGGGGCGCGGACGATTCGAAAGACCAGTCCTACGTGCTCTTTGGCATCGAGCGCGCATTGCTCCCCAGGCTGATGTTTCCGATCGGCGAGTATCGCAAGGAGGAAATCCGCAACATGGCCGAAGACTTGGGCCTCCGCGTGGCGCAAAAGCCCGACAGCCAGGAGATTTGCTTCATTCCCGACCGGGACCACGCCCGTTTCGTGAAGGAGCAACGCGGAAACGCGGACACCGCCGGCGACTTCGTTACCACCGGGGGCGAAGTGGTGGGTCATCATGCCGGTTTCGAGGCGTTCACCGTCGGCCAGCGGAAGGGCCTGGGGCTGGCTTTCGGCGAGCCGCGCTACGTCGTGCGCATCGAACCGGCGACGCGCCGCGTGGTGCTGGGCGATCTGGAAGAGCTGACCTGCCCCGAACTTTCGGCCGCGCGCGCCAACTGGCTTCTGCCGCCCGAATCGCTCGGAAAACCAAGCCGGAGATCATCTACCGAGCTACCCGGAAAATGCGCGGCGCGAAAAGAATCCGATTCCTTTTATTGCCGCGTTAAAATCCGATATCGCAGCCGAGCCTTTGCGGCGGAAGTAACGCCGCTGCCGGAGAACCGCTTTCGCGTCCGCTTTGCCGAACCGGTTCGGGCAGTCGCCCCCGGACAAGCCGCGGTCTGCTATGCGGATGATCGTGTTCTGGGGGGTGGATGGATCGAGTGAGAGGTTGTGAGGAAATTGGGACAGGCACCTCAAGTCAGCCATTATATTCCGGTTTTTCGGCATCTCGGTTCGGAGCCAGTCCCATTTTTTCACAACCTCTGCCTCGGAATTTATTTCATGATTCTGCCGTGAAGCGGGGAGGCTCTCGAAGATTGGGAAGGCTGCAATGCGTTGCCGATGAAAAAACTGCGATTATCTGTAGATATTAGGGATGATAGAAACATTCCAAATGGGGGTTGCAATCCGTTTTTGTTTTTATAAGATGCAATCAGCGTAAGGGCAATGCCCTTGCCTCTGAGCCTTCGCAGGTTCCTGCCCCGCCTGCGAAGGTTTTTTGTTTTCTTGCCTAGCAGGCAGATTGTTCCGGCGCGTAGAAGGCGGCAATTTTCTCGACGACTTCGGTCAGATTGCACGGCTCGCGAATGACGAGCATCCACAACTCGTTGCGGACATAATCCAGATCGAGTTCATCGCGTTCGTCGGCCAGCAGCACGAGCGGCGTTTCGTCGTAGGGCCCGAGAAAACGAAGCTGTCGCGCGAGATCGACCCCCGCGCCTTGCGGCGTTTGAAAGTCGGTGATGACGAGGCCGAAATGATGCTTTTCGGCCAGAAGAAAGGCTTCTTTCGCATTCATGGCCAGGGTCACCACGAATCCGTGCTTCGCCAAATTGAATTCCAACATCGTGCGATGCACGATGTTGTTGCTTACGACCAGTGCTTGGTTCCAACGCGATTTCATGGCGGTCCCCCCTCCGGGAGCGAATTATTTTTCACGCCATTAACCTTGCGGAGCTTAGAATGCTTCTCCAATGAAATATAGCATAATAAAATAGCTTTTCCGGATGCGCCTTATACCCCGGCGGGGTTATAGGCCGGTAAAAATTGGGGAAGATTAGCCCGTGCTCGCGATCGCGCCGTCGCCGTCGGCTCCGATTAATCGATGGATTGCCGCCTGGGGCCGGGAATTTTGCAGATTAAGGACAATCCTACAGCAAACTTTCGAGCAGCAGCCGCATTTTCCGCATTTCGGCCATTTGGTCGATGTCGGGCTGGGGAATGATATCGACGCACAGCGCGCGGTCGTAGCGGCATTTCGAGAGTTGGTTGACCAATCGACCGTATTCGACTTCCCCCTGGCCGACGCGGACTTGCAGGCTCGATTGGTTGGTGTCCCGCAGGCGGACGTGATAGACGTGCTTCATCATCGGCTCGTAATTCGCGCCGGCTTGCGGGCCGAAGACGTAATGGCTCGGATCGAGCGTGATGCCCAGGCCCTTCACGTTGTCGCAAAAAACGACGGCCGTGTCGGGATCTTGCGTCATGCGGCCGCTCTCGGTCAACAGGCCCACGCGGACGCTCTCGTTCGTGGCCAGGGCCACCAAGGCCCGCAAGCGTTCGATTTCCGCGTTGAAAGGCGTGCCCAGTTCGGAGGAGCGGACCGTCAAGGTTACGACTTTCGAAGCCTTGGCCAATTTGCAGATGGCGGCGAACTGGCGATAGTAAAGCCCCTCGTCGGGCGTCTCCATATCGACGCTGAACGCCGCCACGGTCATGCGATGCGTCTGCCGGCAGAGCATCGCGGCGCGGTCGAGATCGGCGAGAATCTCCGACGGCTTGATGTGCCCGCCGGTCTCGTGGAGCATTAGTTCCACGTAGCTGTATTCCAAATCCACCAGGCGGTGCATGGCGTCTTCCAGCGGCAAATCGGGAAAACATCGGCTAGTAGCGGCGACAAACACTATACGCTCCTTCGAAGGGGGGTGGGGACGAAAATCAGATCCTGCCGACCGGATTGGGGCCATCTGCGACCGCTATTCTAGCCGATTTCCACAATTTATAGAAGACCGGGACCGCGCCTGCCGTAGAGAGATTATTTCAAGCCGCGGGAAAACCTGGCGGCGAGCAGCGGGAACTCGCGTAAACCGCCTCGACGTTGTGCCGTTCGAAAAAAGGCCTGCCGCGGCGGCCAGCAATTCCGGCCGCCGGTCTCCGGCTTGACTCGGCCGCCGATATTCGTCACGATGTTCCCTAGCGGTTCGACAACAGTAAAATTACAGGTTGTTGGGATGGCGGTTGTACTGCCATCCCTAGGGCGACAGTACAACTATCGCCCCGACATGAACCTGTCAAATTGTATTTGTCGGACCACTAGTCGCGTTTCTTTTTTTTCCGTAAAAAGATTTCCGCGAAATAAAGACGTATCATTTTAGCCGAATGGAGTAACCTATCGTGTAAAGTGGAAAAAGGGGAAAGAGGAAAAATGGAAAATGGTTTTCAGCTTGTTTCTTGCCATATTTAAGAAAAAACTATTTTTCCCTTTCCCCATTTTCCCTCTTTTCCCTCCCCTTACACTTACTTCGTTCCGCTAAGCATGATCATCACCATCGACGGTCCCGCCGGGGCCGGCAAAAGCTCGGTTGCGAAATTGCTCGCGCGGCGGCTGGGCTTTCGCTTCCTCGATACCGGGGCCATGTACCGCGCGGTGGCCCTGTCGGGAATGCGGGAGGGACTGGACTGGGATCGGCCCGGCGATTTGGCCGAACTGGCCGGGCGAATCGAACTCCGCGTCGAGGGCGAACGGATCTTCCTCGACGGCGAGGACGTGAGCGCGGCCGTCCGCGCCACCGAAGTTACCGCCGTGACCCGCTATGCCGCCGACAATCCGGCCGTCCGCGCGCAACTGGTCGCATTGCAGCGCCGCGCGGCCGCCGGGCAAAACATCGTAAGCGAAGGCCGCGACCAAGGCACCGTGGCCTTTCCCGACGCCGAGTGCAAAATCTTCCTCACCGCCGGACCGGAGGAAAGGGCCCGCCGCCGCTTGAACGAACTGCTGGCGAAAAACGAACCGGTTACGCTCGAGCAAGTGCTCGCCGCCCAGAACCGCCGCGACCGCGAAGACGCCGGCCGCCGCGTCGGCCCGCTGCTGCCGGCCACCGACGCCGTCGAGGTCCCCACCGACGGCTTGTCGCTCGAGGAGGTGGTCGCAAAGCTGGAAGCGATCGCCCGCGAAAAAATGCGGAACTGACGGAAGATCGGCCCGACCGCAGCGAGCGCTAAGGCTGAATCCACCCTCGAAATCCAGAAATCGACCCCCTATTATGGGTTATTAGCATCTATCCTGGTTTGCCTTAACTTCTCAGACTATCGTCTTCGGCATTAAAAAAACACGCCCAGGAGAGAAATACACCCCCTTGTTGGAAATATTATTTAATTCCTGGCGCGTTATTGTCAGGAAATGAGTCGTAAAGGGTCTATAGGGATATAGAGATCAGCATCGGACGGGCCGGTGAATTGATCGGAATCAGCTTTTCCCAAGGAGAGATTTATGAGACAAATCAAAATCTTACTGCTTGCACTTGCGTTACCTTTGGTGCTGAGCAATATCGCCGTCGCTGTCATCGATGTTGTTCAAGCGCCAACCGGCTTTTTTGTCCCGGACGATTCCTTAAAGTACAGTTCTCCCTACTACCGCGACATGAACCAAGATTGGGGATGGACGCATGGTGCTATAGCGGGGACAATCACCTCCGCAAAACTGCAAATCAGTGCTTTTGACGTTGATAATGCCGGACCGGCTAATCAATGGGAACACGACTTGATTTTTGGCTGGGATACCGACACGGCGGCGTGGATTTCCATACCACCCGGTGTGTTAGCCGGAGCCGATGATACCTGGTCTTACACCGACTTTACTGTTCCTGCCTCGCTCTTTAACGAAGTCAGCGCAGGTTTGCAGGTTTGGATGGATATCGACACGACCAGCGGAGGATCATGGCTCGTAACTCTTGCGAAGTCGGTCCTGACAACGGAGGGCGAAGAACCTCCACCCCCGCAGCCGGGTGTTCCGGAACCCATGACGATGGTGATTTGGTCGCTTTTGGGTGCGTTGGGCCTCGTTTACGGCTGGCGACACCGCAAACGCTAAGCCTTGGTTTTTCGGCAACTACTTAATTACCCCGCATCCGGTTGTTGATGCGGGGTTTTTTTTGCGCGCGTTCTTTCGGGATTTTTATGTTTTTGTAAGGTATGGCAGGAATTTTGAAAACTTTTCACATCGTATGCCGTTTTGCCGAAGGGAAAAACTTATGGCGGCAACTCTCACTAACATCTTACCCAATAGGAGTTTTTGAAACGAAATCGGGCTAAGAAGCGTAGCAGTTTTAATGTTTTTATCGATTAGGCATAGGAGTTGCACTTACGGAAAAACGTTCTCCGATCGAGCCTTGAGGAGCCTGAATACCCAATAAAAGAGCGAAAAATTCGCATTTTCCGCTAAAATTGGTAGAATTTGGGTAGTAGAAAAGGTTTCCCACGCGACATCGGCGGATAACCGGTCGATTTATTCCGACCGGCTCGAACACTTTTCTCTATGGGAACGTATCAATGCTATACGGCACGATGGAACACCTGGAAGCGCGTGCCAACGACCCCCACGGCTTGCCCGTCCGGTCCGATGAGGAACTATTGCTTGCTTACCGCTCTCGGGCGGATCGGGAGTCCTTCGAGGAACTGGTTCGGAGGTATGAGAAGGAGCTTTACGGCTACCTGCGACATTACCTGAACGACGCCGAGATGGCGGAGGACGTTTTTCAACAGACTTTCCTGCAAGTCCACCTCAAATGCGATCAGTTCGAGGAAGGCCGAAGAGTGCGGCCCTGGTTATACACGGTGGCCACGAATCAGGCCATCGATTGCCAGCGGCGCAATAAGCGGCACCGCATGGCCAGTCTCGACCGCCGGGCGCAGCGCGATTTCGAAGGCCCGGAGGGCGCGTTGGTCGAATCGCTGGGCGGGATCGAAGCCGATCCGGGCAAAGCGGTGGAATCGGCCGAGCAGCAAACGCAAATCCGCGCAGCCGTGGATGCCCTGCCGGAGCAAACCCGGCAGATCGTGATGCTGGTGTATTTTCAGGGTTTGAAATACCGCGAGGCGGCCGATATTTTGGGGATTCCGGTGGGAACCGTGAAAAGCCGGTTGCACGCGGCGATCGAGAAACTGAGCGCGTCGATCGGGCGGGTGAATTTGCCGGAGTAACCGCCGGCGGATTCGCCACGATGCGTTAAATCCAAGAATCCATAACTCAATCCGGCAAGACAAACGTATTTCAGCCACCCATGCCCTCATCCGCCGCCCCTCTCCCGACCGAACTTCGTTCGGCGACCGGAGCGGGGAGTTTGGGGAGAGGCATTAAAAACCGACCCATGTAAACTACTCGACCCATGAGCGAATCCGCACGAGAACAATTGCTGGGCTTTATGCTCGGAGCATTGGAGAGCGACGAACGAGCCGAGATCGAAGCGCAGTTGGAGAGCGATCCCGAGTGTCGAAAGGAATTGACCCTTTTGCGGCGGCAATTGGAGCCGTTGGCGGCATTGAAGCAAGACTTCGGGCCGCCGGTGGGTTTGGCCGCGCGAACGTGCCGCTACGTGGCCGAGCATCGCGCCGCGCCGACGCCCGCCAAAGGGCGGCTTCGGCCCGAACCGGTGCCGCCAAGTTGGATCGGCCGGATGAGTTGGCTCGACATGGCGATGGCCGCCACGGTGCTGGTGGCGGCGGGCTTGCTGATCTTCCCGGCGGTGCAAAACAGCCGCTTCCACGCGCATCTGGCGGCCTGTCAGGATAATCTCCGCGAGTTGGGCGGCGCGCTGAATCTCTACAGCCAATCGCATCACGGATATTTCCCCAGCGTGCCGAGTCGAGGAAAATTGGCGGCCGCGGGCATTTACGCTCCCGTGTTGGCCCAGAACGGGCTATTGACGGAAGTCAACCGCGTGGTATGCCCCGAATCGAGTTTGGCCGCGCGGCGGAACGATTTCCGCGTGCCCACTTACGGAGAATTGGAACTGACTTCGCCCGCCAAAATGGTCGATCTGCGGCCCACGCTGGGCGGGAGCTACGGTTATAACTTGGGCTATACCCGCAACGGCGAGTATCAGCCCACGAAGAACCTCTATCGCGACGACTTCGCGATCATGTCGGACGCGCCGAACATGAGCGGCGCAAATCTGCAAAGCGCGAATCACGGCGGACGCGGGCAGAACGTGCTCTTCGAGGGCGGCGGCGTACAGTTCCTCACCGCGACCCAGCCGCTCGGCTCGAAGGACGACATCTTCACCAACGACAACGGTCAAGTGGCGGCGGGCGTGAACGCCAACGATTCGGTGTTGGGAGCCAGCGGCACCGCGCCGATCCGATTCGTGAATTCGCAAAAGTAAGCTCCCTCGACGGAACCTTCAAGAAGTGCCGAAGTCGTTATCCACCGATTAGCCGATCGTGCTCGGAGTCGCGGAAATTCCAGCGGATTCCACGTTTTTTTCCAATCTTGAAAACTCATCTGGAGCGAGCTAGAATAGAGGAATGGGTACTTTAGGAAAGCTGATATCACAAATTCTTGGCGGGCAAGCCGATGCGAATATCTCCTTCATCGATTAATGCGGATTATTGATCCGATTGGGCTTTACGGAACGAATTAAAGGCAGTCATCCTCTTTTTCGCAAAGAAGGCGTTGCGGAAAAAATCAATCTTCAAAAAGATGGAAATCATGCGAAGCCTTATCAAGTTAAGCAAGTCCGACAAATGATAATTCGGAACAAGTTGGGAGAGCATTGATGGAGAAATACGAAATCATCATTTATTGGAGCGATGAGGATTCCTCGTTCGTAGCGGAAGTGCCGGAACTTCCCGGCTGCATGGCTCATGGCTCCACGCATGAAGAGACTTTGGCGAACATCAAAGACGCCATGGCGCTTTGGATTAAGACCGCCCAAGAATTCAATGATCCGATTCCCGAACCGAAGGGCAGGAGGCTGGTCTTCGCCTGACGTGCGGCAGGGGATCGTTCTTGAAGGAACAACCACCGCTTCAATCCAGCCCCGCTTCTTGCGCCGTGGGGAATTGGTCTTTCTCGACCTTGTCGCGCAGGCGGGCTTCGCTCGTTTTCGTGCTGACGTGGTTCACCAGCCGCTTGGCCGGATTGGGCACGTTCGCGCAGCCGGCGAATAGTCCGATGCCGACGGCCAGCAGCACGATGCCGCTTTGCATCCGCGAGAAAGTCCGCCGCTTTTGACTCGAACCGGCCTGTTTCTTTGATATCATGGATATTATCCGTTGGTAAAAAATTGAAGGAGTGCCCGGAGATCAGGGGCTAGAGATCAGGGGCTAGAGATCAGGGGCTAGAGATCAGGGGCTAGAGATCAGGGGCTAGAGATCGGGGGCTAGAGATCAGGGTGCGATTCCGTTCAAATCAGTTATATCAAATCTCCGATCTCTAATCTCCGATCTCTAATCTCCGATCTCTAATCTCCGATCTCTAATCTCCGATCTCTAATCTCCGATCTCTAATCTCCGATCTCTAATCTCCGATCTCTAATCTCCGATCTCTAGCCCCCGATCTCTAGCCCCTCTTTCTCACTCCGGTCGTTCTTGGTCGAGCCACTCGCTGGGCGTTTTGGGCTGCTTCTTTTCCCGAAGAAACAACGACTTGAACCACGCCGAGCGGGGTTCGGGCTTCGCTGGCTTGATCCACGGATTGGTGGGCAACTGCTGCTGCGGCGATTTATGGAGAACGGGCGAAGAGCAACCGGCAATGGCAATCGGAATGACGGCCGCCAGCACGAAGCCGCCGAGCATTCGCCATAAAGTCCGCCGCTTGCGACACGAACCGGCAGGATTGGAAACAACCATATTCAGCTCCAATTGAAGGAGATTCCCTTGAAAAGCAATTACACGAATCTCAGGCGGAATTCGCCCGCGCGAAAAGCAAGGGGCGGGAGTTTCCCAAATTGAGGGTTTGCTGTCCAGAGCGATTTTTCTTGGCAACCCCCCTGCAAATTACCTGAATTATGCAATTTCCTAATTACTTTCGCCTCGATCCTTTTTTCTCTTGACATCCCCCCTTGCCAGCTATTTTTCGCTTACTTATTATGGGGCAATAGAGAAAGGATTGATATGCCGGGATTGCGGATCGGATTTATCGGCGCGGGTCGGATGGCCACGGCTTTGGGATCGGGGTTCGTGCGGGCGGGACTGGTTTCGGGGAAGGACCTTTGGGCGGCCGACATCGACGAGCACGCGCGGTCGCAATTCGCGCAGGCGACAGGCGGGCACGTTACCGAAAATAATGTCGAGGCGGCGGGAAAGGCCGACGTTTTGTTTCTGGCCGTCAAGCCGCAGCAGCTAGCGGGCGCGTCGGGGGGATTGAAGGGCAAAATTCCCGCCGACGCGCTCGTGATATCGGTCGCCGCCGGCGTGCGATTGTCGCAGTTGGCCCAATGGCTGGGCAGCGACGTGCGGCTCGTCCGCGCGATGCCCAACACGCCGTGCCTGGTCGGCCAGGGGGCCTGCGCGTTCGCCTTGGGCGAAAAAGCGACCGCGGCCGACGCGGAACTGGTCGAAAAACTGCTCCGCGCCGTCGGCGGCGCGTGGCATGTCGAGGAGAAACTGCTGGATGCCGTAACCGGCCTTTCCGGCTCCGGCCCGGCTTTCGTCTATGTGATGATCGAAGCCTTGGGCGACGCCGGCGTGCGGATGGGCTTGCCCCGCGCGATCGCCGCGGCCTTGGCCGCGCAAACGGTCCGCGGCGCGGCCGAAATGGTGCTGGCGACGGGCGAACATCCGGCGGTGCTGAAGGACCGCGTCGCCAGTCCCGGCGGCACGACCATCGCCGGCTTGCAGGCGTTGGAGAACGGCCGTCTTCGCGGTACGCTGATCGCCGCCGTCGAAGCAGCCACGAAAAGATCGATCGAACTCGGGAAGGAAGGATGAAGGCGGAAGGATGAAGGATGAAGGATGAAGGATGAAGGATTAGCCGCGGCTGGATATCGAACGAAGATTGATCGGCGAATGAGTTCAATAAGGAGTTTGATAGCGCAACATACATTATGGTTTTTATTCAACGAGGGTCTTTATATTCATCCTTCCCCCTTCCGCCTTCCGCCTTCATCCTTCCGCCTTCCCCCTTCCGCCTTCCGGCTTCATCCTATGCGTTTATGTCCTTTTTTTGCCTGATCGACGACAAGCACGTGCCTTTGTACCGCATTCTTTGGGTGTCGGACCTTCCGCATTATTGCGGCTCCGAAGACTGCGAGCGGGAAGGCTGGTATGAAGTGAAGCTCGACGCCGGCGAGGCGCTTTGGGCTACCCGCGAGCAACGCGACGCCGCCTTGGAGGCGCTCGAATCGTGGCAAGGAGGAATGTCAGATAAAGGATGAAGTATGAAGGATGAAGTATGAAATTGGATTTGCACAGCCTTCATGCTTCATCCTTTCCTATCCCCCTACCCGCTATCCCCTATCCCCTCTCCATGTCCACCTTCGAAAACAAAAGCTACCGTTGGCGCGAAACGTACTTCGTGCTGTTCGACGCGAAGAAGCGGCCGAAGCTGAGCAGCGTGGTGAAGGCGATCGGCGCGCTCAACAGCCGGTACGAACTGGTCGATCCGCTGGCCGACGACAAGGGGCGCATCGAGACGCTGACCGTGATTTCGGCCGACGATTACGCCGCGATGGATATCTGCTACATCGAAGGCGAGGAGGTTTTGGAGCAGGCGCCGGACCTGGTCAAGGACCTGAAAAAATCGGCCGCGGAAGCGTTTCCCGATTTTCCGCTGTCGAACATCCTCACTTACGACGGCCGATTCGACGTGCTGCACTTCGAGCGCATCGACGAGGAGTTCGCGGAAGAGGAAGCCGACGAAATGCTCGATCCCAGCGCGCTGTTGATCGTCCTCGAAGCCCTCGCCAAACTCACCCGCGGCGTGGCGGTCGATCCCCAGTCGGGCACGGTGCTGAATTATGAAGGATGAATAGGGGATAGGGGATGGGGGATAGGGGATAGGAAAGAGAAAAATAACTGCTGATTGATCGTGATTTCATTGGAGCATAAAATGGCTTCAAACTCCCCCTACCTCGCATCGCTTGATGAGACTTAGCGAAAGGCGCTTGTGCAACGATTATGGGAACGTCAATCAAATCGCTGTTTTATTAGCAAAAAGCCAATTGATCTGAGATTGCAATTACGAGCAAGGGTGAGCAAGCAACTAAAAGTGGTCCAAAAAACAAGTAAGTTCCGAATGACGAAATTGGTGGCTAATCCCTGATCCCTACCCCCTATCCCCTATCCCCTGCTCCCATGCTAGCCAAAGACATCAAACGCGGACATATCGTGAATTACAACGGGGCGCCGTGCATGATCGAGACGATCAACGTGCAAAGTCCCTCCGCGCGGGGCGCGGCCACGCTTTACAAGTTCAAGGCGCGGAACCTGATCAACAAGCAGAAGGTCGATATTACGCTCAAGGGCGCGGAGCAACTGCCGGAGGCCGATTTCGCCCGCCGTCCGGTGAAGTTCATGTACTCCGATCCGAGCGAAGTGCATTTTCTCGATCAAGCGGACTACAACGATTACGTTTTGCCCCGGGCCGATTTGGAGGAGGAACTGCAATACCTCACCGAAGACTTGGAAGGCGTGCAGACGCTGATTTACAACGACGAGTGCGTGGGCATCCAACTTCCGCTGACCGTGGAATTGAAAGTTACGCAGTGCGATCCGGGCATCAAGGGCGCGTCGGCCACCGCGCGGACCAAGCCCGCCACGCTCGAAACGGGCCTCGTCGTGCAAGTTCCCGAATATCTTTCCGAAGGCGAGACCGTCAAGGTCGATACCCGCACCGGCCAGTATCTTTCCCGGGCCTAATCTGCATTTTTTTCGGCATCTCGGTTAGGTTTTGCGATACAGCCGATTCGTGGAGAAAATAATCACCACGTCGATGGAGCCGGATTCCAAGGCGGCGCGGAGGTTTTGCAGGTCTTCCCGCCGCGAACTCCGGCCGGTCACGCGTTCATCGACGAAGACCAATTTGTCGGGAACATTAACTCCATTCCGCTCGGCCCACTCCCGGCAGGAGCGGACCTGGTCTTCAATCGAGTGCTGGAATCGGCTAGAATAGCGGGCGTAGATGGCCCACGCGGCCCGCGGGATTGCGGCCGGCCCCTCCAGAAACATCGTGGGGCGACGCCGCGTTTCCTGCGGTCTTGTGTCGCGATCGGCTCCATCCCGCCCGCGCATGCTCGCCGCCATAACTGAAAGGCGCCGGTGCGTGGAAGAGATCGGGAAAGGGCAGCCAAAATCGTGCTGAAAATGTGCTTGTCCAATTGCCAAACAACCACGGACAATCATAAACAACGACAACCATCAACAGTAATGCAAGTTTTCGCCAGTCAACCACTTGCATTGCAACGTGTTTACCAGCAAGGACTTGCGCAAGACGGCCGGAGAGAAGTTTATCCCCTCGCCTGGAAGTGCGATATCGGTCGGCAGTTCCAGCCGAGGGGATAAACTCCTCGGCTCGCTGAATATATAATCCTTTCCCTTCGGACAATCAATGATGAACATGATGTTTGCAGCACGATTTTCCCGCCGCCTTGTCTTTCTTCTTTGCGCGATTCTCGCAATGACGAATTCCGCCTTCGCCGCCGACAACTGGACCAGCTACCGCGGCCCGACCGATCAAGGCCATGCCGATTCGGCGAACCTGCCGCTCCACTGGAACGAAACGGAGAACGTGGCCTGGAAAATCAAACTTCCCGGCAAGGGCCGCTCGACGCCGGTCATTTGGGGCGACCGCCTCTGGCTCACCACCGCCACGCCCGACGGCAAGGAATTGTCGGCGCTCTGCATCGATAAGCATTCCGGCGAGATTCTCATCGAAAAGCTGCTGCACAAGGTCGAGAAGCCGCAGGGGTGCCATCCCATGAACTCCTACGCGACGCCGTCGCCGACGATCGAGGAAGGCCGCGTTTACGTCAGCTACGGCTCGCCCTACCTCGCCTGCCTCGACGGCCAAACCGGCGAAGTGCTCTGGGAGCGCGCCGACATCCCCTGCCGGCACACCGTCGGGCCGGCGTCCTCGCCGATGCTCTACAAAAACCTGCTCATCGCGCACTACGACGGCTGCGACGAGCAATTCGTGCTGGCCGTCGATAAGCGGACGGGCGAGACCGTTTGGAAAACGCCCCGCACCGTCGAGTTCGACGACATCGATCCGCAAACCAACCGACCCAAAGAGGAAGGCGAGTACCGCAAGGCCTCTTCCGCGCCCATCATCGCCGAGATCGGCGGCCGGCCGGTCCTGGTCAGCCTCGGCTCGATGGCCCTCTACGGCTACGACCCCCTGACCGGCAAGGAGCTATGGCGGCTGGACGCCATCGGCAGCTATTCGGGCGTGATGCGGCCGATCGCCGAGAACGGCATTATTTATTGCCACGTGGGCAGCAACCTGGAACTGTGGGCGATTGAGCCGGGAACCGCGGAGGGCGTGCTCGACGCCAAGAAATGCATCCTTTGGAAATACAAAAAAACGGTCCCCTTCCTCTCCTCGATCCTGCTGGTCGAGGGCCGAATTTTCATGGTCGCCGACAACGGCATCGCCGTCTGCCTCGACGCCAAAACCGGCAAGCAGTTCTGGAAAGAGCGGCTCGAAGGCGACCACGCCGCCTCGCCCATCGACAACCGCGGGAAGGTTTACTACTTCGGCCAGAAAGGCAAGACGATGGTCGTCGAAGCCGGCCCGAAGTTCCAAATCCTCGCCGAAAACAAACTCGACGAAGGCATGTTGGCCTCGCCCGCCGTCTCCGGCGATGCCTTGTACCTTCGCACCATAACCTCGTTGTATTGCATCAAGAACAAGTAGCCCAAGCGAGGCAGGAGTTAGAAGTTAGGAGTTAGAAGTTAGGAGTTAGGAGTTCGGAGTTCGGAGTTCGGAGTTCGGGGAGATTGTGCATGAGAGAACCGGCAAAGTCGTTTCAAGACTTGATCGCGTGGCAAAAGGCGCATGCCTTCGTGTTGCAGGTCTATGCAGCTACGCGACAGTTTCCCAAAGAGGAACGGTACGGGCTGACGTCGCAGTTCCGGCGCGCGTCGATTTCTGTTCCCGCGAACATCGCTGAAGGCTTCCGCAAGCACTCGAAACAGGACAAGGCCCGGTTCCTGAACATCGCCGAAGGCTCGCTGGAGGAGTGCCGCTACTATCTGATCCTCGCTTGTGACCTTGGCCTTATGGAGAAGCGGTCGCTCTGGGAACTCACCGACGAGGTCGGCCGTCTCCTGAACGCCTACCGCTCCGCAATTCTAACTCCCACCTCCTAACTCCTAACTCCTAACTCCTAAATTCCAACTCCCATTATCAAGGAGAATCACAATGTCCCTCAAGAAGCTCTCGTGGATGTTAATTGCCGTCACTCTCTTGGCCGTGCAGGCGCAGGCCGCGCCCCCCTACAAGGCGCTCATCGTCGATGGGCAGAACGCCCACGATTGGAAGAACACCACGCCCGTTTTGAAGAAGATTTTGGAAGAATCGGGCCTGTTCGCGGTTGAGGTGGCCACTTCGCCCGCCAAGGGGCAGGACCTGAGCGGCTTCCGGCCGAAGTTCGTCGCGTACGACGTGATCGTGAGCAACTACCAAGGCGACGATTGGCCCGCCGAAACCCGGGCCGACCTGGTCGAGTACGTCCAACGCGGCGGCGGACTGGTGATCTACCACTTCGCCTGCGCCGCGTTCCCCAAGTGGAAAGAGTATAACGAGATGATGGGCCTCGGCGGCTGGGGCGGAAGGACCGAAAAGGCCGGCGCCTACCTCCGTTGGAAAGACGGCAAGATCGTCCGCGACAATTCGCCCGGCAAGACCGGCGCGCACGGCCCGGCGCAGCCCTTCCAGATCGTCGTCCGCGAGCCGAACCATCCCATTACCAAGGGCCTGCCGCCCGCGTTCATGCACGTAACCGACGAGCTGTACGGCTGGCTCCGCGGACCGGGCAAGAACCTGACCGTACTCGCTACCGCGTTCGCCCCCAAGGAAAAAGGCGGCGCCGACGAGCACGAGCCGATCCTCTTCACCGTCGAGTTCGGCAAGGGCCGCGTCTTCTTCGACGCCCTGGGCCACCAGCCCGAACAACTCAAGAGCGTTTCCTTCATCGCCACCTTGCAGCGCGGCGCGGAATGGGCCGCCACCGGCCGCGTCACGCAAAAAGTTCCCGCCGATTTCCCCACCGCCGACAAAGCCGCCGTCCGCGAATGAAAGGGAAAAAGCGGACCGGGCGGCGTCGAGCGGTTGCCCGACCGAGACCGCCGTTCAGTAATCTCAATGCGTTAGGCGCCGTCCGACAATAAACTACCGAATTCCAATGTAGCAGGCACACTCCGTGTGCCGTAATTCGCGGACGGCACACGGAGTGTGCCTACTACGATTCCGGCAACTTATTGTCGGGCAATGCGTTACCGTTGATGCGGACCGAGGGGCGGGTTGTGATTGCCGCTGTTCTCGATGTGGATTTCGATTTTCAAGCCGGACAAGATCGACAGCGAAATGCGGTTGCCGCTCAAGATCGGCGTTTGGTTGCCCGAAAGGATGTTGGGCTTGTTGTCCGAGAGCAGCTTGGGGCTATTGCCGGAAAGCAGTTCGGGGCTGTTGCCCGAAAGCAAGGCGGCTTTATTGTTCGAGAGCAATTCGGGCCGGTTTCCCGAAAGCAGATTGGTCTCGTTGCCGGAGAGCAGGTTGACGGCCAACTTCAACGCGCGAAGCAGCGTATCCCAGCGGGCTTTTTGCTCCCCGCCGATTTTTTTCAGTTGATCGACGATAACTTGCGGAGGGGCGAAGGGATGCACGGCGGGGGCCCCGTGGGGCGGTTGCGCCTTGATCGCCGGATGCGGCTTCACGGGGGCGGCATGGGCCGCCGGCGCCTGGCCGAAGCTGGCGGTCGCCGCGAAGAGCATTACGCTCAAGGATACGGGCAGGACCGGGGACGAGAGGTTTTCGAGTGGGAATCGCATGTCGTGTCTCCTGTGGTTAGTCGTCGTAAAGGAATAACTTACCGAATTGGAAAGTAGTAGGCACACTCCGTGTGCCGTAATTCGCTGACGGCACACGGAGTGTGCCTACTACAATTTCGGCAACTTATTGTTTTACAGTTCCTTGGTTGCTATTTCGCTTCGAACAATTGAAATTCTTCGATGGTCGGACCTTCGGTGGCTTCGAGGACGTTCAGGCGGAAGACTTGGGCGGCAACGGGCTCGAACTTGACGCGGCATTCCTCGCCGAGAGTTTTTCCCGTGAAAACGGTTTTCCACTGGCCGTCCACTTTGGCTTGCAGTTCGAACTTTCGCACGCGGGGGCCGAAATCGGCTTCGGCGATCAGCGCGGAGGCGATGGTTTTCGGTTCGCCCAAATCGACTTCGAGCCACGCCTGATGGGTGCCGCCGTCGGTGGCCCAGCGGGTTTCGTGATCGTCGTCGAAGGCGTTTTGCGGGCCGTGAACTTCGACCATTTTTCGAAAGACGTTCGAGGCGGCGGCCTTTTTGCCCGTCGCGACCGATTGCGTATTCGCGCGGAGGGCTTTTGCCTCCGCGGCCGGAGTATCGAGTTCGAGGGCGACGATGGTGTCGATCTCGTTGCGGTCGGCTTTGGGCACGGAGATATTGATGGCGTCGCCGGACTGCGTGATCGTCGCGGTTCCGCCCGTCAGAACGCTGCTGGATACGATTTTGGCGGAAATCGGGGGGAGGACGACGGTCTCCACGCCGGGATCGAGGATGTGGACATAGACCGTTTTGCCGTTCATGGTCGCGCCGCCCCATTCGGTTCGCGGGAACGGACCGCCGCGGGTGTTGTAGATGGTTTCCCCGTATTTCTCCAACCACGCGCCCATTTGTTTCAGCGTTTCGATCTGCCGCGGCTCGATGCGGCCGTCGGGCATGGGGCCGACGTTGAACAGGAGATTTCCGTCGCCGCAGACGACTTTTACGAGCGTTTGCAGGCAGGTTTTCAGCGATTTGACGTTGTCGTGGGGTTTCCAGGCCCATTGGTCGCCGATGGTCATGCAGGTTTCCCAGGGGCGGCCGGTTTGCATCTTGCCGATGCGTTGTTCGGGCGTGTCGTTGTCGGCGGGCAATCCGCAGCGGTTGTTGACGATGATCCGCGGCTGCAAGGCGCGGATGATCTTGAAGAGGTTTTCGGCGTCCCAGCGTTTGGCGTCGCCGCCTAGGCCGTCGAAGAAGAGCATTTCGGTGCGGCCGTAGTTGGAGAGCAACTCCTTGACCTGTCCGTGCAGGTATTCGACATATTTCGCGTGATTGGCGGTCATGTAGTCGGGATGATGCCAGTCGGGCTGGGAATAGTAGATGCCCCAGATCAGGTCGCCGGCGTGGCAGGCGTCGGCAAGCTGCTTGACGATGTCCTTGCGGTAGGGCGATTCGGGATTGGTGATTTTGTAGTCGCTGAACTGGCTGTCGAACATCGAGAAGCCGTCGTGATGGCGGGTGGTGAAGACCATGTATTTCATGCCGGAAGTCTTGGCGATCTCGACCCATTCCCGGGCGTCGAACTTGACGGGATTGAACTGCTTGTAGAGGTTGTCATAGACTTCGAGGGGCACTTCGCCCGTGCCGCCTCCGCGAAGGCCGCGGCGCTCGCCGCCGCGCGACCAGCCGATTTCGGTCCCCTGCAAGCTCACCGGCCCCCAATGGATGAACATGCCGAATTTGAGTTGCCGCCAGCGGGCAATGTCCTCGGGCTTGGCGTTGAGCAAGGATTGATCTTGCTTGCCTTGCGGGGTTTCCTCGGCGGCGGATAAACGCCCGAAACCGGAGAAGAATGCAAAAGCGGTCAGTGCGGCCAATACGCGGCCCAAGAGAATGGTTTTTTGCATGGCGGAACTCCTGAAAGATGTTGAGGATTGGCAGATCGAAGCCCGATACGCCATGATTCTAAACCAATTAGGGCCGATGTGCAATCGCCGCCGAAAAGGCCCGTTTCGCCGCATTCCGCGCTTGACAAAACGCGAACACCGAAGGATGATCGAGGAGGGAGGGTTTTGCCCGCCAACTTCCATTGATCGCGTTCGTTTTTTGTGGGCAAACTCCGCCCATTCGTAGGACAGGTTTCCAACCTGTCATTACGATTTCGGAATCATCATCGCTCCTTGCGTCGAATGACAGGTTGGAAACCTGTCCTACTTGATTGATGCGGGCCGGGGACGGCCCGCATCGCCGGTCTTTTATGGGAGGAGCTGGCTTATCATCATGGCGCGACAGGCAATATTTGAAGCGAGCGTGCAGTATTTTCTCGATCCGATCGTGCCCTTGCTCAACGACGATTCGGTGAGCGAGATCATGGTCAACGGGCACGAGGAAATCTACATCGAGCGCGCGGGCAAACTGGTTCACACCGGCTTGCGCTTCGCCAGCGAAGACGCCTTGCTCTCGGCGATCCATAACGTGGCGCAGTGGGTGGGCCGGGAGATATCGGAGGAGCATCCGGTGCTCGACGCCCGGCTGCCCGACGGCTCCCGCGTTCACGCCGTGATTCCGCCCAGCGCGCGGACGGGCATCTATCTGACGATCCGCAAATTCACGCGGGAAGCGCTGACGATGGAAAATTTAGTCGCCTTCGGCAGCTTGTCGGAGGACGCGGTCGAGTTCCTTGACCTCTGCGTGCTCTTGAAGAAAAACATGCTGATATCGGGCGGCACGGGCACGGGCAAGACGGTGCTTTTGGGGGCGATTTCGCGGGCCATTCCCGCCGAAGAACGAATCGTCGTCATCGAAGACACTTCCGAGTTGCGGATGATGCAGCCGCACACGCTGTACCTCGAAGCGCGGCACGGCGACCGGGCCGGACACGGAACGCTCACGGTGCGCGATCTGTTCGTCAATTCGCTGCGGATGCGGCCCGACCGGATCGTGGTAGGCGAAGTCCGCGGCGGCGAGGCGTTGGATTTGATTCAATCGATGATTTCCGGCCACGCCGGCTCGCTTTCGACGATCCATGCCAATACGCCATTGGACGCCCTGATTCGGCTGGAAACGCTTTCGCTCATGTCGGACGTGCAAATTCCGGTGTACGTCGCCCGAGCGCAGGTGGCCTCGGCGATCGATTTAATCGTGCAGATTGCCCGTTTTACCGAAGACGGCTCGCGGAAGATCACCCGAATCACGGAAGCGGTCGGATTGGACGAAAACAATCAATATCAAACAATTGATTTGTATCGCTCACGGCTACATGGTAAAACAAAGGAGGGGAGACTGATTTCCCATTTGGAACCGACCGGCCAACCGCCGAGTTTTGCCGAAGAGCCGTTCGAGCAGGGACTTGGCGAGAAAATCCACCTAACAGAGGGGGTCTGGAAGCGGAACGATCCCGAGTAGTGGTCCGCCAACCATAAAACGACAGGTTGTTGGGATGGCAGTTGCACTGCCATCTCTGGGGCGATAGTACAACTATCGCCCCAACATGAACCTGACAAGACGCATGGTGGGTCTGCGCTACACTTGACCTACCCTACATTTTTGTTGCCTTAAAAGGCGTAGTATGCGAAGATTAAGTAAGAGCATGAATCGCCAAATGAACCGCAGGGCGGGCGCGGCTGTGTTCGATTATGTATTGGTGCTCGGCGTAATCCTGCCGATGGCGGCGTTCATTTTTCGCATCGGGCCGAAGATGATGGGATTGGTTTATGAAATGGTGAGTTTGCTGGTGTCATGGCCGTTTATGTAGAACGACTTTGGTCTTGGGTTTTAGGTCTTGGCCCTTGGTTTCTCATATCCAAGACCCCAAATCCAAGTCCCAAGACCGAATTTATGGGAGAATCGCTATGAAAAAACCTTCGCTGTGGTCGCTTTTGAAGAAAGTTCACGAAAACGAGGAAGGCGCGGTCAGCCTTGAGACGGTATTGATCATCGGCGCCATTGCGCTGCCGATTTTGATCCTGCTCCTCTGGGCGTGGAACAACAAGATCAAGCCCTACTTCAATCAAGGTTTGGATAATTTGGAGGCCGGCTCCAATACGGCCCAAACCCCCTAACCGCCGATGTGGGCCACGATTTTATTGCTGGCGCTGACGGCGGTCGCGTCGTGGACCGACATTGCCCGGCATAAAATCCATAACTGGACGACGTATTCCGGCATTTTGGCGGCGTTAGTGTTGAACGGCTTGGGCGACTTGCTCGTTTGGCGCGGTTTCGCCTCGGAGGAGCGACTTCAACAACTCGGTTGGATATCGCTGGGACCGAGCCTGTTCGGTTTTCTGTTGTGCGGATTTTTAATGCTGTTGTGTTTCGTGTTCTTCCAAATCGGCGGCGGCGACGTGAAGTTAATCGCCATGCTGGGGGCTTTTTTGGGCCCGCGGGAAGGGCTGGAGGCATTGCTGTGGACGTTCGTGCTCGGCGGCTGCGTGGGCATAATCCTGTTGATCTGGCGGGTGGGCGCCTGGCGATTGATCGTGCGGGTTTTTCGGCAAATCGTTTGGTCGTTGCGAATCTTCCATTGGAGTCCCTTGAGCGAAGAAGAACGCGCGCAACTGCAAACGCCGCTGTTTCTCGCCCCCAGCGCGCTGGCGGCGGTGGTGATCGTGAGGTTCGGAGTGATGGAGTGGTTGAGGTAAATAGAGAGTGGCCAGTGGTCAGTGGCCAGTGGTCGGTGAATTCGACATATTATTTCTACGCCGTTCACCCCTAAAAAAAATGCATCGAGCAATGCTAACGGCGTGTTTGCCTTGGCTGGCGGTGCTGGCGGTATCGGTGCTCATCGCTTATTTTCTCGTGCGCGCGAGCGGCGCTCGGCTGGAAATCGGGCGGCTTCGGCAATTGCACCGCGAGCAGGCGGGGGGCGTGCAGAGCCTCAGTTTCGTGCTCACTTTGCCGGTGTTCATCCTGGTGATGATGCTGATCGTGCAGATGAGCCAATTGATGATCGGGGTGATGGTGGTGCACTACGCGGCGTTCGCCGCGGCCCGCAGCGCAATCGTCTGGATCCCGGCCGATCTGAGCCGGATCGATCCCCGCGAAGGGCCGAACTGCATCGGCAGCTATCGGCCCGACCCGGACGCCGCGCTGCAAGCGTTCCCCGTAATTCCGCATCCGGAGACTTTTACGCTGAACGGGCGAGACGTGATCGTCGAAAACGTGGGGGAGGGACCCGTCGATGGCGGAGTAACTTATCTGATTGCCTCGAGCGGTTCCAAATACGAGAAAATCCTTTCGGCGGCGGTGTTGGCCTGCATGCCGATTTCGCCTTCGCGGAGCGCGGGCTATGCCTTGGATGCCGCGCCGCCTTTGCTGCAAGCGAACGCGCCGCCGGGTGATACTTCGGCGCTTGCCGCGGGGCTGATTCTGGAAGAAGCCTATCGGTCGATGTCCCCCTCCTCGGCCGCCAATTCCGCCGTGCCGGAGCGATTGCGGAACAAATTGGCTTATTCCTTGAACAACACTACGGTGGAACTTCGCTTTTATCATCAAAATTACGAGCCGCCGTTGAAAATGGATACCGATGGATCGCCGTTGGGACCGTATCTCATCGGACCGGAGCCGTACGAGTTCGCTTCCAACGAACTGGGGCGGCAGGATTTGGTCATCGTGAAAGTTACGCATCAATTCGCCTTGCTTCCGGGGCCGGGGCGGATGCTCGCGCGATACGGGCTGTTGGGCCAAAACGCCCGGTCCGACGCGGAAATGCGCCGCGCGAGCAAAGCGAGCGTTTATAAGGATACGTACAGTTACGCCATCACGGCCTCGGCCGCGCTCAATGTGGAAGGGGAGAAATCGGTGATCTCTTATGTTTATTGAACGGCGGGTGAAACGATTGTTTCGGCTGAAGGCCGAGCGTTCTCCCAGCCCAGGGCAACGCCCTGGGAAGCGAGGCTCTGGGAGAAATTCCATCGGCCCAACGGGCCAACCGTTCTCCGGGAACTGTTGGCCCGTTGGGCCGGAAGATCGTGTCGCATCTTCCCGTAACCCAGGGCGTTGCCCTGGGCTGGGTGAACGGCTGCCCCTTTGGGGCAAAATTCACCGCGACGAGCGCGGCTCGATGAGCATCGTGTCGGTGTTCGCCGCGCTCCTGCTGGCGATGCTGCTGGGGATGGTGATGAACGTCGGGCGGCAGGTGGATGGCAAAATCCGCCTGCAAAACGCCGCCGACGCCGCGGCCTATTCCGGCGGCTTGGAACTCGCGCGGGCGATGAACGCGCTGGCCTTCACGAATCATCTGATGTGCGAAGCGATCGCCATGACGGCCATCTTGCGCGAGGCGAGCGATCCCGCGCAATTCCCCCAGCACTACGGCCAGTTGGCCGCGTCGCAAGTGCCGCGAATTCTCGCGGCGTGGGAAAAGGCGTCCGATCGGCTGAGCCAAGCGACTTTCGGCAAATATCAGATCCTGGGGCCGGAATTGAAAGTTCATTTGCAGCAGGAACTGCTGTTCGTCGTGGTTTTCACCCAATGGGCGGCCGCTTTCAGCGCCGAAGTGCTGCCCGTCTTGGAGTACCTTCTCGAAAACGAATTGCTGCCGGAATACCAGCGCAACCTGGTCGTCGTGTTTCCGCGGATGGCGCAAGCCGCCGCGGGGGACGCCGCCCGACGCAACGGCGATCCGGAATTCGGGCGGGGGCAAATGCACGCGGCCTTGTGGCGGTGGAACGGCCAACTCGTCGGCGATCCCGCGAACGAAGGGGGCTGGGCGACGATCCCGGCCGTCGATCCGGTGCGGAGCACGTTGCCCGACCAGCCGCAATACCTAGCCGAAGCGCGCGAGCAGCGGGACCAGTTCGCCCGGCTCTATCTCCGGCAATGGAACGGCCAGATTTTCCGGGGATTGGATTTGCTCGTGCCGTTTTCGAAATTCAAGGAATTGTGGGAGAAGATCACTTGCGGCCGGTTGGAAAAACTGCTGGAGGAGAACGCCGCGCGAAATCTGCCGTTCCAAATCCGCCGTTTGATTCCGCCGCTCGATCCCGCCGATCCGAATATCGTTCCGTTGGCCTACAAAACGCAATTGGAAGACAATTACACCTTCGTGGGCGCGGTTTATTGGAGGAAAATGCCCGGCTTCGCTCCGCGCATCTTCCCCAGCGCGACGGAGAGCGATTCGCTGGCGTACGCCGAGGTCCACGTTTTTCCGCCGAGGCCGCGGCTGGTTTGGAAACATCCCACGCTTTCGGGCGGCGGATCGGGCGGGGAAAGTTCCTGGTTCGGGCCGCTTTCGCCCGGCACGCCGGGCGATAGCGTTTCGGTGTGGGTGGTTGACCGGCAGTCTGCAAGCTATTTTCCCGCGGATTGGAACCTGTACAGTCAAAATTGGGCCTGCCAACTGGCGCCCGCCACGCAAGCCGGCCTGGACCGCATATTACAGACTGCGCCGCGGATGATCTATGTGGACGATCTCGGCGACATCAAACTGCCCGCGCTGGGTAATTTGAAATCCGAGGATATCCAGCGAATCAGCCCGCATTGACGGCGAGTGCGGCATGGATTGGGGAGGAAGGGATCGACCCGATTTTGCGATGAACTTCCACCGAGCAATCCGCATTCTTCTTTCGCTTCCCGGCCGGTTGCTGATCGCGCTGGCGCGGATTTATCAAGTTACTCTCAGCCCTTTGCTGGGGCGGCATTGCCGATTCGAGCCGAGTTGCAGCCGGTATTTCATCGGCGCGGTGCAAAAATACGGCGCGGCGCGCGGGGCGTGGCGCGGCGTAAAGCGGATTTGCCGCTGCCACCCGTGGAATCGCGGCGGGTACGATCCGCCGTAAGAAAAATGGGGATAAGTCCAATTATTGTTCTTTCCGTGATCCGCGGCAAGGACGGTACGAGCCGCCTGAGCTCGCCACGGCGAGCGCGACAACCCCGGCGGGCGTCAGCCAATTCCGACCGCCGAGATTATGCCAATCGAAACCCTCGCCGTTGACGCCGCAAGTCGTCCCCCATGCCCATCGCCAAAAAAACGATCGTGCAAACAACGCGGTCAATTTCTCACCCCGTACTGCTTATTTGACGCATTGTAAGCGTTCACGCCCCGGTCGGGGATTGGTCCTTTTTTCTGCGGGATAACGTACTTTGTGGATATACGATAGGCCGAAAACATGGACCTATCCCCTTCCCGCGGCGCGAGGGGGACAGTCCCATTTTCGCGGCGATTAAGCATTTTTACGGCACCATCATCTTTTGCGCCGCGAAAATCGGGACAGTCCCCTGTGAACGGTTACGACGCATTTTCGTCAAGCACTGCGGGAAAATCGCGTTCGATCCCGGTAG
This sequence comes from Pirellulales bacterium, assembly GCA_020846145.1. GTDB lineage: Bacteria > Planctomycetota > Planctomycetia > Pirellulales > Thermoguttaceae > JADLEL01. Next base: position 50,159 of record JADLEL010000021.1, on the reverse strand, counting down.
TTCCGCTTCACTCGGCGGAATTCGCTTTGCCGATGCCGCCGGATTCCGAAAAAATGCGATTGGAAGATGCCTCGAAATCCCGTAAAATCGGCACATCCGAGCAACCAATCCGATCCAACTTTTTGAAATGCAATTTGAAATGCCATGAATCCCACGAAAAAACTTCACGACCTCGGCCAGAGCCTCTGGCTCGATAACATTACCCGCCAAATCTTGAACGACGGCACGCTCCGCCGCTACATCGACGAGTTTTCCGTCACCGGCCTCACGTCGAATCCCACGATCTTCAACCTCGCCATCAAAAACGGGGCCGATTACGACGACGCCATCCGCGGAAAAGTCGGTAAATGCAATTCGGTCGAATCGCTCTTCTTCGAGTTGGCGATCGAGGACCTCGGCCGCGCCGCCGACTTGTTCCGCCCGGCCCACGATTGCACCTGCGGCGTGGATGGCTGGGTGTCGCTGGAAGTCTCGCCGCTTTTGGCCTACGACGCGGCCGGCACCATCGCTTCGGCCAAAGAGCTTTACGCGCGGACGGGACGGCCCAACGTCTTCATTAAAATACCGGGCACCAAGGAGGGGCTGCCCGCCGTCGAGGAGGCGATTTTCGCGGGCGTGCCCGTCAACGTAACGCTCCTCTTTTCCCGCGAACAATACACCGCCGCCGCCGCGGCCTACCTCCGCGGCATCGAACGGCGGATCGACGCCGGCTTGAAGCCCGACGTCGCCTCGGTGGCTTCACTGTTCATCAGCCGTTGGGATGCGGCCGTGGCGGGCAGAACGCCCGAATCGCTGCGCGGCCGGCTCGGCGTCGCCGTCGCCCGGCGCGCCTACGCGGCATACCGCGCGCTGCTCGATTCGCCCCGCTGGCAGCGCGCGTTCAATGCCGGCGCTCGCCCCCAGCGGCTCCTTTGGGCCAGCACCGGCGTCAAGGACCCCAAACTCTCCGATATTCTCTACGTGCAAGAACTGGCGGCTCCCCTCACCGTCAACACGATGCCCGAAGCCACGTTGAAAGCCTTCGCCGACCACGGGCAGATCGGTTCGATCTTTCCCGCCGCCGAAGACGATTGCGAAGGGGTGTTGGCCAATTTCGCAGCGGCCGGGATAGACATCGACGGCCTAGCTGCTCAGCTTCAAGATGAAGGCGCCAAGGCGTTCGTGAAATCCTGGAACGAACTGGTGGACTGCATCGCGTCCAAGCGCGAAAAGCTTGGAAAATAGGTTCGTGGAAGCGGCAAGATGCCGCTTCTACGATATGGGAAATTCAAGCCGGGACGAGATCGGCTTCCAGCGGCTTGTCCTTTTTGAACTTGCTCACGCCCATGACGCTGAAGCCGATGACGCGCCCCTGCGCGTCCAAACGCTCCATCACGGCGTCGTGCTGGGTTTCCTTCTCATAACCGGCGGCATCCGAGAAACGGACTTCGAGGAAATCCGCTTCCGCATCGAACCAGATTCTTACTTTGTCGGCCATAAATCTTCTCCGGCTTTCGTAGAAGCGGCATCCTGCCGCTTTTGCATCCTGGCTCCGGTTTGCATTGTCGAGTTGAAGCGGCAAGATGCCGCTTCTACGATATTCGGTTTGTCGGTCGGGTAGGCCGCGAGCTCAAACCGCGACCACTTCCACGCGGGGAGAAAAGCCCAGTTTGCGGAGCAGTTCTTCGCAGTCTTCCCGCGACTCATGGAACCGCATTCCAAATTCGCTTCAGTCCATACCGATCGAAAATCGGATCGGAGCTTACCAGAGGAATGTTCTCAACCCGTGCCTGTGCAGCGAGCAGCCGGTCGAAGGGATCGCCGTGATGTCTGGGCAGCCCTGCTTGAACGTCGGCATATTCCACGCTGATCGGCAGCAGCGTCAGCCCAAGGTCGGCTATGGCCTTGTTCATCCACTCGCGGTAGGGCATCGACAGCGACAGCTTGCTCAACCCCACCTTGATGCCGATCTCCCAAATCGTTCCTGCACTCAAGAGCAAATCGTTGGCCGGGTCGGTGATTGCGGCATGGGCGGATGTACTGAGCAGGTGATCTTGATCGACATACCAGATCAAGGCGTGGGTATCGAGCAATAGCCTCATTCCACGTACTCCTTGAAGTCTTCCAACGGGGCGTCAAAGTCTGGGGCCATGTAAAGAACCGTGCCCCGCAATGTACCGGCACGCCGAGGCAACCGCTGCGGTTGTCCCGTCGCAGGGACGATTCGAGCCACCGCCCGGTCATTTTCGACGATAACCACCTCGTCGCCCAAAGTCAGACCGTGGACTAAATCGGGCAGCTTCGCCTGCACCTCTTGGATGGATAAACTCGTCATTGCTTTCTCCCTTGTTCTTGGTCGTCGCTCTCATTATAATCCCACTTGAACTTCAACGCCATCCGCCGGCGCCTTTCGGTTTGTCGGTCGGGTAGGCCGCGAGCTCAAACCGCGACCACTTCCACGCGGGGAGAAAAGCCCAATTTGCGGAGCAGTTCTTCGCAGTCTTCCCACGCCAGGCCGAAGGCCCGCACATCGGCCACGCCTAGACGGGCGATGACGGGCGAAAGCGTCTGGGCATCGCCCTCGGCAAGCTCGCCGTCGAGCATGGCGTTCTCGGCCCAGTCCGCCAACTGCGCCGCCGCGATCTCGTGGTGCAGATACGCGGCGATTTTGTCGGCGACAGTTTGCTTGGTGATTGTCATGGCCTGGCAAGGACTTGGCGCTCACCTGGCAACGAGTTCGCGGGCGTGGGTGATTTCGCGCTTGCCGACGGGGCGCACCTGGGCGGCTTCCAAAGTCACCACGGCGGCGGTCTTCCCGTCCAGGGTGGTGAACTCCACTTCGTAGGCCAGGCCGTCTCGGAAAACATGCACTACCGTGCCCACGTCGCCGGCCTCAAGTCCTTCGGCGGGCACTGCCACGCTGAGCACGATCCGTTCGTGTTCCGTAATCATGGGATCCTCTCATTCTTCGCGCGGATAGGCCGTGACCAGCCGCGGCCTATCCAGTCCACGGTCAACAATCCAAATGGTGCGGACGGCCGGCGTCCGGCCGCCGGATGTTTCGATGCCCCCATCTACAACATACTTGATTCCATGCGCCGTTTCAATGCTTTTGGCGACCTCCGCCGCCAGGGCCAGGCGGCGGAGTGCGGCGGCCAACGAAGGCCAATCATCCTGGGTGTAGCCGAGTGCCAGAAAGAACGCGGCCTTCCCCCCGTTGTCGGGATGCGCTGGATTGAGCAGGTAGCCCGTGATTTTCTCCCGCTCGACAACGGCTCGTTCGGCATTGGGCAATTTCATTTTCTTGCTCTTCCTTCCACGAGTTCGATTTCCTCCGGCGTCAGGCCGTAAAGCGCATACACGATCTCGTCGATCTCCCGCTCCAATCCGCTCACCGGGTGCCACTGGCTCTGCCAGTGTTTCGCCGCCAGACGACATACAACACTTCGACGCATCTCCTCAAAGCACTGGCAAAGCCAGTGGCACACATTATCCGCCTCTTTCGCCAGTGCCACCCTGCCGTTTGCACGGTTTTCTGCCTTTGTCATTGCCATGAAACTGCCGTCATAATCCATAAAGCAAAGATACTCGCTCGTTGATTTCCTTTTCCGTGGCATCACAACCGATCCCTTTGGCCTTAACACATTTACCCGCAAGGAGAGCTAAAGCCTGTCGCTCAGGAGGCGGCGCGTCGGGGATCGGAATTTTACCGAGATGTATGCGACGATGTTCTATCCGTCCGCCATTGTTCGCATCCCCTAGAACTGAACAGACACTCTTCATATACTCCCAAAATGAAGTCGAATTCAGCACGGCCAGAAGATACATATCACTCATCGGAATCATGAATGCCTTATCGTTCAGAACAGCGCATGTCGTGTCGAACGCAAATCGAGGTTCTTTGCCGATAACGGGATAGATAATCTTTGGCTCGGCAAAATGATGACAATATTCGGAACCAAAGCGTGCCATGCACCACCAGCGATAACGGCCTTGTTTGCATTCAGGGCGTGATTCGAGTTCCTTTTTCCATTTCATCAGATGCTGCATTACTGAGGGGAACTTTTTTATTTCCAAGTCCCACGGCGAGTAGATCAGCCAGCGGTCCTTTTCGCGAGCCTGCCATCTTCGCACATCATCACCGATAATCAACGGTCGGATAATCTTGGAAGAATTTGGATCGCGTGCTATCAACTCGGCTCGCTTTGCACCATCCACCACAAACGCTGGATTGAACCCAGTCTTGACACCGTAGAAGATTTTGCCACGAACATATTCATCAAGGGGAATACCGGAGCGTTCCATTTTCCGTTTGCGGGTGGCGGTTGCCGTATCAACAAGTGCCCATTCTTCTCCAGTAATTGCATCGCTCGGCAGCCGTTGTCCAAACTTCGATATCAACGCCAATACATCTGGATACGGTGCGTCGAGAGATTTCACCTGAGTGAAGATTGGTGATATCTCGCTGCGATCCCTCTTCGCAGAAAAAATCATTGGAAACGTGGCCGCCGTCTCGAACACCGGTAATTCACCAAAGTCCGTAATGCTATTTACAGTGCATGTCTCCGCAATAAACTTGCGAAGGTTCTTGCCATAGTTTGCGCGAAACCATTTATTCGAGGAGATGAAAACTAACATGCCGCCACGGCGCAGGAGTTGGATTCCTCGCATGTAGAAGTAACAATACAGGTCCGCAGTCCCGCAGTACCCATCAGAAAAGGCTGCCTTCAACTTTGGTTTGAGATTCGTGATTAGTTCGTGTCGGACGTAGGGCGGGTTTGCGAGGACGATATCAAATCCTCCCCGTTTGTTAGCGAACGCCTCGGCGAACTGGATGCGCCAATCGACGACGCCTTCGCCATGTTCTGCCTCCAATTCCCGTCTTAGCCGCGACTCTTCGCCGATGATGGTCTTCCGGTAGCTCTCTTTCTCTTCGCCGTGGGCGAGGAAGAACTGGTTCTTGACCATCGTGAGAACGTCGGCCGATTGCTGCAAATGCGAGCGGAACAAGTCGGGCATTTCCCGCGGATCGGGCGCCAACAGCGAATCGCCCGTCTCGATCTTGAAATCGAGGTTCGGAAGCGGCACCGGATCGTCGGCATCGACCGCCAGCGACAGCCACAGCCGCAGCTTGGCGACGTTCGTGGCGAACGGGTCGAGATCGACTCCGTAGAGGCTCTGGCTGATGATCCGCAGCTTCAGGTCGTAGAGCGTGCGGGCGTCCTTCACCAGTTTTTCGCTGTAAAGCTGCCGGTAAATGCCGATCAGCTCTTGAAGCAAGCCCAGAAGATAGGCGCCGGAGCCGCAGGCCGGATCGACCGCCTTGAGATCGTCCAACGCGGCAAGGATTTCGCGGGCTTGCGTTTCTTTGAGCTTGCCGGCGTCTTGATGATCGACGAGCGCGGCGATGGCCTCCGCACAACGTACTTGGCACACTCCGTGTGCCGCCGGGGGCGATGAGGGTGACGATCGCAAGGACGGCACACGGAGTGTGCCTACTACATTTCCTACTACATTGCCTGCTACATTTCCTGCTACATTTCCTGCTACATTGCCCGTTGAATTGGGATCGAGTTTGTCGGCCAGATAGCCTTTGAGCGCCTCGCGGCACATGAACGAAACGACGGGGCGGGGCGTGTAGTAGGAGCCGCTTTCGTGGCGGCCGGTCACCAGTTCCTCGAACACCTTGCCGAGCATTTCGGGATCGACGGCGACTTCGATATCCAGCGGCGTCGATTCCTCGACGGTGAAGTTGTAGCGGTAGAAAAGTCCGCCCGCGTCTTCGCCGCTCAAAATGCCGTCGAAAACTTCGTCGGGCAGGTCGGTCACTTTCTTGTCGAGTTCCGACGGCTCGAACAACCCGCCGTTGAGGTAGGGCACGTCGCCGTAGGCCTCGCTTTGTTGCTTGCCCTCGACGGCCAAGCCCTCGAAGAACAACGGGTAAAGCCGCCCCCGATAAAACGATTTCTTGCCGAGCGAACCGGCTTCGTGCAACGCCCGGAGATAGTCGCTGCGGCCGCCGAAGGCGAGCCATCGCTTGCGCTCCATGAACCGCAGGAACATCAGGCGATTGAAGAGCGTTTGCGTAAACATCCGCAGTTCGTCGCCCCGGAGTTCCTTTTCTTTGGCGATGCGTTTCTCGACTTTCTCGAAGACGGCGGCGTAATCCTCGTAGAACCGCTTGGTGACTTTCTCGACGTCGAACGCCTGGCTCCATGCGGCAATCCAGCCGTCGGCGTCGGGGCGGCCGTCGGGCCACTGCAAGGCATTGAGGTTGAATTCGCAAAGCGTGCGGATCGGATCGTTCGGACCCCAGCCAAACGCCGCCAGCGGCGCGGTGCGTCCTTCTTCGCCCGGGGCCTTAAAATGGGCAAAACGAAAATGTTGGTAGCGGTGGTTGCAGATGAACAGGAGATTTTCCCGTTTGAAGGAAGCGAGGCTCGATTTTTTCCGTTTCGAGGGGACCAAGCCGCGAAGCACTTTGCGCAGCGTGCCCGTCATTCCGCGACCGGTGGTGAACACGTCGGGGTTCTCGAACTCCAAGAGAAAAACTCCCCAGGGATTGCCCTCGAAGGGGCGGATTTGCCGAATGACGCCATCGACGATATGCTCGCTCAGCCCCTCGGCGCAGAGTTCGTCGGCCGACCATTCGAAGCTGATTTCTTCGACATCTTCGGTCGTCTGGTCGATGTCCCAATCCAAAGCGTCGATCAGCAGGTTTTGAACGAATGTCTTCTGGTCGTGAACCTGCCGAATCGCCGTCTCGATTTTTTTGGAGTCCGCCATTTTGGTTTTCAATTCAATTCCATCCAGGCCTTGAGGATCGGCTTGACGCCGAGGGGGGCCTGGACCTTTTTCAAGTAGGTGTTTTTGATGTGTTTATCGACCTGAGCGCGGATGTCCGATAGCGTCTCCCGCTCGATAAGGCAGCGTCGCGGCGTTTCGGGCGTGGAGCGAATATAATTACGAATCTCGCAGGCGTCTTCCAAAATCTTCTCGGTGGCCAGATCGAAAAGATACCACTGGGCATCGCCCGCTTCGACGGACCATGCTCCTTCGTCGGGATTGCCGCCTTGGACGCCGACGCGGCCCGGACGGGCGTAGCAGAAAAACACCGCCCGCGCAGCGGATTGCGGATGCTCCTTGCCGCTGAAGATTCGGTTCGGCAAGCCGCCGAGTTGCCGTTCCAAGCCGGGATGATCTTTCAATAATTGCTGGTATTCGAGGTGCATGTCCTCGTCGGCCGACAGGGAGCCTTCGTAAACGTCGTAGAAATCTCTAAGGTCTTCGTAATCGTCGTCGGGCTTGAGCAGTTTTTTGCCTTCGATGCCGAACGTCTTGGAAATCCGCAGGGTTTTCTTGGAAACTTTTTGGTACAGTTCCAAGAGATCGTTCAAATCGTCGGGCGGCAGGAAATTCCAGTAGGCTATTTCACCGCGAAATTGAGCCTGGTCGGGATGATCGGCGACGATGCGGGCCTCGATGTCGGGATTCAAGCGGCGATCGATGCGACCGATCCGCTGCATGAGCCGCACGGGATTCCAGTGCAGATCGTAATTGATGAGCCGCGTGGCATCCTGGAGGTTCAAGCCTTCCGAAAGGACGTCGGTGGAGATCAAGACGCGGATTTCTTCCAATCCTCTCTCGGCCAACTGGGCGCTGGAAGAATCGTTGTAATAGGGGGCGAAACGGCGAATGATTTCTCCCCGATCCGCGGCGCTGGCGCTGTCGATTTCGGCCACGCCCGATATGCCGGCATCCATCAATTCATTTTTCAAGTAGCGGGCGGTCGTCATGAACTCGGTAAAGATAATGACCTTTTGCCGTTTGAGAACGCCGTCGCTTCGCAAGAGCTTGATCAGTTCGCGGAGTTTCTTGTCCTGGGAAGGTTTGAAATCCTTTAGCTCATTGAGAAAAATGGCGATCTGTTCGAGGTCTTGCAGCGTTTCGCCGATAATCGCCTCGATATCGAATTCATCCCGCGAAAGTTTTTCGACGGCCTCGAGCATTTCTTCGGGGACGATATCCTCCTCGGCCTCATCTTCCGAATCGTCGCCGAACAATTCGCTTTGGCGTTCCAAGACGTAGCCGGTGAGTTTTTTATGGCGCAGCATCCAACGCTGAACTTGATGTTTTTCGTTTTCCGTTTCCGCATGGATTTGGAGCCATGCGAGCAGTTTCCGCATCAGCATCCAACAGGACATGGTGAACGATTCGACGGAACTCTCGAATCGCTTGAGGAAGCTCGTGCGAATGAGTCGCACGACCTGCTTTTTTCGGCCCTTTTCGAAGGCGGGAACCTCTTGGTCCCCCTTGTAATAGGCATAAGGATAGTAGATCGACAGGGCAAATAGCGGGTCTTTTTTGCTGAATGCCTCCTCGACCATCGTCAAGAGTTTCCCGTAGGTCTGCTTGACCGAGTACGGCACGACTTGGGGGTCGCCGCGTTTGGGGAATTTCACGGTGCCGCCATCGCCGAGGCTCTCGCTACGGTAAACGTAAGCCCGGCTGCGTTGAACGACCAACGCGCGGAAAAGTTCATCCTGCTTCAAAACTCGTTCGGCCTCCGCCAGATTGGTTTCGTGGAGGTCTTCGGGGGGATTCTCGCGGCAATCGATCAGCCGTTCCAATTCCTTTTCCATCTTGCGGAAATGGCCCGGTAAAGAGTGGATGCCCAACGGCGCATCCTTGAAATAATCGGCTTGCCGCCGGGAGAACAATTCGATCGTGTGCTGCAAATCGGTCAGCTTGTTGTTGACCGGCGTGGCCGTCAGCAGGAAAATCTGTTTGCCTTCGGCGAGGTCAAAAAGCCGCCAATACCGCGATTTCCGCTCTTCGTCGGTTTCGCCTTTGGTTCCCGTGTTTCGGAAATGATGGGCTTCGTCGATGATTATCACATGTGCACGCTCGCGCACGCTTTCGAAGTATTGCGGGAATTCGCCGCCGCAGGATAGATCGGTATGGTTGAAAATCTCCAGATTGGTGAATTTACCGAATAGCTTCGGCAAGTATTTCCTTAGCGCCGCTTCCCATACCGGCTTGCGGGCCGACTTGGGCACGAAGAGCGCGACATTTTTTCGGTCGTGCAATACGAGCCGCTCGATGAGCATTAGCCCCACAAAGGTCTTGCCCAAACCGACGGCATCGCACAAAAATGCCCCATTTGAAGACTGTGCTCGTTTCAGCAAACCGTGATATCCTTCTCGCTGGTAAGGCGCAAGGATTGGGTAAATTTCCGATGCGTTTCGCTCCCATTCCGAAACCGTCATCTCGTGGCCGCGGAAGAACTCCTGCATCGATTTTGCATAGACCTCGAAGGGCGAATAGTCGCGGACGTGCCGCTCGATGACTTGAAGAATTTCCGCGGTTACCTCCTCGGCTTGTTCCCAATGCTCTTCGTACCATTCTTGGAGAACGCCGACCTCGGCGCCGCCGAAGCGAACGTTCAATTCGATGTTCTCGGTAATGCCCGGATAGGTCAGGTTGGACGAACCGACCAACGCGAAAGAGCCGACCACTTCCTGCCGGGCATGGGTAATATAAGCCTTGGCATGGAACTTTTCCTTGCGATATACGCGGCATTTGATTTTTCCGGAACGGATGGCCTCGACAATGGCCGGCACGCCCGCGAGAAAATCGTTTTTCAGCTTTTCCGATTCCAAGCTGTCGTCGAGTTGCGCTTTAACGCGCTCGAAAGCCTTGGTAAATGCGATTTTTGTTCGCTGGGAAACCTCGTCGCCCATTAAAATGCGAATTCCATCCACCTTTTGCCATTCTTCCTTTAATGCCAAGAGCGATCCGATATCGAAGTAGCCGGTGGCGACGTCGATGCTCTTGGAAAGTGGGCACCAATCTTGAAGATAACGCAAAACTTTCCACGCCTCATCGCTATTATCGACGATGAAAAGTTCGCTGCCCGTTTTGCTGGTTCGTGTCGGCAAAGGAGAATCCCCTATACAAGGTAACCATGAGGAGCTTATTTTATCGCAATGGCGAATTCCCCACCAAGGGTGTATTGGCCGGTATCGGATCGTACGAAAACGAAGAAATTCCCGGCAAAGCGCGTATTTCCGGGGATGAGGGAACATGCGGAACGGATGGGAAGGGATTCGAACCCCTGGTGGACTTTCGCCCACTACAGTTTTCAAGACTGTCGCCTTAGACCACTCGGCCACCCATCCGATTAACCTTTGCATGGTTGATGAACTAGGCCGGCCAATGGGAGGCCGGAAGCACGGTGAAATTCGCTGCGTCCCGGTTCATACTCCAAGCAACATCAATATGTCGTTTACGCCTAAATTATAATATCGTCTCGAAAAACTTCAACACCTTCCGCTACTTCAAAATCGTCAGGGTCGGCAACACGGGTTTCTCGCGGTGGCGGGCGGCGAGGCTCTTCACCAGGGAGCGGCAGATGGTTTCCAGATAGGGCTTGGCGGCTTCGTGTTCGAAGGCGGCAGCGATCTGCCCGCGGTCGGCCATCTCGCGGAGCGCGGTTATCAGCGGCAATTCGCCGAGGAAGGGGACGTTCAGTTCTTCGGCCTTCCGCTTCGCGCCGCCGGAACCGAAAATATCGTGCCGGGCGTCGCAGTTCGGGCAGAGAAAGAAACTCATGTTTTCGACCATCCCCAACACGTCGATGTTCACCTTATGAAACATTTTCACGGCCTTGACGGCGTCCAGGAGGGCCACGTCCTGGGGCGTGCAAACCACGACCGCCCCGGTCATGGGGAGCAATTGCGAAAGCGAGAGGGCGATATCGCCGGTGCCGGGGGGCATGTCGATGATCAGGTAATCCAGATCGCCCCACGCGGTATCGCGGAGGAATTGCACGAGCGCGGCATGCAGCATCGGCCCGCGCCAGACGACGGCCTCGCCGGGCGGGACGAGAAAACCCATCGACATCACCTTCATGCCCTCGGCGGCGACGGGCTGGATGCGGTTGCCGAGCATGACGGGCCGCTCGCGGCAGCCCAAGAGATGCGGGATGCTGGGACCATAGACGTCGGCGTCCATGAGTCCGACCTGGCAGCCTGCGCGGCAAAGTCCGGCGGCCAGATAGGCGGCGACGGAGCTTTTTCCCACGCCCCCCTTGCCCGATCCGACGGCGATCGCGGTTTTCGCGGTCAGGCCGATTTCGCCGAGCGGTTCGGGTTTCCGCTGGTGAACGGCGAGTTCGACGGCGGTTTTCATCGCGGGGAACCGCCGGTTGACCAGCGCGATCAGTTCCAAGCGGGTTTCTTCCCAGAGCGGGGCGGACCAAGTGGTCAAGCCCAGGGTGATCTCGAGCCGGTCGCCGTTCAATTCCAGACGGTGGAGCTGTCCGAGCTGCGCGATGCCGCGGCCGGTTTCGGGGTCTTTGAATTGGGCGAGTACATCGCGGACGGCCGATTCGGCGGGGAGTGGTTCGCTCATGGTGAATTATTCATCCTTCATTTTTCACGACGGATTGGAAACCGGTCCTACGTTTCCCAAGGCAAGGAGGCCCAAATGCGTTCCGCGAGATTTAGCGAAGGCGGGGGAATTTGGGCCAGGTGGCGGCAGGCCAATTGGGCCAGCGGGGCAACTTGTCGCGGCGAACAGGTGAAATGGACCGCTCCGGCCTCGCGGAGGAGCCACTCGTAGCCGGCAAGCGAACGGTCGGCGACGGCCACCCAGCGCAGCAGCGGATAATCGCGCTCCCAGAGGCGGACGGTCTTCAGCAGTTCGCTCAAGTTGATGGAGGGCAGTTCGATGACCGCCAGGGAGGCGGGCGAAAGGGCGATTTCGGCGCGGCAATCGGCTAGAGAGCGGGTTTCGCAGACGCGCACCCCCGACTCGGCCACCTTTCGCTGCAACAGGACCGCCCAACGACCGTGGCGTTCGCAAACGATCAACCGTGCCGGTGATAATGGGGATTGTTCTTTCATTTTAGCAATTATCTCGAACGATTATCCGTTCTTTACGACATCTAACTTCCTTGTCCCAACTGATACAAAGGCACTTGCACAGAGCCTCTTTCATCCAAGCTCAAACCTTCAAAGAACTTGTGGTCAATCTGACTAAGCTGATCCACTACTGCATTATGAATTTTGAACAGCAACTCTCCAGCAGTGAAGTACTCTCCATTGTCGCTAACTAACTCCAATATAGGTTCGATCTGATCATCACCCTGCCAACACATGTATTGGATCCTGATCCGCGGATAGCGAAGAACGATTTGTTCCGGTTGCCATTCATCTTCTCCCTTGCGAATTTTGATTTGAAATTTTCGAACTGCCTCGTCGAATGAGACTCTGTCGTTAAAGGGAGAGCCACTAAAGCACCATAAAATATTTACCATCAAAGGTTTAGGTGTAGTGGCTAATTGTGGTTCTTTCTTTCCAAAAAGATTTCTAAAAAAACTCATGCTACTCTCCTATATACTTGAACTGGATTCGGCGTAATTAAACTGACATATTTATTCACAAGCCGGAGCGCGAAACGATTTTTCTTCCCTATCCCTCTTCTCCACCGCTCGGTCCTAGGCTTCCTCCAATCCGAGTTGCACCATCCGGCGGTAGAGACGGGGACGGGTCAATCCCAGCAGGCGGGCGGCTTTGGTCTTGTTGCCTTTCGCTCGGGCCAACGCGCGGCGGATGAGTTCCCGCTCGACGCGTTCGAGGAATTCATCGAGGCGGATTTGTTCTTCCTGCCGGCGGGGATGGGCCGCGGCTTGGGCGGCCAGATGGATTTGCGGGGGAAGTTCCGCGGGACGGATTTCAGCGGCTTGGGCATTTTTATGGGCGGCGGCGACGACCGCGGCGAGTTCGTCTAAATTGCCCGGCCAGACGTAGGCGTCGAGCATGTCGAGGGCTTCGGGCGCGAAGCCGCCGACTTGCTTGGGATTTCGGCGATTGCAGTCTTCCAAAAAAATCTGGGCCAAAAGCGGCAGATCTTCGCGGCGATCCTTTAGCGGAGGCAATTGGATGGCGAGGGTGCTCAACAGGGCCGCCAGATCGGCGCGGAATTTCCCCCGCTGTGCGAGTTCGCCCAGCGGCGCGGCGGCCGTGGAGAGCAACCGCCGCGGAAAGGGCTTTTTCGAAAACAAGGAGGCGAGTTCGACCTGCAATTCGGCGGACAGTTCATCGACGCGGTGGAGAACGAGGGTGGTAGGGAACAGCCGAGGGGATAAACCCCTCGGCTCGCTGGACGATAGCTCGATTGCCGCGGGCGACCGCGCCAATGCCGCAAAGGAGGAAAGGAACAGATCGGCGGGCAAGACCGAGCAGTCCAAGGAGATCAGCCCGCCCTGCGTGAAGGGAACATCGACGTCTTCGGGGTGGGCGCGGTAATGAATGGCGGAGGCCAGGCGTTCGCGGCCGCTGCCCGGCGGGCCGGAAATGCAGACGCTGCAACCGCTCGCTCCGGCGGCCTCGACCTGCCGCCGCGCGAGTTGCATGGCGGGGCCGACGCCGATGAGATGATCGGCCGAAAATCGCCCCGCCGCCTCGCGGCGAAAGCGGCGGATGGCGGCGTGCAATGCTTCGCGGCCCGGTTCCGCGGCGGGGGATGCTTCAACTTCGGCGGACGCGCCGGGACAATCTTCCGGCTCCAGAATCGCCAAGATGCCGCGAAGATTATCCGACGTGCCCAAAGGGATGAATTGCGATCGGCGATGTTTTTCGATTGATGTCCCTTCTCCCGACCAACCTTCGGTTGGTGTCGGGAGAGGGATGGGGTGCGGGCGATTTGCGGGCGATTCGGCCCTCACCCCCTGCCCCTCTCCCAAAGGGAGAGGGGAGAGGCAAGCGACTAACGCAACGGATGGTTTCCCGGCGATTGCTTCGGGCGGTGGGCAAAGGCCGGCGGCAATGCCTTCGGGCGATGTCGAATCGGCAGGCGAACAATACGCCGCGCGCGCGCCGATCAATCCTTCGGCGGCCGGTCCCAGCCATTCCCTACATGCCGAATTGAGGAAGACGATCGTTAAGTCCTCATCCAGCGCATAGATCGGCTGCGACGCCGCGTTAAGCAGGCGCATCAGGTCGTTCGCGGAAGCACGTTTGCCGGACATTGAAGTCTCATGGAGGACAGGTTTCCAACCTGTCATTTGGGGTGAGACAGGTTGGAAACCTGTCCTACGATTTCGAGTTGCGGGCGGGCGCGGTCCGATGCGCGGAGCAAGGGGCGGGGATACAGGCCGAGGCCGAGTACGAGCAGGCAGCAGAGGGCCGCGGCCAGCAAAGCGCCCGTGCCGCCTTCGGCGCGGAATTTGCCGAGGGGGGCGCGAAAGTACATCGCGCCGACGATCCGCAAATAATACGCCGCCGAAACCGCCGCATTGAGGACGCCGACGACCGCCAGCGCGATGAACAGCGGACGTAAAAAGGCCGTCTCGGCGTCGGAGGCCACGCTGAGCGCACTGCCGAAAATCTGGAATTTTCCCCAAAAGCCCGCCAAAATGGGAATGCCCGTCAAGCTGAACATGAACGCGGCGAGCATGGCGGCGACGGTCGGTTTTTCGCGGCCGAGTCCGGCAAGCTCGTCGATCCCTTCCACGCGGCGCGTGGAACCGCCGAGATGCTCGAAAACGGCGAACGTGCCGATCGTGGCCGCCGCATACACGCAGAGATAAAACATCATCGCCCCGATGCCGTCCCAAGCGCCGGGCTGAATATTTCGCATCGCCAGCGCCGCCGCCAAGCCGAGCAGCAGATAGCCCGCGTGGGCGATCGAGGAATAGGCCATCAGCCGCCGCAGGTTATCCTGCCAGAGCGCCAGCACGTTGCCGAGCGTCATCGAAAGCACGGCCAGCGCGGCGACGATGCCCAGGGCGAGATGTCCCCCGTCGGGCATGGCCCACCACGCGATTCGCACCAGGACCGCGAGGCCGGCGAGCTTGGGAATCACCGAAAGCAGCGCGGCGTTGGCGTGGGTCGTGCCTTGATAGACGTCGGGAGCGTAAAAGTGGAACGGCACGGCCGTCAGGCGGAAGCTCAATCCGGCAATCGCGAGCACGGCCGCCAATTTGGCGAATAGCTCGAATCCTTGCGGAAGGCCTCCGGCATCGAGAAAGACATCGTGAATATTGTGCAAGTCGGTGGAACCGGCCAGGCCGTAGAGAAAGCTGAAACCGTAGAGCAGAATCGCCGACGACAGCACGCTCAAATAAAAGTATTTCGCGGCCGATTCCTGCTGGAGCGCGTCGCGCCGGCCGAGGTAGAGCAGGATGTACGTGGGGATCGAAATCAGTTCCAGGCTCACGAAGATCAGCACCAGATCGGCCGCGGCGGCGGCGAGCATGACGCCGGCGACGATCAACAGGAGCGAGCCGAACATTTCGGGCGTGCCGCCGCCGGGGAGGGGCTTGAAACTCAGCAAGATATACAAGGCCGCCAAGGCGAGGGCCATCCAGCGGGCGAAGAGGGCCAAACCGTCCTGGAAAAGGGGATATCCGCCGGCGGGATGGTAATGCACGGTCGCGAGCGCGCAAGCCGCCAAAACGACGCCCGCGAGCGCGGCGCGGTTCCAGCCGCGCTGCGCGTCCGAAAACGCGCTGCCCACGTAAATCGCCACGGCGAAGGCGACCAGTAGGATTTCGGGCAGCAATTGAAGCACAGTTTGATAAGTCATCGGCAAAGGGGACAGGGGACGGGGAACAGGGGATAGGGGATGGGGGATAGGGAATTAAGATCTCGTTTAGCCCCCGCGTCCACGCGGGGCGATCGGCGGCGCAAGATCGGAAGTATTATTTGCCGTTACCGTAATATCGCATTTTGCTTGAACATTTCCGGTCAACTGCTGCAACGTGGGACTCATGCGATCCAGGAAAAACCGCGGATAGACGCCGATCCAAACGATGAACAGCAGGAGCGGCAGCAGGGAGGCGATCTCGCGGGAGTTCATGTCGCGGACTTCCTCGTGGTGGTCTTCGTCTTTCGGCTCGCGGAGCGGTCCGAAGAATATCCGCAGGTACATCCAGAGCATGTACCATGCGCCCAACACCACACCGAAAACGGCGAGAATGGAGATGGTTTTCAACGTCCAGCCGGCCGACAGGGGAACGCCTGCCCAAGCGCGCTGGAACGCGCCGAGGAGGATTAGGAACTCGCCGACGAAGCCGTTAAGCCCCGGCAGGCCGATGCTCGAGAGCGTCAGCACGAGCATGAAGAAGCTCAGGACGGGGAGTTTTTTGGCGAGTCCGCCCAAGTCGGCGATTTGCCGCGTATGGTAGCGTTCGTAAAGCATTCCGACCACAGCGAACAGCCCACCGGTGGAAAGCCCGTGGTTGATCATTTGCAAGGTTGCGCCTTCGACGCCCAGTGGATTGGCGGCGAAGAGTCCCAACATGCAAAAGCCCAGATGGCTCACGCTGGAATAGGCGATGAGTTTTTTCATGTCCTTTTGGGCGAGCGCGACGAGTGCCCCGTAGATGATGCCCGCCGCGGCCAATCCCAGCATCCACGGCACGAGCAAGGCGGAGGCGGCGGGCAGCATGGCCAGATTGAAACGCACGAAACCGTAGGTGCCGATCTTCAAGAGAATGCCCGCCAGAATCACGCTCCCCGCGGTGGGCGCTTGCACGTGGGCCAAGGGGAGCCAGGTGTGCAGGGGGAAGAGCGGCACTTTAACGGCGAAGCCGGCGAAAAGGGCGAGGAAGATCCACAACTGCAACTGCTCGTCCATCGGCCGCAGGCACAGATGCGCGGTGAGTTGCGGAATGGAAAAGGTCATTTTCCAATCGGCGGCGGGACCGATCGGGTTCGCGTAGTCCCAGATCACGATGGATAAAAGTCCCAGGAACGTCAGCACGCTGCCGGCGAGCGTGAAGAGGAAAAACTTGATCGCCGCATAGCGGCGTTCCTCGCTCCCCCAGATTCCGATCAGAAAAAACAGCGGAATGAGCGTGAACTCGAAGAAGACGTAAAAGAGGATGATATCGCGGGCGACGAACACGCCCAACATGCCGGTTTCGAGGATCAAGAGCAGCCGATAGTAAAGCGAAGCCTGCTGTTTGATCGCATCCCAGCCGACGAGAACGGCGGTGATCGACAACAGCGCGGTCAGGCCGAAGAGCCAGAGGCCGAGGCCGTCCAGGGCGATATTGAAGCGGATATCGACCGGAGCGTCGTCGCCGAACCAGGCGAAATCGGTCTCGGCGAAGGGCTGCGCTCCGCCGGGATAAGCGGCAATCAGGACCGCCGCGCCGATCAGCGCGGCGATCGCCGCGGCCAGCGCGCGGCGGCGGACCTCCACGCGGTCGCCGTGCAAAAGCATAGCGCCGAGGAGCGGCAGGAAGACCGTCGTTAACAGCAGAAGGTGGGGCATTTTATAGCAATAGTACTCCCAGGAAGATCAAAACTCCGAGGATCATGGCGAGGGCGTAAAACTGGATCAATCCGCCTTGCAGCGGGCGGAGGGCGGCGCCGAGCAGCTTGGGCAAGATGCCGACGAGGTTCACCGAGCCGTCGATGAAGCGGTTGTCGAACCAGGCGCACGCTTGGGCGAATAATTCCAGCGGTCGGACGACGAACAACCGGTACAGGGGATCGAAAAACAGCTTGCCGAAGGAAAGCTGATACAAGCCCAGGCGCTTCATCGGGCCGGCGAGGCGATCGGCCAGCCGGCGGCGCGAACCGGCGTAAAGGAAGATCGTAAAAAGGATGCCCGCGGCGACCATCACGGTGCTTTGGCGGCCGATCGACGAATGGAGCGATTCCAAAGTTTCGTGCGACGGTTCGGGAGCAAGCGGATAACGATTCAAGTACGCGACCGAAGGCGTTCCCGCGAGAAATTCCGCCAATCCGCCGGTTTTTTCGAGGTACAGTCCCAGGAAGGCCGCGCCGAGGGCCAAGATCACGAGCGGCCCGGTCATCGAGAGGGGCGATTCGTGGGCGTGATGGCCGGCCTCCGGAGGAATGACCGTGTCTTTTCCGTAAAAAGTCAAAAGAAAAGGCCGGAAGGTGTAAACGGCGATGAGGAAAATGCCGCCGAACGTGGTCCAGTAAAGTGTTTGATAGACGAGATCGACATGGTTGCCGAAAGAGAATTTCTCGGCGACGGCCAGGAGGATGGCGTCTTTGCTGTAAAAGCCGGCGAAGGGGATCATGCCGACCATCGCCAAACCGCCGATAAGGAAAGTCCAGTGCGTAACGGGCATGATCCGCCGCAGGCCTCCGAAGCGGCGGATGTCGATCACGCCGCCCATCGCGTGCATCACGCTGCCGGCGGCGAGAAACAGCAGGGCCTTGAAAAAGGCGTGCGTAACGAGATGGAACATGCCGGCCGTGACGCCGAGGACGGTGCCGGCGCCCATGGCCAGAAACATATAGCCCAAGTGGCTGATGGTGGAGTAGGCGAGGATTCGCTTCAAGTCGGTTTGCGTGATGGCGACGACCGCGCCGATCAAGGCCGTCAATCCGCCGACGACCGCCACCGCGTGCAGGGCGAAGGGGGAAGCGGCGAAGAGCGGCATGCAGCGGGCGAGCATATATACGCCGGCCGTAACCATCGTGGCGGCGTGGATGAGCGCGCTGACGGGCGTGGGGCCTTCCATCGCGTCGGGCAGCCAGACGTGCAGCGGGAACTGCGCGCTCTTGCCGCACGCGCCGAGCAAGAGCAGCAGGCAGATGGCCGTGCCGACGGCGCCGTTGACGATCGGCTCCGGCGAGGCCAGCCGCATTTTGCCCAACACGCCCATCGCGGTGGAATCGTGGAAATCGAGCGTGCCGAAAGTCGTCCAAATCAAGAAAATCCCCAGCGCGAAGCCAAAATCGCCGATCCGATTGACCAAAAACGCCTTCATCCCCGCCGCGGCGGCCGCGGGCTTTTCGCACCAGAAGCCGATCAGTAAATAACTGCAAAGCCCCACCGCCTCCCAAAACACGTAAAGCAGCAGGAAATTGCTGGCCGAGACCAACATCGTCATCGAGAAGACGAAAAGCGAGATATAGCTAAAGAACCGCCAATAGCCCGGATCGCCGTGCATATAGCCGATGGAGTAGATCGCCACGAGGGTCGATACGAACGTTATGACCGCGAGCATGACGGCGGTCAGCGGATCGGCGCGCAGCGCGATCTCGATGCGAAAGTTTTTTATGGTTGCTCCCTGCTTTTTAGTCCCTTCGGGACGGCAGTCATTAGCCAGGGATGTAAATCCCTGGAAAGGGATGACCTCGGAATTATATAGCCCCAACGGGGCGGCAGTAGCGAGAGAGTCCTTGTTACTGTCGTCCCTTCGGGAATTCACTGTCGCCCCTTCGGGGCTTTGTTGGCGTAAGCGACCATTTTCCAGGGGCTTACGCCCCTGGCTAATGACTACCGTCCCTTCGGGACTTCTCAATCGAAGATCCGATTCATACGCCTCGTCCACATTTGCCCAAGTGTATAGCGTAACGATCTTTTCATACCCTGATCTTTCATACTCCTCCTGCCCCGCCTCGCGATGCACTTTGCATAGCAGCATCAAACTGGCCGTGCAGGAGAGCGCCAACGCCAAAACCGTCGGCCAATGGCTTTGCTTGCGCAGCAGCCGCGGCCCCAGCACGGCCGTCAGCATCGCGGCCGCCAAGGGCAAGGCGGGAATCAGGGGTAATAATTGGGATATTTCAGGCATGTGGGCGATAGTTATTCACCACGGAGGCATGTGGGCGATAGTTATTCACCACGGAGGCACGGAGGACACGGAGGAAGATCACAACATCGAATCAATGAATGCTAACGTACCTAGAACCATATAATCAATGCTAGTATCATCATCATTCGGCAATCGGTATTTATCATTGATCTCCGTGTCCTCCGTGCCTCCGCGGTGAATATATTTTTTCTCTTATCACACATTCGGCCGATAATCGGTTTTTACCGGCGGCACTTGCGGGGCGACTCCCGCGCGGGCGAGGGTCGGCAGCGGTTCTTCGGTCGAGGTTTCCTCGGAAATCGGCTCGTCGACGAACGCGGGCTGGTTGGCTTCGCGCAGCGCGTGCCAGTCGGCAATGTCGAGCCGGCCGCTGCGCTGGAAAAGGGTCGTAACCAATCCCAAGGCGATGGCGGCCTCGCAGGCGGCGACGGCGATAATGAAAATCACCAGCATCTGCCCGCCGAAATCGTTGCGAAAGCGGCTCCAAGCGACGAGGCTTAAGCTAACGCCCTGCAACATCATCTCGGCGGCCAGGAACATGACGATCATATTCCGCCGGCTCATGAAGCCGATCAGCCCGAGGCCGAAGAGGATCGCTCCGACGATCAGGTAGTTGTTCAGTAAGGCGATTTCGGGGGACATTCCAATCTCTTGGGGGATGGATAGTCGAAATGTTTTATTGCAAATTTGAAATTTGCAATTACCAATTTACAATCAATCTCGCTTCTGCTGCGCATTCCTCTCATTCTTCTCTTCCATTTTTCCTTGCGCCACGATCACGGCCGCGCCGACGAGGGCCGCGAGGAGCAGGGCGCCGGCGACTTCGACGGCGATCAAGTGCTTGCCGAAGAGTTCCGTGCCCAAGGCGGCGACGTGCTGGGGCACGAGGACGTTTTCGGCGAGTTCTTTCGCGGCGGGGGGCGCGACGGGCCGCTCCTTCGCTTCCCGCGGAGCGGTGAATACGCCGACGATCGCCATCGACAGCACGCCCACGAAAACCATGCCCAGCACGGCCGAGAGCAAGGCTTCCCAACTCACGCGGTCGTAGGCGGCTTTGCCTTCGGGCTGGGCGAGCATCAGCACGAAGAGAAACGTCACTAAAATCGCGCCCGCGTAAACGACGATCGTGGCCACCGCCAAAAACTGCGCGCCGGCGAAAAGGAACAATCCGGCCGTGCCCAGCAAGGTCAGTCCGAACCAGATCGCGCAGTACACGGGATTGCGGAAGGCGATCGTGGCGGCGGCGGAGACGACGGTTACGGCCGCCAATACGCCGAAAATGCTCTCCGTCAACCAATCGCCCAGGTAGGGAAGCTGCGAGGCGCCCGCGCCCAGGGCAACCGCCGTCAGGATGATCCCCACGGATCGTCCCCGATGCGTGCCGCGCGGCAGCATCAGCCACAGGCCGACAGCGCCTAAGAGCGTGGTCAGGATCAGGATGATGTGGGGATCGTGCATGGGAGTTGGCAGTAGGCGGTAGGCAGTGGAGAGTGGGAGTGGAGGATGGAGAGTGGAGAGTGGAGAGCGAAGCCGCAAGCGGCTGTTGTTCATTCATCATTCATCATTCATCATTTATCATTCCGCCTTCCCCCCTCCGCCTTCCCCCTTCAATCTTTCCGTTCTCGTCGGCTCGGCGTCTTTGGTCTGGTCGTAGATGCTCAATAGTTTTTGCTTGTCGAAAATCATTTCCTCGCGGCTCTTGCCGGAGAGGTCGTAGAGGCTCGTGAGTTCGATGGCATCGACCGGACAGGCCTCTTCGCATAAACCGCAATAGATGCAGCGGAGTTCGTCGATGGTGAACGATTGCGGGTATTTTTCGCGGTCCGGCCAGGGGCTTTCGGCGGCGACGATGTCGATGCAATGCGCCGGGCAGGCCGTCGCGCAGAGGAAGCACGCCACGCATTTCACCCGGCCTTGCTCGTCGCGGTTCAGGCGATGCACGCCGCGATAAATGATCGGGTCGGGTATTTCGTGCCGCTCTTCGGGCGATTGGACGGTCTTCTTGCGGCTCACGAGGTGCTTGAGCGTGGTGGCCAAGCCCTGCACGAACAGCAGCAAATACGATTTGCCCGCCATGCCCAATGCCGGCTCTTTCACCCAGCGGATACGTTTGTCGTTTGCGTTCATGGTCTTGGGTCTTGGAGCTTGGGACTTGGGGCTTTGCGGCTAAGACCTAAGACCCAAGACCTCCTTCATACTTCTATCTTTTCCACATGCCGGTCGGGCGATATCAATCGCCGTCGGGGGCGATTGTCGTTCAACGTGGGATCGGCCTTGGTGGCCACGTACCAGCCTAGCAGTAAAATTACGAATCCGCAAAGGCCCATGCAAAGCAAGGGTGGAAGGCCGAGGGAATGGGCGATGCGGTCGCCGTATTCCACCCATACGGCAACGGCGATCAGGTTCGCCAGGCCCCAGGGGATCATCACCTTCCAGCCGATATCCATCAGTTGATCGTAGCGAAAACGCGGCCAGCTCCAGCGGACGACCATGAAAAATAAAATCATCGCCATCACCTTGGCAAGCAAGACGATAATCCGCAGCACCGCGACGACCCAGGTAACGGTGTTGCCGTCGGGTCCGCCGCCGTCGGTCAGCCCCCAAAAATGCCAGCCGCCGAGGAAGAGGATCGCGATCAGGAACGACGCGGTGATCATGTGCAGGAACTCGGCCACGAGGTACATCATCAGCTTGATGCCCGAGTATTCGGTGTGGTAGCCGCCCACAAGCTCTTGCTCGGCCTCGGGCAGATCGAAGGGGAGGCGGCCGGCCTCGGCGAAGGAGGCGACGGCGAAGACCAAAAAGCCCAGCGGTTGGAGGAAGCAATTCCACGCGCCGCTTTGGGCTTGCTGGGAGATGATGGTTTCCAGCCGCAGCGAGCCGGAGGCGAGGACCACGCCCAAGATGCCCAGACCGAGCGGCAGCTCGTAGGAGATGAGCTGCGCGCCGCTGCGGAGTCCGCCGAGAAAGCTGTATTTGTTGTTGCTGGCCCAGCCGCCCAATACCACGCCATAGACGGCGATGCTCCCCACGGCGAAGACGTAGATCATGCCGACGTCAATGCCGGGGGCGGCGACGAGTTGAATCGGTTCGCCGACACCCCAGCTTGCCGGGAAGATGTTCGGCGGCAGCGCGCTGCCGAACGGGATGACCGCGAACACGAGGATCGCCGCCGCGAAGATCGACATCGGCGCGAGGAAGTAGATGAACTTATCGACGTGGCCGGGAGTGAATTCGGCCTTGAAGAGGAATTTCACGCCGTCGGCGATCGGTTGGCCCAGGCCGAAGAGGCGGATTTTCGTGAGCGGCACGCCGACCCGATTCGGCCCCAGCCGATCTTGCACCCAAGCGGCAATCCACCGCTCCAAAAGCACGAAATACGCCGCCGCGGTCATCAGGCCGGCGATGAGCAGGGCGATTTTCAGGAGTGCTTCGAGGGTGAGGGGGAGGAGCATTTGTGGAAGTATGAATGATGAATGATGAATGCTGAATGATGAATTCTTAGCCGCTTGCGGCTTAGCGATTTACGCTTGTTGAATTTTACTGGAATCTTCAATTTTTCCCATGCCCGCCAGGAGGTTCGATTTCAAATCGATGCCGGCCTCCGGCACACCCCCGGCGGCTGCGGAGAAATAAAGGATTTCGTGCGCGGCTTCGCGCAGCACGGCTTGCGCGTCGTACAGGCCCTTGCGGCCCGACATCTCCCAAAGCAAACTGCCCGCGGATCGCACGCCCAACGGCGGGCGGATGGCTTGCGGCACGGTTTGCAATCGGTCGGCATGGTTCACGTAGGAACCATCGATTTCGACGAACGCGGCAACGGGCAGGAGGAAGGACGCCCTTTCGGAAAGCGGCGAAGGGAATAAATCCTGAACGATGAGCAGTTCCACGGACTCGAACGTTTTCGCCGTCGGTTCGTCGATCCAGTCGTTTTTGTAGCCGCCCGCAACCCAAACGCCTCGAATCTCCCCCTTCTCAACCGATTTCAAAAAATTCCCATACGGCACGATCTTGCCGGTGAAATGGGTCAGAACGTTTTCCACGCCGCGCCGGTTAGGGCATTTTTCGGCACGAACCGTAAAGCCTTTCGGAAAATGTTCGTCTTCGCCGACGACGGGAATCGGGCCGAGCGCGAGCATTGCATTTTTATCGATGCCGCGCAGCATTTTGCACAACAAATAGGCTTCTTCGACGGCGAGGAACGGCGAGAGGATGGCGCCAAGATGCTTGCTAGAGCGCAGAACTTGGTTCAACTCTGTGGGCAAGTCTGTCCAATCGAGAATCTCGTGGCTCAGCGAGCCGAGGGGTTTATCCCCTCGGCTGGAATTGCCGGAAAACGCCGCATTCGTCTCGCATTCAGCCGAGGGGTTAAACCCCTCGGCTCGCTGGTGACGAATCGGATGCACAATGCGCTTATCGCTATGCACGTGCGGGTAGCCGTAGCGGCCTTCGTTACACATCCACCATTGGTTGACGTGCGGATTTTCGCGGGGCTTGAGCCGGTGGATGCGGTCCTGGTTTTCCTCGATCCAAATCGAGCAGCCGGTCGCGCAGCCCGTGCAGATTCCCTTGTGCCGGCGGAGGAACCAGACCCGCTGCCGGTATAAAAAGTCCTTGTCGGCCAGCGCGCCGACGGGACAGAGATCGACGACGTTGCCGGAAAGGTTGTTGTGCAAGGGATGATTCTCGACCACGTCGATTTCCTCGTGCGTTCCGCGGCCCGCGACCATCAGTTCGCTCGTGCCGCTGATTTCCTTGGCGAAGCGGACGCAGCGGCTGCACAAAATGCAGCGATCGACGAACAGCGACACGTCGCCGATGTCGCGGCGGCGGCTGGTGAACGGCTGCAAATCGGCCCGGCGCTGATCCTGGCCGTGCGCGAAGTGGTAATCCTGCAAGGAGCACTCGCCGGCCTTGTCGCAGATCGGGCAGTCGATCGGATGCCTGAGCAGCAGGTCCTCTTCGACCATCGCTCTGGTCCGGGCGACCTTCTCGCTGTTCGTAACGATCACCGTCCCCTCGACCGCCGTCTGATTGCAGGCCGGCACGAGCTTCGGTTGCATGGCGATCTTGCCGGTTTTCGCGTCTTTCGATCCGACTTCGACGAGGCACATCCGGCAACTGCCCACCACCGACAAGCCGGGATGCCAGCAATAATGCGGAATCTCCACGCCCGCCAGCTTCGCCGCCTGAATGCAGTTCAGCTTGACGCCGCCGGGAATCTCGAATTCGCGGTTGTCGATGATTATTGTCGGCATGGGAAGTAATACATAATATTGCTAAAATATAAAACACTAACTTTAGGCATCTTCATATTCATCTGCTAATTTGAACCTATCCAAATGATAACCAACGAGAGGAGTCTTTTTGTTACGTAATATAACACAATGTCCCTGCATATTGGGAATTTCTTTAATATAACAACCCTCGCCGAGCTTGAGTTCTTTTTCCATCCCTTCATTACATATACATTCTGCCATTCCTTCAATTAGACGCCTTCTTATGAATTGCTTTTTTGGGGAGGGCATTTCACGTATCCGATCTTGATATCTATTAAATATCGATAACTGACAGGTCTTCGTAAGGCCAATACAACATCGTTTTGAGGAACACTAATCTTCACTGATTAACACTAATCAACAATATTAGTGATGATTAGTGATGATCAGTGTTCTCCCGTAGTTTTTCGATGCCATTAAAATATCGATTCTGTTATTTCGGCACGGTTGCCATCGCTTCCACCGGTTCCGTCTCCATATAACCTTCCGGGTTCGTGCGTTTGATGTACTCCTCAAATTCGCCGCGGAACTTGCGGATGGCGTTCTTGATCGGCCACGCCGCGCCGTCGGCCAGGCCGCAAATGGTCGTGCCGGGAATGATGCCGATCGTGTCGCCGATCTCCAGCAGCAACTCCAAATCCTTGAGCCGTCCCCGACCGGCCTTGATCCGTTCCAGCATCATAAGCGACCAACTCGTCCCTTCGCGGCAGGGCGTGCATTGGCCGCAGCTTTCGTGGGCGAAGAAGCGGCAACTATTGTGCAGGAAATCGACCATCGAGTAGGTTTCGTCGAGCACGATCGCGCAGGCGGTTCCCAGCCCCAAGCAGCCGACCTTGAGCGGACCGGAGAAATCGAGCTTGGTGTCGAGTTCGGCGGCGGTCATCACGCCGGTGCTGAGTCCGCCCGGCACCACGGCCTTCGCCTTGCGCCCCTTCCACACGCCGCGGCCGTGCTCCTCGATCAGTTCCCGCACGGTGATGCCTAGCGGCGCTTCGTAGCAGCCGGGCCGGTTGACGTGCCCGCTTAGGCCGTAAAGCTTGGGGCCGTAGCTGCCGGGATCGCGGGGGTCTTTCGGGTCGGCCGGCGTGCCGATCGACCTGAACCACGCGGCGCCGCGCTCGACGATGTGTTTCACGCAGGCGACCGTTTCGATATTATTCACGACCGTCGGCTTGCGGAACAGCCCTTCGACGGCGGGAAACGGCGGCTTGATCCGCGGCCAGGCCCGCTTGCCTTCGAGACTTTCGATCAGCCCGGTTTCCTCGCCGCAAACGTAGGCCGCCGCGCCGCGGTGGATGAAGAGATCGAGCGAGAAGGCGGATTTCAGGATATTCTTGCCGAGGTAGCCGGCGGCGTAGGCCTCGTCGATGGCCGCCTGCATTCGCTTGAGGCAGAGCGGGTATTCGTAGCGCAGGTAGATGTAGGCCGTCGCCGCGCGGGTGGCGTAGCAACTGAGCATGATCCCTTCGAGGATTTGGTGCGGGTCGGCTTCCATCTGCACGCGGTTGACGATGGTGCCCGGCTCGCTCTCGTCGGCATTGACGCAAAAATAGACCGGCCCCGGATGTTTTTCGGGCAGGAACGACCATTTCAATCCCGTGGGAAAGCCCGCCCCGCCGCGGCCGCGGAGATTGCTCGATTTCACTACTTCGAGGATGTCCCCCGGCGATTTGTCCTTCAGCGCGGATTTCAACGTCCGATAGCCCCCGCCGGCCTCGTAAACGGCCAGCGTGTGGCTATCTTTCTTGTTGATGTTCGCTAGTAGGACGGGTTCGTAGGGCACGGCAGGAATGATGAATGCTGAAGGATGAATGATGAATATCGATGACCTCGTTAGTACGCTTCAAATCTGGCACAAATAAATCCTGCCCTGAAGGGGCAACCGTTCACCAAGCCCAGGGCAACGCCCTGGGTGATAATTGGATTGAGATTGTTTTCTTCGGCCCAACGGGCCAACCGTTCTCCTTCCGCTGAGGCGAATTGTTGGCCCGTTGGACCGATCGTACAAAAAATGGCGGGCGTTCCGCTCCCCAGGGCGTTGCCCTGGGCTGGGCGAACGGATGGCCCTTCAGGCCGTAATCGATTATTTTTCCAAGCTTAAACATTCAGGCACACAGTTCCAGATGAACCAAGAAAATCAGCTTTCGATTTCCTCGTATGTATTATTGTATATATCAAAAAGGTTTACCCCGTTATAAATCCAATATTTTGTGGGCTGTATGTTAAAATCGAGCTTTAAAATTTCTCTCGTTGCTTTTGTCAATGACATCTCTTCTTGATGAAAAACTATTTTTTTGTCTGATGAGACAACAACTTCAATTTCACCTTCGATAAATTTAAGTATGGAACCTATTTCGATTCCCATTTCAGTGAAATTAAGGCGAGGGCGTCTTTGTTTTTTTAGATGTTTTCCCGCCTCCACATCATCAGGATCCATTTCTGCTTCATACTCTTTGACAACCTGCGGAGTAATGTCTTCTTTAGAGAGCAATTTGAGAATAACAATCGCCTGTTCAGGCTCTATATTGAAAAACTCTCTTTGGGGATTGATTCTATTTGGAGAAAATGCGATCTGTAGAGCTTTTTCTACTGTCTCATAATCGGTTACTTTGCACGCATATTCGCATTCAAAAGGAACTGGAACACTAGTTGTAAAAAGCTGTTTTATTCTTTGATCTACATTATCCTGAGCAGTGATGCCAATTTTCACGATTCCAGGCATTGCCGGATTTGAAACGACATATACGATACCGATATTTCCATCGCTCATATTCATTCCCCCCATGATGAAATAAATTCACAACGTTTTCAACAACTCCTCGATTTTCGCCTTGGTCATATTCTTATGCAACGTCTCGCCGACCAAAATCGCGGGGGCGTGGTCGCAGGCGCCCAGGCATTCGGCGAATTCGAGCGTGATGCGGCCGTCGGCGGTGGTTTCGCCCGGCTCGATGCCGAGTTTTTCACATAAATATTTCAGCAATTCTTCGCTTTCGCACGCGGCGCAGGCGATCGAGCGGCAAATCCACATCCGCGTTTTGCCTTGCGGCTTGTCCTGCTTGAAAAAACCGTAAAACGAGAGCGTATCCTGCACCTGCGCCGGGGCGAGGTCCAACAGTTCCGCGATCTCCTCGACCGCTTGCGGCGGCACGTAGCCCAAGCGCTCGTTGACCAAATGCAGCGCCGGCAGCGTTACCGCCTGTTTCGTCGGATACCGTGGAAAATGCGCCCGGACGGCGGCGCGGAGGTCGTCGGTTAATAGGGATTCTGTCGGTGACATATTCTAGCGAGCCGCCGGGTTTATCCCGGCGCTTCGTTTTGCATACTCTTTCGGCGCGAAGCGCCGGGATAAACCCGGCGGCTCGCTTTTGGTTTATCGATCCAACTCCGCCGCGATAATGTTCAAACTTCCCAATACCGCCACGATGTCGCTTAATGTATGGCCGCGGATCAAATGCGGAAACAGGGCGAAGTTGATGAACGACGGCGGGCGGCAGCGGGCGCGGTAGGCGCGCTGCGAGCCGTCGCCGACGAGGTAAAAGCCCAACTCGCCGTTGGGGGCCTCGACGGACGCATACACTTCCTCGCAAGGCGTCTCGAAGCCGCGGTTGGTCATCACCACCTCGAAATGCGAAATCAGGCCCTCGATCGTCGAAAACACCGCGCCCTTCTCGGGCAAGATCGCGCGGCGGCCGGGGCCGACGTTCACCGGCCCGGCGGGCAGGTTCTCGATCGCCTGCCGCACGATCTTCACGCTCTCGCGCATTTCGCCCATCCGCACCATGTACCGCGCCAGGCAATCGCCCTCGGTGGCGCAGCAGACGTCGAAATCGAAGTCCCGATAGGCCAGGTACGGCTCGTCCTTGCGCAAATCGCGGGTAACGCCGCTGGCCCGGGCGATGGGACCGCTGCAACCGCGGTCGAGCGCGTCCGCTTTCGTCAGCACGCCCACGCCTTTCGTGCGATCGATGAAAATGCGGTTGCGATTCAAGAGTCGCTCCATGTCGTCGAACGTCTTGGGGATTTTATCGAGGAATTCGCGGATCATCTCGATCGCCTTGGGCGATATGTCGTACATCAGCCCGCCGACGCGGGTGTAGCTGTTGGTGAACCGCGCGCCGCAGAGGGCTTCGAAGATATCGTAGAGCTGTTCGCGGGGATTGAAGGCGTAGATGAAATGGGTGAACGCCCCGGTGTCGAGGCCCACTGCGCCGTTGCAGACCAAATGATCGGAAATCCGCGCCAATTCGGAAATAATCACGCGGATATATTGGCAGCGGGGCGGCACTTCGATGCCCATCAGCTTCTCGACCGCAAGGTGCCAAGCCACGTTGTTGGCCATCGGCGAGACGTAATTCATGCGGTCGGTAACGGTGACGTACTGATTGTAGTCGAGTTCCTCGCCGATTTTCTCGAATCCCGAATGCAGGTAGCCGATGTCGGGCATGGCGTCGATCACGGTCTCGCCTTCGAGCTTCAGCACCAACCGCAACGTGGTGTGCGTGGCCGGATGCTGCGGACCGAAATTCAAGGTCCACACGTACGGCTGCGGCTCGTCGTGCGAAAGATCGCCGGGGGAAAATGCGGGCGTTAAGGGCATGGAGGAGGAAGGCTGAAGTATGAAGGCTGAAGTATGAAGGCGGAATTATGAAGGATGAAGGACGAATGCTGAAGAAACAACAGCCGCTTGCGGCATCGCACTGCTTACTGACCACCGACCACTAACCACTGGCCACTAACCACTCTCCGCTCTCGTAAGCACCGGAAAATTATGCCGTTCGCCGCGGCCTTGCAAGGGATAATCCTTGCGCAAGGGAAACGCGGTGAACTCGTCGGGCAGGAGGATTCGCCGCGGATCGGGGTGGCCCTCAAAGCGGATGCCGAACATGTCCCATACCTCGCGCTCGAGCCAATTCGCGCCCTCCCAGAGCGACACCGCGGAGGGGACCGCCGGTTGCGGATCGTTCACGAACGCGCGGATCGTAATCCGTTCGGCGGTCTCGGTGTTGGCCAGCAGATAAACCAATCCGAAACGGTCCTTCGCCCCGGGGTAGCGCAAATAATCGACGCAGGTGATATCCACGAGCATGTCGAAATCCAAACGCTCCTTCAAATCTTTCAGCACGTCGAACAGCGATTCCACCGGCGCGACCGCCCGCGTCTCGCCGCGGAATTCGCTGAATTCCAAGGCGGGAAAGGCCTTTTTCAGTTCGGAAATGGTTTGCGAAGTGGTCATGGGTCTTAGGTCTTAGGACTTAGGTCTTGGATCTCTGAAGCTAAGACCCAAGACCTAAAACCCAAGACCATCATTCTTGCAACGCCCTTTTCGTTTGCACATACTTTAGCGTTTCGAACTCGCGGCCCGCGATCGTGCCCTCGCGCTGGATTTTCTCTTGCAGGTCGATGATCGCTTGGATCAATTGTTCCGGCCGGGGCGGGCAGCCGGGGACGTACATATCGACCGGAATGAACCGGTCAATGCCCTGCACCACGCAATAGGTGTCGAACACGCCGCCGGTCGAGGCGCACGCGCCCATCGAGATGCACCACTTCGGCTCGTGCATTTGCTGCCAGATGCGCTGCAGCACGGGCAGCATCTTCATCACCACGCGGCCGGCGACGATCATCAGGTCGCACTGCCGCGGGCTGAAGCGAAATACCTCGGCCCCGAAACGCGCGATGTCGTGCCGGCTCGCGCCCGTGGCCATCAGTTCGATGCCGCAGCAGGCCGTGGCGAAGGGCATCGGCCACAAGCTGTTCTTGCGGCACCAATTGACCAACTCGTCGAGCTTGGTGACGGCCACGTTGTCGGGAAGTTCGGGGGACATTTTTAGGGGACTAGAGATCAGGGGCTAGGGGCTGGGGAATTGATGGGGAGCGAATATTTTTCTTGTTTATGCATCTTTTTTTGCGGATCCTTGCCATACTGCAAGTTTTTCTCTAGTCCCTGATCTCTAGCCCCTAGCCCCTAATCTCCAGTCCCTATCTCCAGTTGAATACCCCCTTGCGCCAATCGTACACGAATCCGAGGACGAGCAGAAGGATAAAAAGCATCGCGCCGATGAAAACGGCATTCCGGTTTTGCCATCCTTGATGGACGCCGGCGACCGATCCCCGAGACGGTTTTGCCGGCGCGGATTCCGCTGCGGTTGGCGCCTTCGCTGCCGCCGGAGCAGCCGCGGGAGCCGCCGCGGGAACATTTTCGGCCGCCGGGCGCACGGCCACCGCCCAGGGGTAGAGAAAGAGCAGTTCCACGTCGAACACCATGAAGGCGATCGCCAGCAGGTGGAAGCGAATGTCGAAGCGGCGGCGCGTGTCGTGAAAGGGGTCCATGCCGCTTTCATAAGGCATGCCCTTCACGCGGCCGGGATGAACGGGATTGAAAAGATTCGCCACCACGAGCAAGATAATCGCCAATCCGATCACGCAAGCGGCGAATAAAAAAATCGGGAGAAAGGGATATATTGAAAGCTGCATCTTGTGCCCAGAATAAATAAAAACGTATCGATAAACCTATCCCCATTCTAGGAAGGGATGCATTGGCGGTCAACCCGAAGCGAGATTCAAGAAATAAAACAGCCCTTCGTAGGCGGGGCAGGGACCTACGAAGGGCCAGAACGGTGAGAGTTGCCCCTCACCTGTACCCTATTATGCCTGATAATCTGGAGAACGCAACCCCCCCCGTGGCACATTTTTTAATTTTTTTCAAAAATTCTTTTTGGGGATGTCCGAAGTCCATTCGCCGTCGCTTATCTTCATGTAGTTTAAGGACTTAGGAAAACAAAACCGGCGGCATAAAACCGCCGGAAGCACGATTTTGACAGAATTATTACGATTAAAAAATATCCATCTCAAAATGATGCCCCGTCGAATAGCGCGAGCCGGTATATCTTTGCGTGAACGGGAAGATCAAGTTTTCGGTGAACGGCGGATCTTTGCGGTGCCAGGGATAAAAATTCGCCCAGCTTTTATTGTACACGGGAATTTGCATCTCCGGGGGATACCGATGGTACATATCCTCGCTGCTGCGATAGTAATCGCGTCCGTAGTAGTTCTGCGGATAATAGACGTACGGATAATGGTACATCCGGTTCCAATCCTGCGTGCTGTAAGTATGCCCCCATTGCCGTCCGTAGGCCTGTTGGGCTTGGGCCTTTTCGGCGCATAATTCCACGGCGAAAAACGCGAAAAATGCGAAGAGAAATACAATCCGACGGATCATGGGAATATCCCCCCTTGCTGGCTGATGGAACACGAGGCACGCGAGTGCCGTGAAATCGGGTCAATTTTTTTACTTTTACTGCCGTTCGCAAAGCGACAATCCCCCGCGGAGGGGAATTGCCGTCCGGCTGGCCGTTGGCAGCCTAATTACAGCATCGGCAATTGATACCATCGGCATTAAATGAATATCCGGCATAGAAGGCTTAACCGGGATTATTCATAAACATCGTAGATGCGGCATCCTGCCGCATTTTAGGCAAAAGCGGCAAGATACCGCTTCTACAAATCGCTTTTATGAATAATGCGGGCTATTTCTCCCGGCGTTCGATCGCTGCGCCGAGCGCCTGGAATTCGCGGTTTTGCGGATCGCGCTTGATGAGCTCCTCGATGCAGCCTTTGGCGCGGGTCCATTGCTCTTGTTGAAAATAAAGCACCGCCAGGGCGTAGAGATATTCCGTCTGGTTCCCGGAAAGTTTATAAGCGTTCAAAAGCGCGGTTTCCGCCTCCTCCGGGCGGCCGAGTCTTTGCAGCGCGAGGCCGTGGTTGTACGCCATGCGGGCGTTTTCGGGGGCCAACGCGACGGCCTTCCCCAGCACTTCGGCCGCTTCGCCGAGCCGCTTTTCGTCCTCCGCAATCAAGAGGCCCAGCGAATAGTAGGCTTCGGCCATCTTCGGCGCGATTTCGAGCGCCTTGCGGAACTCGCGCTCGGCCGAGTCTTTTTTCCCCATCTGGTCGTGGAGCATGGCCAGATTGATCCGCGCCGGCACGAACTCCGGATCGAGTTTGAGGGCATGGGCGTACTCCGCTATGGCTTCCGGCAAACGGCCCCGGTTGGCGTGAATGACGGCCACGTTGAGATGCGCCGCGGGCTGGTCGCTCAAATAACGCTGACCGGCAAGGTATTCTTCGAGAGCCGCGTGAAATGCTTTTTTATCGACCTCGTTGAATTCGTTTTCGGGCACTTTCGAGATGATCCGCGCGGCCTCGGTGCGGACCACGCGCAGCGGATCGCGCAGCAGCGGCGCAAGCTGCCGATGGAGGACGTCCGGCGGCGCTTGCAGCAGCGCCCGCACGCCGGCCGTGCGGACCAGGCCGTCCGGGTCTTCCAAGGCGTCGGTCGCCGTCAGGATATTCGTCGTGCCGGGATATCGCGCCAAGAGCAGCACCGCGCTCGCCCGCACGATCGGCGGCAAGTCCTTGCGGCGGGTAACGTCTTCGAGCAGCCGCGCCCCTTCGGGCTTGCCCGCCCGGCCGGCGGCGATCGCATAGGCGAAATGCTTCGGCTCCTTCTTTTCGCCGTACCACTCGCGCACCTTGGCCGCCGCCCATGCGGGCGTTTCCGCCTTGGCCGCATCGTGGTGGCAGCCGGTGCAGGCGTTGGGTATGCCCAGAGAAACGGTCAAGTCGGGCCGCGGATTACGAATGCTGTGGTCCCGCCGCGGATCGACCACCATGTAATTCGTCACCGGCATGTGGCAATCGACGCAGAGCGTACCGGGCTTCGTCGCATCGGGATGGTGGTGGTGCGCCGCGGTATCGTATTTGCCCGCCGGGTGCATGCCCAAATGGCAGTTCGTGCAAGTCGCGTTCGTTACTTGCTTGAAAGGGGCGTCCTTCGCGAGACCCTTGAGCCGCATGGCGTGCGGATCGTGGCAATCGGTGCAGCGGATTTGCTTCATGCACATCTTGCTTTGCAGGAAGGAGCCGTATTCGTAATCCTCCTCGAGAATCTGTCCGTCGGCGTAATAAAGATTCCCGTCGAGCATTTCGGGCAGAAAATAGTCGAGAAAGTTATCGCCGGGCGTGAAGCCCGGATAAACCACCTGCCGCCGCGCATGGCACGGGGCGCAGGCATCGATTTCCACCCGCGGATCGGGACTCTTGAGCTTTGCCAGCCCTTCGTCGCCGCGCTGCTTCCAGGAGTAATTCCACGCCGACGCCGCGCGCACATGCTCGCTCGCCGGCCCGTGACAGGCCTCGCAGCTCACGTCGATTTCGGACCAGCGGGTGCGATAGGTGTCGGTTTTCGGATCGTAGTCCTTCCGCAAGTCGGTCGAGTGGCACTCGGCGCACATGTAATTCCAGTTTTGCAGCGGGCGGGTCCAGTGCAGCACGTCGGTGTGCGGGATCGGCTCGTTGGGGTAGAGATGGAACCACTTCCGCGCTTCGGTATCCCAGGCCAGCGGCAGGCATTGCACCCGCCCCTTGGGCATCTCGACCAGATATTGCTGCAACGGCCGGTAGCCGAACGCGTATTGGATGCCGTATTTTTTCGGCTTGCCGTCGGGACCGTCGGTTTCCATGAAGAACTTATCGCCCTCGCGGATCATCGTCGAGGTCGCGCCGAAATGTGCGTAGGTTCGCCGGTTGAAATCGCCCGAAACGAACCGCGGTTCGGCGGGGTCCATCGAGCGGTCGTGATCGGAGCCGGCATAGAGCTTCATCTCTTTTTCGTGGCATTCCGCGCATTCCGCGCGACCGACGTATTGCGGCGGCGAAGCATCCGGCCCGGAGCGCCGGGAATAAACGAAAAAAGCAATGAGGAGCAGAAAAAACGTCAGGATCGGCAGCAGGGAGAGGCGTCGCCGCATGAAGTTTATTTTTCTTCGACGATTTCGAACGAGCAGCAGGGCGCGCCGTCGTGCCGGCAAGTGGTGCGGCGGACGGGCTTGCCCACCACGTGCGTCATCATCTCTTGATCGACGCAGCAGATCGATCGCTTCTCATCGATCATCCGCAAGAACGGACAACTCCGCTTTTGCAGCACCATGTGCCCGTTGACCATCGACGCCTCGGTCAATCCGCCTTCGGCGTTGAGGAGCTTCATCATTTGCCGCAGCCGTTCATCGGGCTTTTTGGCGGTGATGCGGGGGAGATAGTTTTCGGCGAGGGTTTTGCCGACCATTTTCAGAACCTTGCGCATCAACTCGTCGCCGCCGAGTTCTTCCACCGCCATCCAGATCGCCGGCACCACCATGCACTGATTCTGCGCGTAGAGGATCAGCGACGCGGCGTCGGTCGTCTTATAGAGGTATTCCGGACGGCCGCGGCCCGCCAAATGGTGGATTTCGCGCTCGGCGAATCCCGACCGCACCAATTCGTTGAGCTGCTCGGTAACCGCCGTTCGCGTAACGCCCATCGACTCCATCAAATCGGCGATCGATTGCGGCGGATTTCCCACCAGCAGCCTGATCAACCGCATTCCGGAGGCACTTATGATCGCGTCTGCCATGTTTCGATACTCGTTGTCCTTCGAGGCATTAGTGAAAAAGCCCTTGGGTTCCCCGCGCCGCTCGATTCAATTATTATCTACAGATAATACCCGCAAAATAACCGGGAGGCAAAGCCCCCCCCATAAATAGCTACTTTCCGCGACGATTTACCGCAACTTATCATGTCGAAATCCGAATTTAACGATTTGACCGACTTTTACGAAGCCATGATCGACTGGCCCAAGCGGCTGGCCAACGAGGAACCGTTCTATCGCCACTGGTTCGAAAAGATCGGTGCCGGGCGCATCATTGATGTGGCCTGCGGCACCGGCCGGCACGCCGCCATGTTCCACGACTGGGGATTGCAGGTTGAGGGAGCCGACCTCAGCCCGGCGATGATCGCCCGCGCCCGGGCGAATTTCGGTGAGGATGAACGTTTGCGCTGGGTAGTGCGCGGTTTCGAGCAGCCGATTCAGTTTGATGGGGAAAATAAAAAATCCTTCGACGCCGCCCTTTGCGTGGGCAATTCGCTGGCCCTCGCGCCGAACGTGGAAACCGTCCGGCGCGCAATCCGGCAAATGTTCGCGGCGGTTCGCCCCGGCGGGATCGTCGTCGTTCACGTCCTCAA
This sequence comes from Pirellulales bacterium, assembly GCA_020846145.1. Classification (GTDB taxonomy): domain Bacteria; phylum Planctomycetota; class Planctomycetia; order Pirellulales; family Thermoguttaceae; genus JADLEL01. Next base: position 14,243 of record JADLEL010000021.1, on the reverse strand, counting down.
CCTCTGGCTACTCCCCGACGGCCCCTGTATTTGGCAAAAATGCAAAAAAATCAAATCGTTTAGCCCGGAGCCAACGGCGACGGCGTTGGCGGGGAATTCCGCAATCCGTGAAAATCTCCTAGCCGACAAAACGCCCGCCGTCGCCGTTGGCTCCGGGCTAAACGAAGACACGAAAAACGAAAACGCGGAAAACGATGTACTGATCCTCAAAGGCGTCCACCGCTCCGGCTCGCGCGGCTACGTGGAATTTCTCGCGGCCTCGCTCGCCGACGGCAAACTGCTGCACCAAGAATCGGTCCCCTTCCTCGGACTCGAATCGCCCCAACTCGAACAGTACGCCCGCGACGCCGGCGCGAAAGCCATTCACTTCTTCGGCGATTACATGCAGCAACCCTACGAACGCGAGAAAAGCGTGGATTTGATGATGGTGGCAGAAAAAATCAGTAGCAGTGATGCAAGCTGATTGATTTATTTCTTGAATGGAACGAATGTTCCATTTTTGTACACGAATAGTTGTGTCGTTAACTGGTATGCTCCATTCTTTACTGTTTCACACGCAGCCTGCTGAAGCTTCTCCAATCCTTCTTCATTTTTGCTGCCCGTTATGAGAAGTAAATCACGGGATGGAATGGCGACGATGATATCACCATCCACTTTGACCTGTCCCGATTGCCAGATTGAATCGAAAAGTAAAAGACTAGCTTCATAGGTTCCACCGGCCGTCATCATATAAGTTCCATTTGAACCATGAAGCTCGATCTTGGGAAGGAGGTTTTTAAGATTTTTTACAGCAAATGCTCTTAATTCGGGCATCTCCAACTTGAGAGACTCAAAGGCTTTTTTTGTTAAATATCGAATGTTATTTGTCGTATCTTCGGCGTATAGAATAACTAGTTCATCATTATATAATCCATAAACCTGGTCAAAATCTTCCATCGCAAAGCCTTTCTCGGCCAGAGCTTTTTTCGTCTCTTCGAGATAATTTCGATCCTTAATGATTGGCACGATTCTAGAGGAAGTGATTTCCTTGTCCGAGTCACGCGCCGTTTCAAGGGATGCCTTTACATATCGTTCAAGCAATCCCGTAAGATTACTTTGATCCAGCTTATATTCACGGTAAGCATTATCGAGAAACGCGGTTGACTCTTTTTCATGGGCATTGATTACTCGTAATTGTAATGGCGCTTTGATTATGACCTTCAGTTTTGGGGCTTCGGACGTCATTTTAGACGCATAAGCAGATGTGAAATCTGAGGGAGAGAGTATTGGCGATGAATTTTCTGATTTGCCGTTCATGTCGGCTCTTTGCTCATGACAACCACAAAATCCTAGTAAAGCTGAAAATGCACTAATCAAGCGAATAATTCTGTTCATAGAAAGTCCTAATTCCCGTAACATCGATTGTATGTTGTGAATTAATGACACAACTCATTATGGATCACTATTTCTCACGCAAACCGCTTCATATACCGGTCCATCAGACCCGGCGAGAGCCGGTTGAGCCAGCAGAGGATTTTGCCGGGAAAGTAGGGGATGATTTCATGCTTGCCGCGGCGGATCGCTTCGACCATCCGCCGGGCGACCTCTTCCGAACTGACCGGCGTGTGCTTGGGCCAGGCGGGTTCGCCCGTGCGCTCCAAAACGCTGTCGAAAAACTCGGTCTCGGTCGTGCCCGGGCTGACCACCAGCACGTCGATCTTATGCCGGGCGAACTCCGCGCGAATCGCCTCGCTGAAGCCCTGCACGGCGAATTTGCTGGCCGAATACTCGCTGCTGTGCGGCACGGCGCGATGCCCCAGGATCGAGCTTACGTTCACCACCATCGGCCGCTCGCCCTTTTTCAAGAGCGGCAGAGCCAGCCGCGTCAGTTCGACCAAGGCGAAGAAATTGACCTCGAACACGCGGCGGACGCGGGCCGGATCGGCGTGTTCGAACAAGCCCATCGCGCCCACGCCGGCGTTGTTGATGAGGATGTCGAGGCCGCCATAATGCATGGCCGCCGCGTCGATGGCCCGCTGCCGGCATCCCGGCTCGGTGATGTCGCCGGCGACGGTTTCGATCCGTCCCTCCATTCCGGCGGCTTCCTCTTTCAATTGCTTCAAGCGATCTTCGCGCCGCGCGACGGCGACCAGTTTCGCGCCGCCGCGGGCCAACTCCAGCGCCGCCGCCCGGCCGATGCCGCTCGATGCGCCCGTAATCAGAACTCTCGATCCCTTGATTTCGCGTCGCGCCATGCTTCCTCGTTCCAAGCGAGCCGGTTGATTCGGAAAAAGACTAGATGCTCTCGATGTGCAATCCCCGCTTCCTCCGCTCCGTCCGGCGCGTATTGTCGATGAGGTTCGAGATTTCGGCGACGTTTTCGATGCCGCGGAGGAAAATTTCGGGGTGCGAAACGTCGCTCGAGTGGATGCGGACCGTGCCCACGCCCATCATGCGTTCGACGAGGCCCTGCTCGAAAGCGATATCGTCCATGTCGAGCACTTCGATGCGGTTCGTCACGCGCCGCAAGATGCCCGACTCGTGCATGAAGCGCTGGTTGGTCAGGAGATAGCGCACGCTCAGCTTGCGATACAAGAACACCGCCAGATTATAAAGTCCCGGCAGGAAAGCCGCGAGAACGAGCAACCAGAATCCGAGTGGGGAGGATCGCAACCAGAGGAAGGCGACGATCAACAGCACCAGGCCGCCCAGCCCGCTGGCGATCCAATTGCCGATCATCGCCTTGGGCGAATAGCCGCCGCGCCAAAGCTCCACTTCCGCCTCGTCCTTTACGCCCATGCGGCTTGAGGCGGCCTCGCGGAATTTCTCCGCCGGCGTCTCGGCGGCGGGCGGGGGATCGGCGTCCGCGCCGGCAGCCGCCGGGTCGAGCCGCTCGCCGCACTTGTTGCAAAACAAAGATTCGTCCGCAATTTCCGTCTTGCATTGAGGACAGTGCATGAAAGAACCCTCCCATGTTTTCTGCGTAGGTTTCCACCCCTAGCCCGTATTATTCATAAAAGCGAATTGTAGAAGCGGCATCTTGCCGCTTTTGCCTAAAATGCGGCAGGATGCCGCATCTACGATGTTTATGAATAATCTCGGCTAGAGCGGGCATTATAAGGCAAAAAGGGGGAAGGCGGAAGGCGGAAGGGGGAAGCGAATCTCCCCTTTCCCCCTTCCGCCTTCCCCCTTTCTTCTCCACCCTTCCCCCCATCCCCTTCTCGGTATATAGTGGGGGTAATTCCCTTGGGAGGAAATTGCCGCGATGAAATGCCCTTTCTGCCATCAAGACGACGACCGCGTTCTCGATACCCGGTCGAGCGACGACGGCGAAGCCATCCGCCGCCGCAGAGAATGCTCGGCCTGCAAGCGGCGTTTTACTACTTACGAGCGGGTCGAGATCACCACCGTCAAGATCATCAAAAAAGACGGCGTCCGGGAGCCGTTCGACCGGCAGAAGATCAAGCGCGGGCTGGAAACGGCCTGCTGGAAACGACCCGTCAGCGATGCCCAACTCGAATCGATCATCTCCGAGGTGGAAAACGAACTGGAAACGAAATTCGAGACCGAAGCCCCCAGCCGTCAGGTGGGCGAATTGGTCATGCACCGGCTCCTCGACCTCGATCCGGTGGCCTACGTGCGTTTTGCCAGCGTCTATCGCCAATTCAAGGACGCCCGCGATTTCGTCGCTGAAATCAAACCCATGCTCGCCGAATCGCGTAAAAAGGTAAACGAATCCGAATAAGGAGTTTGGAGACGTTCGTCGCAGTCCGGAACTTCGGAAGTTGGGATTTACGATTCGAGTTCCCGGTTCCTGAATTTTTGAAATCATCTCCCCCTTCCCCTCCGGTTGTGGGATAATGTAGAATCCTTTACAATACTCGGTTTCCTTTGCCGCCAATTCGTTGGAATTTGAAGATCCACAACTCATTCTCACCGTGCCTGAAACGACGAACACATCCGACTCTCCCCCGCCCGTCAAGCTGAAAGACCCGGCGTTGGCCGCCTTTTTGGCCTGGCTGGTGCCGGGACTGGGGCATTGGTATCAAGGTCGCCGGGCGAAAGCCGTGCTGTTCTTCGTCTGCATCATGGGCATTTTCACCTATGGCTGTTATTTGGGCAGCAGTTCGGAAAAAATTCAAGGCGCCGACATCAAAATCGGCTACGCCCGGGCGGTCTATTTCGCCTGGAACGACGAAGATTGGCGGATGCACTTCTTCTGCCAGATCGGCGTCGGCCTGCCCACCCTCCCCGCCATCGTCCAAGCCCTGCGAGTCAACGGCGGCAAGGAGCCGATGGGCAGTTTCATGGCCCCGCCGCGGATGCAAAATCCCCCGGCCAATTTCCCCAACGCCGGCGAAAACCAACAGCCGACCTTGCATCAATTGCATTTCAATTTGGAATATTTCGAAATGGCCACCACCTATACCGAGATCGCCGGGCTGCTCAACGTACTGGCCATTTACGACGCCTTCGCCGGCCCCGTCTTCCTTTTGTCCGCGAAAAAAGAGGACGAGGAAGGAGAATCCGAAAAGAAGAAAGATGAGAAGAAAGAAGCGAAAAAATAAGCCTTTATGGATCAATTCCCCCTATTCGCCGCGAATTTTTTCCTGCGCTTCTGGCAGGCCAATTTATGGTACGCCGTGCCGCTGATTATCGCGGTCAGTCTGGTCTATGCCGCCACGCGCCACGAAGAGATGCGCGAAATCCTCCCTCACGCCCTGCGGTTCGGCCTGTGGATCGTCGTCGGCATGGCCGTCCTCTTCGCGCTGCTCTGGTATCTCTCCTGGCGATTGTAACGCTTCATGCTTCTTCGTTTAGCCCGGAGCCAACGGCGACGGCGTAGCGCGCGCATCGGCATTGCGAATTAACCCGCATTATTCATAAAATCGATTTGTAGAAGCGGCATCTTGCCGCTTTTGCCTAAAATGCGGCAGGATGCCGCATCTACGATGTTTTGAATAATCCCGGTTAAGCGAACTCCCGCCGTCGCCGTTGGCTCCGGGCTAAACGATTCACGCTTTCGGCCGCGGTCCGATGGCCAGCAACACGCTATCCGACTCCGTTCCCGGCAGCGGATAGCTCTTCAATTTTCGCAGCGCGAGGTTCTTCAGCAACCCGAAATGCCGCGCTTCGCCGCGTTCCTCGATCCACGCCGGGCCTTTTAACACCAAGAGTCTCCCGAACGCGTTCCAATCGTTTTTGAACCATTCGAGCAGCTTTTTCAGCGGCGCGACGGCCCGCACCGTAAGCGTGTCGAAGCGTTTCCGCTTCAAGAGGTCCTGCGCCGACCCGTGAAAGACCGGCGTTTTCAATCCCAGCCGGGCGACGATATCCTCCAGCACCTTCGCCTTCTTGCCGGTCGAATCGGAAAGCACGATCGACAAGTCGGGCCGCACGATGGCCAATACCGCGCCCGGCACGCCCCCGCCGCTCCCCACGTCCAAAACTTTTTCGCCCTGCCCGATAAATTCGGCAAACGCCAAACTGTCGATCACGTCCCGGCCGACGAACTTCTCGTAATCGGTGTGCCGCGTCAAGTTGATCTTTTCGTTCCACTCCCAAACGAGCGCGCAATACTTCTCCAGCAAGCCGATTTGCGGTTCCGGCAGTTCGATCCGATGCCGGCTGAGCGCGGCGGCCAAGGTGTCGTCGGGGAGTTTCAAGAGGGGATAGGGGATAGGGGATAGGAAGCAGGGGAGCTGGGGAGAAAATAAATTCTCCGATTTTCAATCGCTCGTGCCCATGATACCATATCGATATCTCCACTTCCACGCCCTATCCCCTACCTCCTGAACCCTGAACCCTCAATCCTGAACCCTTACCCCGCGCCCCTCGCCCCTCGCCCCTCTCCCCCCATGCTCCTCGACCGCGAAGAATACATTGAGCAAGCCTATTTTTTTCAGACGCTTCGCGAGCGGATGCAGCAGAGCATGTCCACCCAAGACCTGCTGATGGCCGCCAAACAGGAGATTCTGGCCACCACGCAGTTGCCTTACGCCATCGACTTCATGGCCGGCGAGTTGCGGCTGACCGGCGGATTCGCCACGGCCATGGCCCGGCTGCCGCACTATTTCACCGCCTTCCAAACCTATCTGATTGCCGAAGCCGAGAAGGCCGCAGGCCGCTTCGATTTCCGCATCGCGCTCGATATCCTCGAGCGCGAGGCCGAATACCGCGCGAAAGACCCGCCCGTGCAGGGCATTTTCCTCTTCCAGTTCGAGGTCCTTTGCCGCAACCGGCTGGGCTACGACCGCGGCTTCGACGCCATTGCCGGCGACGGCGTTTACGACGAAAGTTGGCGACAGTGGATTTCGATCCTCCGCCGGCAGGTCGGATTGGTCGATTTCTGCGACATGCTCTACGTCCGCAGCGAGTTGTACCGGCAAACGCACGAGGACGAGGACAAGCCGGTGCTGTTCGGCGCGAAGGAAGGCCGCATTGCGCTGGCCAACCGCCAGAAAGACCCGCTCTACCTCTTCGCCGCCCTGCAGCGCCACCTCGGCTACCCCGCCGTCCCCCGCCCCAGCGAAGAAGACGCCAAACGCCACGTCATCCCCCAACTGCAAGCCAAAGTCGATCGCCTCGAAATGCGCGTCAAACTCCTCGAAGAAGACCTCCACGGCGGCATCAATCTAAGCCGCTTCTACGGCCCGCCGGGAGAACAAAATAAATCGGGGTGAGCTAACCCGTATTATTCTAAAAGCGATTTGTAGAAGCGGCATCTTGCCGCTTTTGCCTAAAATGCGGCAGGATGCTGCATCTACGATGTTTAGGAATAATCCCGGCTAAGCCAGCCGGGCCGTTTTCGGAACTCGGCCTCCGTCGGCTCGCGCATCGTAACGACGTCGGGAAATACTCAAACGGGATCACTCTCTCCGATCGTTCGCGCGCATCAAAAGATAGACCAGCGTCAAAATCGCCTGTAGCGTGGCGGCGACGTAGGTCAGCGCCGCGGCGGAAAGCACCTTGCTGACATAATGCAGGCCCTCCTGGTCGATGATGCCCAACTGCACCAGTTGCGCCTTGGCGCGGCGGCTGGCGTTGAATTCGACGGGCAGATTCACCACCTGGAAAAACACCACCGCGCCGTACAAGGCGATGCCCACGTAGAGCAGGTAACTCATGCTGGAGATGAACAATCCCAAGCAGAAGAGGGTCATGCCGATGCCGCTGCCGATGTTCGCCATCGGGACGGCCGCGTTGCGGATCGTCAACGGCGCGTAAGCCTGGGCGTCCTGCAGGGCGTGTCCCGACTCGTGCGCGGCGATACCCACCGCCGCCAGGGATCGGCCCGCATAAACCTCCCGACTCAGCCGCAGTACTTTTTCGCGCGGATCGTAATGATCGGTCAACTTGCCCGGAATCTCCTCAATTTCCACGTTCTGCAATCCGGCGGAGTCTAAAATATGCCGGGCCGCGGCCGCTCCGCTCAAGGGGGCGGGAATTTGCTGGGCCTGTGCGTAGGACGAATGGATTTTCATCTGCGCCCAAAGTCCCAGTAAAAAAGCCGGCGCGACGTAAAGCAAATAGACGGGATTGAAAAACATGATCGATTATCTCCTGTATTAATCCTGCCCGAAAACGTATCCATTTATACTCTTATTCTACGCATCGAACCAACGAGGGAGTTCACCGTAAAAATAATCGTGGATAATTGTCGGAAAACATGCCGTAACCCTTTGCCACATCACATTTTACGAAGGAACCGCTCATAAGCAACAATCATTTTTGTCGTGCTAATCCATGGAAGACAACCAATTTTCCCACCGGAAACGAAAAAATCGCTTAAAATGTAGCTTACCCGCGATCTGCGCAAGCCTTTACGGCAGTGGCGGTTGCCCCGCGGATTATCATAAGTTCAAGCTTTCCTGGGGATTACGGCGAAAAAAAGGTAAGATAGAGTAGTTCCCTTGCCCCCGAAGAAGTAGGTTGGGCCGAAGGGTGTAGGTTATGTTTCTGCCTAGCGCGGCGTAGCCATAACCAATCGTTTAGCCCGGAACCAACGGCGACGGTGTGCGTGAGGAAAATCGAAAATCTCCGCCGTCGCCGCTAGCTCCGGGCTAAACGAAAAACTAATGGCATGACCTACAGATTCCGATTTCGGTCTCCCTTCCATCAGAATAAAAGCGAACCTGCATGAGCACCGAACAGTCGATAAATCCCAACCTGATCGAACAGACCAAGCAGCAAATCCGCGCGCTCGTGGCGGAAATCGCCCAGTTGGCCAAGGAAGACATCGCCCCCGAGGAGTTTTACGGCGGATTCCTCACCCGCGTGGTCTCGGCCCTGGCGGCGGTGGGCGGAGCGGTCTGGACCACCAATGAAGAAGGCCGACTCGCGCTCCAATATCAAATCAACCTCCAAGAGACTCGGCTCCGCGAGAGCGAAGAGGCCCAGGCGCAACACGGCCGCTTGCTCTACAAGGTCCTCTCCGACGGCGAATCGGTGATTTTGCCCCCGCACAGCGGCGGCGGCGAGGATGAAGCCGGCAATCCCACCGATTTCCTTCTGCTCCTGGGCCTGCTGAAAACCGACCTCGAAGTCGGCGGCATCGTCGAGGTCTTTCAGCGTTCCGACTCCGGCGCCGCCACGCAAAAGGGCTATCTGCGGTTCCTCGTGCAGATGTGCGAGTTGGCGGGCGATTATCTCAAGAGCCACCAACTGCGGCATTTTTCCGACCGGCAATCGCTCTGGACCCAATTGGAAGACTTCACCCGCGTGGTCCACGCCTCGCTCGATCCGCGCGAAACGGCCTTCACCATCTCCAACGAAGGCCGCCGGCTGATCATGTGCGACCGCTTGAGCGTGGCCATCCGCAAGGGCAACAAATGCGTCGTTCAGGCGATCAGCGGGCAGGACGTGTTCGACAAGCGTTCGAACCTCGTGCGGCTGATGAACCGACTGGCTTCGGCGGTAGTGGCCACGGGCGATCCGGTCTGGTACACCGGCGACACCCGCGACATGGCCCCGCAAGTCGAGGACGCGGTGCAGGATTACGTCGATGAAGCGCACTCGAAGACCGTAGCCGTGTTGCCGCTGAAGCGTCCCGAACCGCCCGAAGAAGACGACCCGAAAAAGCGGCCCGAACCGCAGCCGGTGATCGGCGCGCTAATCGTCGAGCAGATCGAGGACAGCCGCGTGCCGCCGAGCATGTTGCCGCGGGTCGATGTCGTCTGCAAGCACAGTTCCACGGCGCTGGCCAATTCGCTCGAACATCAAGGTTTGTTTCTGATGCCGCTGTGGCGGGCGATCGGCCGTTCGCGCTGGATCGTGCAAGCCCGCACGCTTCCGAAAACGCTTACCATCGGCGCGGCCGTGGCGGCGGTGATTCTCTTCCTGTTCCTCTATCAAACCGATTTCAACCTCGAGGCCAAGGGCACGCTCGAGCCGGTCGAGCGCCGCGACGTTTTCGCGAATCTCGAAAAGAGCGTCGTCCAGAACCTTCTTGTGAACCACAACGACAAGGTGCAAGCCGACCAACTGCTGGTCAAACTGCGCGGCCCGGAAATCGATTTGGCGCTCGAAGAGGCCGAAGGGAAACTGGCCACCGCCGAAGCCGCGCTCGCCGCCAAGCGTTGGGAGATCGGCAACGACCGGAAGCTCCCCCCCGCCGAAAAAGCCCGCAAGGAAAGCGAGGCCGCGGAACTCGCGCAAAACATCATCGGCTTGAAAACCGCACGGGACCTGCTGAAACTCAAGCAGGAAGAACTGCGGGTGAAGAGTCCCATCGAGGGCACCGTGGTGACGTGGAAATTGAAAGAGCGGTTGGAAGGCCGCCCCCTGCAAATGGGCGCGGTGATGATGCGCATCGCCCAACTCGACAAAGAATGGCAGTTGGAAATCTACATGCCCGAGCAAAACATGGGCTTCGTGGAAGAGGCGCAGAAAAAACGCTACGTCGAAGAACGGAAGGAGTTGCGCAAACTACTCCTGGAGCAAAAGCGCGCCGCCGCGGAAGCGAACGCGGCCGCGCCTTCGAATGCCCCCGACGCCGCTTCGCCCGCCGCGGACGGCCCCGCGCTCGCCGTCGAATCGGCCGTTCCCGCCGCCGAATCGCCCGCTGCCGCGCCGGCCGAAGACCCCTTGGCCGCCGAGGTCGATGCGGAGTTGGCGAAAATCCCCGACGAGCAACTGCACGACCGTTGGAGCCTGCTGGAGAAAGCGAAACTCGACGTGCAATTGAAGGAAATCCGCGCCGACCTGCCCGACGGTAAAGCGAAGAACGCCTTGGACGCGGCGATCGGCCGGCCGACTTACGAGCAGGCGTGGGAAGAATTGTCCGCCTTGAAAGCGCGCCTGCCCGAAGAGGAATTGAAGGCTAAATTGTCCGCTATCCCCAAGCAGCAACTCCTGGAAGACAACGTAACGTTCATTTTGGCCACCGAGTCGGGCACGAAACTCAGCGGTCGGATCAAGGAAATCCACCGTAGCGCCGAAGTCCACGGCGACGAAGGCGTTACCGTGCTCATCAAGGTGGCCATCGACAAGAGCCAGTTGCGCGAACTGCGGCCCGGCGCCGAGGTAACCGCCAAAGTCCGTTGCGGCCGCGCCAGCTTGGGCTACGCCTGGCTGCACAAGGTGATTTCCGCCTTCCAATCGAAGATACTTTTTAGGTATTTTTGAGGAAAGGGGATAGGGATTAGGGGATAGGGGATAGGGAAAATATTGCGAGGATTCGAAGTTTATTGATGATGATTTGCCGAGTCGCAAAGAGTGTTTTTTTCGCATGATTCTATCCCCTGTATCCTGTCCCCTCTTCCCCCACCCCTATCTCCCATCCCCTATCCCCTATCCCCTAATATGAAACTTCCCGCATTATTTTTCGCTGCAATCTATTTCGCGGTTGCACAGCAGCCGCAGGCTCCCTTGCCCGAATCCGTTACCTTGGGCTGCAACATCAACCTGCACGAGCAGGTGCAAGTTCCCGCGCAAGAAGGGGGCGTTATCAAGGAAATTTTCGTCAAGGAAGGCGAGAACGTCGAGGCGGGAAAGACCTTGGTGCAGATCGACGACAGCATTCCTCAGCAATCGGTCAAAGTCGCGGAGGCCGAACTGAACGCCGCGAAAGTGCAAGCGGAGAACCCTATCCCCGAAAAATTCGCGCTGGCCTCCCTGGCCGTCGCCAATGCCGAATACAAAGTCAACGAGGAGGCCAACCGCAAGGTCAAGGACTCGGTCCCGCTGGTGATTTTGAATCGATCGTATCTCGAATGCCAGCAAATGGCCCTTTCCGTCGATAAGGCCCGCATGGACACGAGCATCGCCGTGAAACAATGGGAAGTCAAGAAGGCCCAATTGGAAGCGGCCCAGGAATCCCTCAAGCACCGCAAGCTGGTTTCCACGCTCAAGGGCCAGGTCCGCGAACTCCCGTTCCACGTGGGCGAATGGGTGCAGCCCGGCGACACCGTGGTGCACGTGGTGCAGATGAACGTGCTGCGGGCGCAGGGTTATCTGAAGCCCTCGGAATTCTCGCCTTCGGAAATCATCGGCCGCCCGGTCGCCGTCAAGGTCGAGCTTGCCCGCGGACGGATCGAGACCTTCACCGGCCGCATCGCGTTCGTCGATCCGCGGATCGGCCCCAACGGCTACGAAATCCGCGCGTTGGTCGATAACGCCGAGGAAAACCGCCAGTGGCTGCTCTCCCCCGGCATGAAGGGCCAGATGACCATTCAACTGAAATGATGAAGAAGGGGGAAGGCGGAAGGGGGAAGGCGGAGAAAAAATGCAACTTTTCCCCCTTCCGCCTTCCCCCTTATGCGATTCGCCTTCCCATGGTAACCCTCCACGACAGCATGGTCTCCTCTTCCGCGCGGCGGATTTCGATCCGCAAGCGGGCCGACCTGGTTGCGCGGCGGCAGCATTACCTGGGCCGCACCTATTGGGTGGTGAAGGAGCCGATCGGGCTGCAATACTTCCGCTTTCAAGAGGAAGAATTCGCGATCCTCAACATGCTCGACGGCGACGTCAGCCTCGACGAAATCAAGGAGCGCTTCGAAGCGGAATTCCCCCCGCAAAAAATCACCCTCGACGAGCTTCAGCAATTTCTCGGCCATCTGCACCGCAGCGGATTGGTCGTGGCCAACGTTCCCGGCCAGGGCCGGCAGCTCAACAAGCGCCGCGGCGAACGCAAGCGGAAGGAACTGATCCAGGCGGTCAGCAATATCCTCTGCATCCGCTTCAAGGGCTTCGATCCCGAACGGTTCTTGAATTGGCTCTATCCCTACGTAAGCTGGTTCTTCTCGCTGCCGGTGGTGATCCTCACGGTCTTCTTCGGGCTTTCCGCGCTGACTTTGGTGCTGGTCGAGTTCGATCAATTTCAGCGAAAGCTGCCCGAATTCCAGCAATTTTTCAGCGTACACAACGCCTTCTGGCTGATGGTCGTGCTGGCCTGCACCAAAATCTGCCACGAATTCGGGCACGGTCTGTCGTGCAAGCATTTCGGCGGCGAATGCCACGAAATGGGCGTGATGGTGCTCGTCCTCACGCCCTGCTTGTATTGCAACGTCTCCGATAGCTGGATGCTGCCCAGCAAGTGGGCCCGCGCGGCGATCGGCGCGGCGGGCATGTACGTCGAATTGGTGCTCGCCTCCTTCGCCACTTACATCTGGTGGTTCACGCACCCCGGATTGTTGCACAACCTGTGCCTCAACGTGGTCTTCATCTCGTCGGTCAGCACGGTGATCTTCAACGCCAATCCGCTGCTGCGCTACGACGGCTACTACATCCTTTCCGACCTGGTGGAAATCCCCAACCTGCGGCAAAAGGCGACCACCATCCTCGGCCGCAAGATGGGCCAGTGGTTTCTGGGCATGGAAATGCCGGAGGACCCGTTTTTGCCCCAGTCGCGGCAGGGATTTTTCGCCTTTTATACCATCGCCGCCGCGATCTACCGCTGGATCGTCGCGCTCTCGATCTGCTGGTTCCTCTACAAACTGTTCGAATCCTACGATTTGAAACCCGTGGGACAACTGATCGTGCTGGCCTCGCTGTACGGCCTGTTTTGCCAGCCGCTCTACCAATTGGGAAAATTCTTTTACGTGCCGGGGAGGTTGGACAAAGTGAAAAAATCGCATTTCTATCCCAGCTTGATCGGGGTCGCGGCAATCGTCGCCGCGCTGTGCTTCGTGCCGCTGCCGCACAGCGTGATCGCGCCCTTGGAGCTTCAGGCCCGCGACGCCGAATGGGTTTCCGTCGTGGTCGGCGGCATCCTGGAGTCGGTCGCGGTCAAGCCCGGCCAAACGGTGAAAAAAGGCGACGTGCTGGCTCAATTGCGGAACCGCGAATTGGAGCTTTCCATCGCCGAACTTGAGAGCAAAGTCGAACTCTACCGCCTGCAAGCGGAAAACCTCCGCGGGCAATCCCATCTCAACTCGCGCGCGACCTCCGAAATCGCTTCGGTCGAGGAAGCCCTGAAATCGGCCGAGGAACAACTCGCGCAGCGCCAAGAGGAAAAAAAGCGGCTGTGCCTGACCGCGCCCCTCGACGGCGTCGTCTTGCCCCCCTCCTTCACGCCGCGGCGCGAAGACCCCGAACTGCAGCTCGGCGCCTGGTCGGGCACGCCCTTCGATACGCAGAACGTAGGCGCGTATCTCGACGAACGGACTCTGTTTTGCCAGATCGGCGATCCGAAAAAACTGCAAGCCGTAATGGTCATCGACCAGCGCGATCGGAACATGGTCGCTCCCGGCCAGACGGTCGATCTCAAGATCGAGGGCTTTCCCGCTCCCTCGCAAACCATCCGCAGCGAAATCACCGCCATCTCCGAAGAGGAACTGAAGGATACCCCCAAGCGGCTCGCCGCCAAGCACGGCGGCGAAGTGCCCACCGCCACCGATCCCAACACCGGCATCGAGAAACCGCAAAGCACTTCCTATCAGGCCGACGCCCCGCTGGACGACGAAGACGGCTTGATGCGCCTCGGACTCCGCGGCACCGGCCGCATCTACACCCGCTGGATGTCCGTCGGCGAACGCTTCTGGCGGTTCCTAAGCCACACGTTTAATTTCAAAATGTAAGCCAAAAGACGGCGATGGCAAGCGCGCCCCCGCTTTGAATTCCCGCAACGGATGCGATGGTTTACTCGTAACCGTTCACGGGGGACTGTCCCGATTTTCACGGCGCAAAAGATGATGGTGCCGTAAAAGTGCTCAATCGCCGCGAAAATGGGACTGTCCCCCTTGCGCCGCGGGAAGGGGACAGGTCCATGTTTTCGGCCTACCGTTTGTCCACAAAATACGTTTTCACGCCGAAAAATGGACCAG
>JADLEL010000020.1 GCA_020846145.1 Pirellulales bacterium | reverse complement strand
GCCGAGCATCCCGCCGTGGGCATGTGGAAGGACCGTGAAGACATGAAAGACGTCGAGCAATATGTCCGACAAATCCGCAGGGGACGCGGCCATGCTCTTTGACACGGATGTATTGATTTGGGTGCTCCGCGGCTCTGCAAAAGCGATAAAAATGCTCGAATCGAGCGAAGAATGTTCGCTCTCCGTCGTCAACTATATGGAATTGCTCCAGGGCGCGCGCGATCGGCGGGAAGCGAAGAATATCCGTGCTTTTCTGGTTGATTTCGGCTTCGATATCGTGCCATTAAGCGAAAATATCGGCCACCGCGCTTCCATCTACATGGAGCAATTCGGCCTGAAAGTCGCGCTAGGAGCGACGGATGCGTTGATCGCCGCCACCGCCGTCGAACATCAACTCATGCTCTGCACGGCAAATCATAAGCATTACAAGCCGATCGCGGAACTCGAACTCAAAATATTCACGCCGTGATAGTCCGGCATGATTTAATTCCCCACCGCGATCAACTGCTCCTTGGTGGCGATGTAGAGCGTATTGCCCGCCGCGACGGGTGTGGTGTAAACCGGGCTGCCCACGGGGTTGGTCCCCAGCACTTTCTTTTCCTGGGAAAGCGCGAAGACGACCACGTCGCCGTCTTCGTTGCCGATGAAGATTTTCCCGTCGGCGATGCAGGGCGAGCCCCAGACGATGGACATCAGATCGTGCGTCCAGTGCAGTTTGCCGGTGCGGGCGTCGAGGCAATGCACCAGCCCGGTGATGTCGGCGATCACGAGCAGGTCGTCCTCGATTGCGGCCATGCCGAGCGTGCGGTGCATGGTTTCCTTGAAATCGATTTTGCCGTCGCCGTCGGCATCCGCGCCGGTGTAGCGCCATACGGCCGCGGAGTTCGGATTGGGCTTCGTCGTTTCGCCGCGCGAGGCGTCGCAAGCGATGTTCCGCCGCGGCGCGACGGGCTTTCCCTGCTTGTCGAAGACCAACTCCGGGCTGACGTCGCCGCGCTTCGCGGGATCGATGCACCAAAGCCGGCCCGGCCCCTCGCCGCCTTCCGGGTCCTGGCCCACGGCGATATAAACCTTGTCCCGGTAAATTACCGGCGTGGCGATGAGATTGCAGCGGTCGCTCGCCGCGTTGTCGTTCCACAGCGAATCCTTCGGATTGCAATCGAATTTCCAGAGCAAATCGGGTTTGGCGGGCGCCTTCCCCGCGGATTTCGGCGATTCGGCGCGAAAGCTATAAACCCAGCCGTCGCCGCCGGGGAAAATGACCTGCGGCACGCCGCCCAGCACGGCAAAAGCCGGCGAAGACCACTGGCCGTCCAAGATATTCTCGCCCGGCGAATTGTCGGCCCAGACCAGTTTGCCGGTGTTTTTATCGAGGGCAATGAAGCTGGGCGCATTCGGAGCGGGCACGCGCTCGTGCTTTTCGTCCGCGCCGTTGCCGGTATTCACGAAGAGCAAATCGCCGGCCGAAGTGGCGGAACCGCTGGTCATGTTATGCGGCACGACGCCGAGTTCCTTAATCATATCGAAGATCCACGCGATTTTGGCTTCGCCGTTTTTTTCCCGCCCCGCAGCCTTCGCATCCGCTTCCACTCCAGGCACCGGCCGAAGGTTGTTCGGCGGAGAGGAAGCAGGCTTCGATTTCACATCGATGCAAACCACTTCGCCGCGGTTGGTAACGATCCACGCCCGGCCGCCTTCGACGAGCGGAGCGGAACAGATTCCCTGTTCGGGCCAATCTTGCGCGCGACCGGCGGCGAGTTTTTCGCGGGAAAGCTGCCACAAAAATCCGCCCGTGTCCTGGCGGAAGCACAACAAGCAGCCCAGGTCGAGATCGGGCGGATATTTTTTCAACCAGCCGCCGCCGTTATTCGTAGCGCAAAAGACTCGGCCCCCGGCCACGATGGGCGTGCCGTAAGTAGTCGATCCGAGTTTGGCCACCCAGCGGATGTTTTGGGAGTCCTTTTTAATCCATTTACCCGTCTCCCGGTCGAAGTCGCCGACGCTCCACGCGACGGGCAGATTCTTGGCGTCGGAGACGCCGCAGCGCGACGCCGCTCCGCCCCATTGCGGCCAGTCGCCGGCTCCTAGGGCGGCACAGAATCCCAGCGACAATAAAACCAGCGACCAACGGAAAAACCAAATCTTATCGGGCCAAGGACCATTAATTTCACGCAGCTTCATCTTCATGGAAAGTTTATGGTGTTTTGAAATTGTCGATTGGTCGCTCGCCGACCGATTGAGGAACTTTTCCGCGATAATCGCCGCAACCCCCGTGGACGAGGACATCCCGGCTCGCGGGAACCCCTAAAATCTTACCAAAATTACCCAAGTGGAACTACCTGGAAAGCGATTGTCGTAACGGCTGGACGAAACGGGGCGGGAAAATCGAGGCCTCCGTTTCGGGTAAATGGCGAAGATTTACGGTTTAAGTTGGGATTGAATGGCTGAAATCGATGCGCGCGGAACCGTACAACCGATAAAGTTTGCCTGCCTTTCGCGGCAAGAAATGTTTGCGCAACAGGAGTTGTAAACTCTTTGCGGGAAATACCTTGCGTTCGCTCAAGGCGGATTCTCCGGCTAGCCGATACCGTAATTGACCCTGAGAAATTCGCGCACGTCGAAGTTGACGTGCGATGAGGGTGCGTCAGGCAACCGGATCGGGTAAGAATTGAACCAAGGAATGGTTCGACGGACCTGGCGCAGTACACCGTGCGAACTGCGGAAGCCGACCCAACTTTCAAACCGGCGAAGAGGCAGCCAACGCGGAGTCGGTTCTTTCCCATGGGAGAACCCGCCCCAATCCATGAGGCAGCGCCTTGTGCAATCCTTGGGCTGGCCGTCGTCCGGCGAGGAAGACACGCTCTCCGCAGTTCACTGTAAAGGAGTTGTTGCTCGATGAAAAGCAAAACGATTTTTGGAGCGCTCTTGCTGAGCGCCGCCCTGTGCAGCCAAGGATTCGGAGCCGAGCTCTTGAACCGGTTGCTGGGCATGAATGACGGTGGCTGCGGCAACTGCAATGCCTGTGCCAAGGTCGCCCCCTGCGAGCAAGCCAAGGCTTGCGATCCCTGCTGCCCCGTGAAGGCTTGCGAACCGGCCTGCGAGCCGACTTGCGGCAAAGTCAAAGTTTGCCGTCCGACCCCCGTCCGCGACTTGTTCGCGAACATCAAGGACCTGTTCAAGTGCGATCGCTGCTGCGGCAGCTCCTGCGCTTGCGATCCTTGCGATCCGGTGAAGGCTTGCTGCCCGGTGAAGGCTTGCGAACCGGCATGCGAAGCTCCCAAGGCCTGCGATCCGGCTTGCTGCGAACCGGCTTGCGGCAAGAAAGCATGCCGCCGTCCGCTGTTCTGCAAAAAGCCCTGCAAAGCCGAATGCGATCCTTGCTGCCCGGTGAAGGCTTGCGAACCGGCCTGCGATCCGGGTTGCGAACCGGCTTGCGAGACGAAGTGCTGCAAGAAACGCTGCCGCCCGGTGCTCGAGCTGCTCGAAGGCCTCTTCGGCAAGCCGTGCTGCTGCAAGACCGAATGCGGCGGCTGCGACGTGGGCTGCAACGTCGGCTGCGGTGGAACGACCACGGGCCCGAAGAGCGAGACCGCTCCGGCCAAGGCCCCCCAGGGCAATGAGCCGGCTCCGTTGCCCTCGCCCCCGAAGACCGACGCCTCGGCCTACATGAGCCGCGGCATCCTTCAAGCCAACCGCACCGTCGTCCGCAACTAACGCGCACGACCGTCAAAGACAAAAAACCAAGGCCCGCCGAGCTTGCCGCCCGGCGGGCTTTATGCTTTGGAAATGCGGTTTGTTACGGCCGCGTTTCTTCTTTATCCGCCGCGTTCCGCTTGTACGCCGGCGGGCCGATGAGTTCCTCGATATCCTTTTCGTCGAGCGTTTCGGACGCTTCGAGGCTTTTCGCCAGCTTGTCAAGTTCGTCGCGATGTTGCGCGAGCAGCGAAGCGGCGGTCTCGGCGGCCTCGTTCAAAAGACGCATGATTTCCTCGTCGATCACTTGCGCGGTGTGCTCGCTGTAGCGCCGCGGTTCGGCCATCTCCTTGCCCAGAAACGGATGGTCCTCGCTGTCGCGGAAGGCGACGGGGCCGAGCCGCTCGCTCATGCCCCAATAGGTAACCATCCGCCGGGCGATTTGCGTGGCGCGGTTCAGATCGCTTTCCGCGCCCGCCGAAAGCTCGTTGAAAACGAGTTTTTCGGCCGAGCGTCCCCCCAAACCCACGATCAGATGGATTCGAAGCTCTTTTTCGCCGAAATTGAGGCGGTCTTCTTCGGGTAAAAGCTGCGTTACGCCCAACGAACGGCCGCGGGGGATGATCGAAACCTTATGCACGCGATCGGCGTTCGGCGAGAGCCAGGCCAACAGCGCATGCCCCGCCTCGTGATACGCGGTGCTCGTTTTTTCCTTGCCCAACAGCACGTCTTCGCGCTTTGACCCCATGAGCACCTTGTCGCGGGCGTACTCGAAATCTTCCTTGCCGACGCTATCCTTGTCGTTGCGGCTGGCCCAGAGCGCGGCTTCGTTGACCAGATTGCGGATATCGGCGCCCGTCAATCCGACCGTGCCCGCCGCCAGCCGTTCGAGATCGACGTCCGCATCGAGCGGCACGTCCTTGGAATGAACCTGGAAGATGGCCAGCCGGCCCTTGTAATTGGGGCGATCGACGGTGATGTGGCGGTCGAATCGCCCGGGTCGCAGCAGTGCGGGATCGAGCACGTCGGGCCGATTGGTGGCGGCCATGACGATGACGGCGTCGGTCTGCGCGAAGCCGTCCATCTCGCTGAGGATCTGGTTCAAAGTCTGTTCTCGTTCGTCGTGTCCGCCGCCCACGCCCGCCCCGCGATGGCGGCCGACGGCGTCGATCTCGTCGATGAAGATGATCGAAGGCGCGGATTCCTTGGCGGTGGTGAACAGGTCGCGGACGCGGCCCGCGCCCACGCCGACGAACATCTGGATGAATTCGGAGCCGTTGATGGAGTAGAAAGGGACGCCGGCCTCGCCCGCCACGGCGCGGCCGAGCAGGGTTTTCCCGGTGCCCGGCGGCCCCATGAGCAGGATGCCCTTGGGCACGCGCGCGCCCAGGCGCTGGAATTTTTCCGGATTTTTGAGGAACTCGACGACTTCGGCGAGATCGTTTTTCACGCCTTCCAGGCCGGCCACGTCCTTGAAGGTGCTCCGCTTATCGCCCGCCTCGTAGCGCCGCGCGCCGCTCTTGCTGAATCCGCCCATGATGCCGCCGGAAAAAATCGATTCCCGCGCCCGGCGGAACATGAACCACAGGCCGACGAACAGCGCGACGAACAGCGCCATGTAGATCAAGAGCACGAGGAAGGTGTTGTCGGTCGGCTCGGTGACGGTGTAATTCGAGCCGAGTTGCGCGCGCAATTCCTCACCCAGCTTTTCGTCGAGGAGCGGATAGGGCGGCAGGGTGGTGGTGAATTTCTTTTCGAGCTTGGCCTCCGTGCCGGTTTTGGCGTTCGGATCGGCGGGCGGCTTTTTGAACTCGCCGAAAATCTGCATGCCCTGGACATCGACCTTCTCGATGTTGCGGTCCTCGACCAACTGTTTGCGGAACATGCCGTAAGTGATGCCCGACACCTTCCCCCGATTGGAGGAATAGACGATCGCCAGCAGCACCGCTCCCAGGATCAGCAGCAGCCAGAGCATCGAATTGTTCCGCGGCCGCGCGGGAGGTTTCGGCGGGGAAGACGGCGGCAAGAGATTCTGGCGATCGTTCTGTGGATTCATGGACGGGCGTTCGTGGGAAAAGTTCAAATAATAATTCGTTCAACAGGCCCCCGATCGCGGTTGAAGCGGCATTCGATGGTTCGGTCGTGTTGCCGCGCATGACATTTCCCGCCCCGGAGGAGTACGCGGCCGATGATCGAATTCTACTCGAAGATTTCCGCCACGGGCAGGGAGAAGCCGGGAAGAATATCTTCGGCGGCGAGCGTGTCTTCGAGGGTGAAGACGGCTATTTCGCGGCGGCTGCGATGGACCGTTATCGTTTTTCCATCCGGATCGACCACCCACACCTGTACGCAGCCGGCGCGAAGCCAATCGTCGATTTTCGCGTTGACTTCGCCGGCCCGATCGTCGGGCGACAGCACTTCGACGGCCAGATCGGGCGGGCCGCCGAAAAACTTCTTTTGCCCGCCCGGCGGAATCCGCTCCGCCCGCACGAAAGCCACGTCGGGCGCGCGAACGGTGTCGGGATTGCGGGAAATGAAGAAGCCGGCTTCCGCCGTGGTAACTCGCCCAAGCTTTTTAGCCTTTACGAAATCTCTTAATGCCCCGGCGATATTACAAGCAATCCATCCGTGGTCGTATCCGGCGGGTGACATGGCAATTAGTTCCCCTTGAACGAGTGCGCTGGGGCCGATATCGCCCAACGCGAAATACTCATCGGCCGTCATGGTTTTTTCGATAATAGCCATATCACCATCCTACCTCATTCGCGGGGACAGTCAATATGCCCAGCCCGGTAGGGTAGGCGGTCAGTAAGTCATCTTTTCATGGGAAAACATGTTGGAAAGCCGCGACCATCGGTCGCGGTTCGCGGAAGACAGGAATGCCCGTCCTCCTAACTTCGCATACCTCCTGTCCGGCAGGGCAGGTTTTCAATCCGCCGCGATACACAATTCGTGCTACAAATTGGTCATTTCAAGCACTTCGATGCCCACGTCGTCAATATACGCCTCGCCCAATCCGGTGAGGGAGAAGGTTACGTTCACGCCGCCGGGCTGGGTGGAAATGCGATAGAGTACGAATTGCCGCCAGTCGGCGGTGAGGCCGATGCGTTCGGCCAGCGCTTCGCCGCCTAGATTGTCGTAGATCATCAGGCCATCGACGCTGCCGTCGATGGCCTTGGGCACTTTGATCCAGCCGTGAATGCAAACCAGTTGGCCCACCTCCGCGGGCACGAGCGGCGAGACGAACCGCACCGGGGGAGTTTCGATCACGAGCGGCGGGGTTTCCGGCGTGGTGGGCGTGGCGGTCAAGCGCAGTCCCATCGGGCCGCTATGGGCCGCTTGGGGAAGCAAGTCGGCCGAGGTTTGCAGCAGGGGCAGCCCTCCCGGATCGTTCCCCGATGCGACATTGGGAATGTTTTGCCAACCGGCTTGCAGCAGGAGATTCGGATCGTCGAAATTTCCACAAGGCAGGATATTCGGCCCGCGGGAATTGCGAATCCGCGCGAGCAGCCGGTTCTGCAAGGGCAGCGTCTCGAAGCTCAGCGTGGCGGGGCTGGTCGCCGGCGAGATGCCGTTGCGGCGGACGTAATCGTTATTCGCCGCTCGATCCCAGTAAGAACGCTCGATCATCCGCAACGCCCTGAGCGCGCGATCGGCGCTCGACGCGGCGGCGGAATAGTCTCGGGCGGCAAGCTGAGCGTCGCACCAGGCCAGGTTTTTCCGCGCCGAATCGTTCCACAGGGCGAGTTGTTTCGCGCCCTCCGGCGGCTGCGGCAGTTGTTTTTGCACCGCTTGCACCGCGCCCAATTTGCCGACGGCCAGATCGCGCGTGAGCCGCGCCGCGCGCTGGCCGATGTTTTCGGAACGCCGCATCAGGCCGTTGACGATCAGCGGATCGTGAGCCAGCAGCACCTGCGAAGTCAGACTGAATTCCTCGAAGGTTACGCGCAGTCCGCCCGCCCCGCGATGGTGGGGAAGTTTGCGCAGCCCGCCGGGCGTCATTTCGTAGGCGTTGCTTTCCTCGGGCACGGCCGCCACCACGAACGACAGCTTATTGCCCGCCGATTGACCCGGCACGCACTGCGCGCCTTGCTCCGACCAAATCGGCAGGAGCAGCCGGCCGCGATCGGCGCGGAGGACGGTCGCGGTGATCTGTTTTTCGCTGGATTCGGCTTTATCCCAAAAATTTCCTGCGGCGGCCCACGGTTCGAGGAGCACCATCTCCAAATTGAGCAATTCCAACGACATGGCGCGTTGCCGAGTGTCGTGATCGGCGGCATCGAGCGGCGAGGAAGAAAGGAAGATCACCCCCCGGCTGCCCGCCGCGACGGCCGTATAGGCCAACAGCCGCATCTGCTCGAAGGACACGCAGGACGGCGGGGGAGTGCCGGGATCGAGCGCGGCAATCTGCCTTCGCAACGATTCGTTGGGTTGCGTTTGGAGGGCGGTCCACATCGGTGTGCCGGGCAAGGCCACCCAGGGCTGCCGGCCGACCCACGTGCCGTAATCCTTGAGTTCCATACTCGTGCCCAGCGGACGCCGATCGACCAAAATGGACATGTCGTTGTTGCCCACCTGGCTGTAGCCGCGCAGATCGCCAAGCGGTTTGCAGATCAGCGGCCGTGCGCAGCGCAGGTCGGCGGAGCGGATTTGATCGGCCCAACGGCGCGTGATTTGCAGTTGCGCGGGCGTCAAATCGCCGCCCAAATCCCAGAGCAACACGCGGTCGAAAGCCGGTCCGATGCGGCCGAGCGTCCCCGCGGGATCAAAGCTGCCGTCGCTGCGCGTCGGTCGCGGCGGCGGGCAGATCAGCCAGAGTCCCAGGCGATCGGCCTCTTCCAAAAGTTCTTGCGTGGGGAGCCGCTTGAGCCACACGGCGTTGAATCCCAGTTGTTTCAACGCCGCGAGTGGTTCGCCTTGATGCTCGATCGCCCGAGGAAATATCGGCCTTCCATCGACGGAGAGCACCGAGCCGGTAAGTTTCACGTCGAATCGTTTCGGCGGTTCGGCCGTTGCGGGGAAATTCGGCGCACCCCGGGGATTGTTCCCGGAGGGGCCGCCGATGCGCGGCAGCGACGCGACGACTTGTCCGCGGGTCGCTGCGTTCAGGCTCACGTAGCCGGCGACGTCGAGGTCGTCGATCCAGACGTTGGTTACGCCCGGCCCGCCGTAAACGTTCAGCAGCAGGGCGTCCAAGTACGCTTCGCGGTCGTCGATATGGGGGCCGAGCTGCAAGCGCAGGGCGCGGACCTGGCGCGCGACGAGTTTTTGCAGATCGGCAATCCGAAGTTGCTGCCAGCGTCCGACGTCGTTATACGCGGCTTCCCCGGCGACGTTGGTTACCAGGGGCTTGTTCGTGCGGGGATCGATCGTGCGCGGCAAGACGACGTTCGCGGAGAGGCTCATGCCCGGCCGATCGGATCGGATCCAAACCGTGGGCAACAATTCCTCGATGACCCGCGGATGGCCGACGTCGTGGGTAAGGTTCAACTTCGTGCCGCCGTCGGCGGAAATGCGGAACCACTCGCACTTTTCGCCGGTATGCGCGCCGCCGGTCCGCCCACGATCGAGGATTTTATAGCGCACGTCGCCGCCGGCTTCGCGCCAGGACGCTTCCGCCCCCTCGAATCCCTCGTACCATGCCGACTGCCCGAATGCCAAACTCCCCGTCGCGTAAACGGCGAGGAAGTTGATCAATAGCAAGGATCGGGTGAGGAACGACATGGCGAACGAATAATTTTTTCGGGGACGTTTCGGAAATACCACTTGGCGCGCGGGGCATCTTCGTGAACGTAAGTGGTGCTTGTATCAGGATTTGCGGTTTTTTTCCAGAGCAAACGTTGCGTTTTGTCCGCATCGGAGGTTAGCTCCGGGGAAGGGTGGATTGCATTAACTGCTTATGAAATAAGGAGTTGCGATTGTTTCGCGGAAATCGGACTATCTCGGCACAAACCGTGCTTTTCAGAAGATCAACCACCATGAAGGAGAACAGCATGAGCGATCAAGCACACATTGCGAAGCCGAGCAATGACGAAATTCCCCACGAGATGCTCGATCTCGCCGGAGCCATTGACTCCCTTCCCGAGGGGTATCGCACGGAACTCGCGCCATTTATGACCCGCGTGATCGAGAGCACGCGCCGTCGTCGCCGGATTCTTTCCCTGGTACAGGATGCCCTCAGTCAATTGCGATTGGATATGAAATACCTGGCTTTCGACTTGGAAGCCACCCGCCGCGAACGAGACGATTACCGCCAAAAACTAGAGGAGGCCTCGTGAATGCTAGCCGGGATTATTCATAAACATCGTAGATGCGGCATCCTGCCGCATTTTAGGCAAAAGCGGCAAGATGCCGCTTCTACAAATCGCTTTTATAAATAATGCGGGCTAGCAGTATCGCCCTCCGTTTCCTCCTCAATGCCCCCGGTGTCATTCACCGAGGGCATGGCGACGGCTCTGCTTTTGGCGGCAAATCCCTTCTCTGGCGGGGTTGTGCCATTTTTCACCAAATCTTAGGATTGAATTAGGGCAGTCGCTTTGACGGCTTCCCCCAAATTATTTTCTTTATATATCCTCCCCACTTGCAGACGGGAACTTCGCGGATGTCTCAAGCAACTGCCGAACAATTCGGACAACGCGCCTTGGACCTCGGCTTGCTTACCGATAGGCAATTGCAAGAGGTCTGGTCCGCCCTGGGCAGTCGGAGCCACTCCGGCAAGGAACTGCTGCCGCTGTTGATCCAAACTCTGCTCCGCAAAGAGTATTTGACGAATTACCAAGTCGAATGCCTCACGCGCGGGGACAAGACGGGCTATTTCTACGATAAGTACAAAGTGCTCTATCAGGTGGGAAGCGGAACTTTCGCCCGGGTCTATCGCGCCGTTCATACGACCACCGGAGAGGTCCGCGCGCTCAAGGTGCTCCGCCGACGCTATAGCCAGCAGCCCGAGTTCTTCAATCGGTTCGATCGGGAAGGCCGGGTGGGAATCAAGCTGCGTCATCCGAACATCGTGCGGGTGGATGACGTGATTTCGCACGGCAATGTGCATTACATGGTGATGGAGTTCATCGAAGGACAGAATCTGCGCGATTTCGTGAAGATTCGCAAAAAGCTGATTCCCTTGGAAGCCACCCGGCTGATGGTGGACATCACCGACGGCATGCGCTGCGCCTTCGAAAACGGATTGACGCACCGCGACATGAAGATGAGCAACATCCTGGTATCGAGCCGGGGGCAGGCGAAGATCGTCGATTTCGGTTTGGCGGGCATGGACGAATCGCTGCCGGAGGCCGAACAAGACGGCATGCTGAACGCCCGTTCGATCGATTACGCCGCCTTGGAGCGCATCACCGGCGTGCGCAAGGACGATACCCGCAGCGATATTTACTTTCTCGGCTGCATGTATTACAACATGCTCGCCGGCGTGCCGCCGCTGACGGAAACCAAGGACCGGCTGCAGCGGTTAAGCCGCCAGCGATTCGTTGACGTGCCGCCGATTCTCAAGCTCGAACCGGCGCTCGCGCATTGCGTATCGATGGTGATCAACAAGGCGATGTCGCTCGATCCGGAAAAACGCTATCAATCGCCGGGGGCCATGCTCGTCGATCTGGAAAGCGCCAGCCGCCGGCTGCAAGAACTCGCGCAGGCCACCGGCGGCGGGCCGTCGCCCGACGACACGCAGGTCGAAACCGTCGATTCCCCGCCGAGATCCTCCGCCCAGGCCATGCTCGGACGGACGGTGCTGGTGGTCGAGTCGAACGGGCAAATGCAGGAAATCTTCCGTTCGGGCTTCAAAAATGCCGGTTATCGAGTGCTGCTGATCAGCGATCCCGCGCGGGCGGTGAATCGGCTCTTTCAAGACAATATCCCCCCCGATTGCGTGTTGATCAACGCGCAATCCATCGGCGAACCCGCCCTGGATGCCTTCAATGAGTTGGGGGCGAACAAAAAGACCTCCTCGGTTCCCACCGTGCTGCTCTTGGGCGAGGATCAAAAAGCCTGGAAAAAGCAAGTCAAAGCCGCAGGCATCCGCCGCGTGCTCTCCATGCCGCTAACGATGAAGCAACTCCGCGAGGCCCTCGCCGAAATCGTCTTCTCGACCGCCGGCGAGAGAGAGTAATTTTTTTACGCTTTTAATCATGCGCCCAATAATACCCCTTGGAACTTCGGCGTTATTTCTTGCGCTCTGCTTCTCGTTTGC
This sequence comes from Pirellulales bacterium, assembly GCA_020846145.1. Classification (GTDB taxonomy): domain Bacteria; phylum Planctomycetota; class Planctomycetia; order Pirellulales; family Thermoguttaceae; genus JADLEL01. The sequence continues at coordinate 25,109 of JADLEL010000020.1, read as the reverse complement.
CGCGGCGGAGGAAAAACCGTTCGGGATCGAAAAATTCGTGCCGGTGGATACTTCTCGGCTGATGGGTTCGCCCGATCCCCTGCCGCCGCTGGAGATCGAAAAGGCGTTCCCGAATTTGCGATTCGAGCGCCCTTTGCAAATTGCCCATGCGGGCGACGGCACGCATCGGCTGTTCGCGGTTACGCAAAAAGGCATCATCTACGTTTTTCCGAACCGGCCCGACGCCACCGAGCGGGAATGCAAGGTCTTTCTCGATTGGAGCAAGGTCGCCCAACTGGTGGAAAACGAGGAAGGCATGATGGGCGTGGCCTTCCATCCGAAATTCAAGGAGAACGGAACTTTCTACGTATATTACACCCGGCGGCCGCTGCAATCGGTGCTGGCGCGGTTCCGCGTCATGAAGGACGACACGGACCGGGCCGATCCCGATTCCTTCGAAATCCTGATGAACTTTCCCCAACCCTATTGGAATCATAACGGCGGCAGCCTGGAGTTCGGCCCCGACGGATATCTCTATTTGGGTTTGGGCGACGGCGGTTCCGGCAACGATCCACACCGCAACGGGCAGAACTTGAATACGTTCTTGGGGAAAGTTCTGCGAATCGACGTGGACCGCGAAGACCCCGGCCGGAAATACGCCATTCCCCGGGACAATCCGTTCGCCGACCGGGGCGAAGGCGTGAAAGGGGAAATCTGGGCGTACGGCGTGCGGAACATCTGGCGGCTGTCGTTCGACCGGCTGACCGGCGCGCTTTGGGCCGGCGACGTGGGCCAGAACAAATACGAAGAAGTGGACATCCTCGTCAAAGGCGGGAATTACGGCTGGAATCTGAAGGAAGGATTTCACGACTTCCGCCCCGATTTGGCCAAAGGCGATGAAAAACTTATCGCGCCGATCATCGACTACGGCCGCGGCATCGGCCAGTGCGTCATCGGCGGCGTCGTCTATCGCGGCAAGGCGCTGCCCGAGTTGTACGGCGCCTACCTCTACTCCGACTACAACACCGGGCACGTTTGGGCGCTGCGCTACGACGGCGCGAAGATGACCGGCAACCTGGAGATCGTCCGTCGAAAGAAGGAAATCTCCTCGTTCGGTCAGGACGAATCGGACGAAGTGCTCTTCACCTGTTTCGACGGTTATATCTACAAATTCCGCAAGGCGGAGAAGCAAAGCACAGAGGAACCGTACTTCCCGCGGCGGCTTTCCGAAACGGGCTTCTTCGCCTCGACGAAGACGATGACGCCCGTCGCGGGACTGATCCCCTACGACGTGAACGTGCCGCTGTGGTCGGACGGCGCGGCGAAGGAGCGGTATATCGCACTGCCCGCGGGCAAAAAAATCGGATTCAGCCCCGCGGGGCAGTGGGAATTCCCCGTGGGCGCGGTGCTCGTGAAAACATTTTTTCTCGACGCGGCCAACGGCGATCCGGCCACTCGACGGCGGCTCGAAACCCGCTTCATGGTGCATAACGAACGGGAATGGGTCGGCTACACGTATCTGTGGAACGACGAACAGACCGACGCCGCGCTCATGGACGCGGCGGCGACCATCGATTACCGAGTCAAAACTCCCCAGGGCGAGATGACGCAATCCTGGTATTATCCCAGCCGGGCCGATTGCATGAACTGCCACACGCCGGCGGCCGGTTTTGTGCTCGGCCCCAATACGCGGCAAATGAATCGCGAGCACGATTTCGGCAAAGCGAAGGACAATCAAATCCGCACGCTCGATCATCTCGGCGTCTTCGGTGAATCGCTCGCCGCTTCGGCGGATAAAATGGAAGCGTATCCCGATTGGAACGAGGCGATCCGCCGGCAAAAAAACGCGAAATCGGCAAAGGAAACGACTACTCTCGCACGGGCCTATTTGGACGTGAACTGCGCGATCTGCCACTGCCCGGGCGGAATCTCGGACAACAGCCTCGACATGCGCTTGCACACGCCGCTGGTCGAAACGAAGCTCCTCGGCACTCCGCCGGCCAAGGGCGATTACGGTCCCGAAGGCTCGAAGATCATCGTCCCCGGCGATCCCGACCGTTCCATTCTCTTATTGCGGATGAAAGCTCGCGACCAAGGAAGAATGCCGAACGTCGCCACGTCGAAGGTGGACGACGACGCGGTGGAAATCATCCGCCAATGGATCGAATCGCTGAAATGAGCGGGCCGGATTGCTTGACGCTTCAGGCGCGGCCTCGTCTCAGGCCGCCGTAAGCCAGCAAGCCGATGGCCCCCAAAACGAGCAATGCCAGCGTAGAGGGTTCGGGAACCGCCGCCGCCGCGGCGAATTGCGAAGCGACCCATTGGCTGCCGCGTTCCGATAAATGCAGTCCGTCGTGGGCGGCCATGAGGCTCGTTTTCCAGTCGGGAACTTGCTGAATGGCGGAGAAATTATCGACGTAAGTAAATCCGTATCGATCGGCTTCCCGCTCGAGCCAGGCATTCCACTTGTTATCGAGCCAGTCCATGGGATCGAAGGGGCGCGCCATGGACCAGTAGGCGTTGTTCTTGGCGATATCGAAAGGAAGGACGCTGCCGACGACGACTTTCGGGCGTTCGCCGCGCGAATTGGTGAAATTCGCGAAGCTCTCGAAGACGGAACCGATATCGTTCTTGTAAGCGTCGAAGCGGGCATCGACTTTGTTATCCCAGCCGAGATCGTTGATGCCCAACATGAAGAGAACCACGTCGGGATCGGCGGCGAGCACGTTCGCGGCGTAATTGATCGGGGCTTCCGGCGAATAGGCCATCCGGCCGACGTAGTACGGCGCGGCCAGACCGCCCCGCGCCGTGCAGATGGTTGCCGGATGCGAGTAAACGGGATCGGGAACGACTGCCGACACGCCCTCTCCGCTGAAGGCTTGCGGCAGGTAGCTCCAATACTGCCCGGTGAGGGAGTCGCCGGTAGCGACGATTTTCAAGGCGTCGCACCGCGCGGTAGCGTGCAATGCAAAGAGAAAAACCGTCGAGAAAACGGCCCTGAAAAAAAGCGCGCAGATTGGCGCTCCAGGTAAAAGATTTCGAATTCGCACCGCTGCCTCCTAGGCGTTCACGCCTGGTTAAGGGGGTGATGAGCATGGAAAGGCGAAATTGCGGCCCCCTCATATTAGTGGAAAGGGGAGCCAACTCCGCAAAATGCAAGAGTTCAGTATATTCAATCTCGCGAACAAGTCAACTCTTTTTCCCCAAGGCTTACAAAAAACTCTGCAGCAATTCGGGGGCGGCGGGGCCGTAGGAGTGGGGTTCCATGCTGCAGGTGGCGCGGCCTTGGCTCAAGCCGCGCATGGCGGAGGAGTAGCCGAAGAGGTTGGCCAGCGGGGCGTGGGCCTCAATGACCGTGTTCCGGCCGCGGACGTGCGTGCGGACGATGACCGCCCGCCGCTGCTGCAGATCGCCGACGATATCGCCCAGATTTTCCTCGGGGGTGGTAACTTCGATCCGCATGATCGGCTCCAGGAGCACGATGCCCGCCTCTTGCAAGGCCTTCATGAAGGCGTCGGCGGCGGCGTAGCGAAAGGCGAGCGCGCTCGATTCGGTTTCGTGCGGATTCCCGCCGAGGGCGGTGATTTTGACGTGCATCAGCGGGAAGCCCAACATGCCGCCGCCTTCGCCCTGCTCTTGCAATACTTCGAGCGCGGCGGTGAGATATTCTTCGGGCAGTTCGATGCCCGGGGCGACGGTAACCGTTACCGGTTTGGCGCCCTTTTGAAACGGCTCCATGCGGATGGCGAGTTTTGCCGAGAGCATCTGCCCGCCGACGTTGCGGTGGCATTCGCCGGTTACGACGACGGCCTTTTCGATCGTCTCGCGGTAGCTCACGCGCGGCTTGTGGACGCGGACGTTGAGCTTGTATTCGCGCAGCAGTTCGTGAATCTTGATTTCGAGGTGCAGTTCGCCCATCCCGGAGATCAGCGTTTGGCCGGTTTCCTCGTTTTCGCGGGCGCGGAAGGTGGGGTCCTGCCGCTTCATCATCTCGAGCACGTCGGCGAGTTTCTTGCGCTCGGTCGAGGTCTCCAGTTCGATGGCCATCGAGATCACGGTTTCGGGAAAGGCGATCGATTCCAACAGGATCGGATCGGCGTGCGTGTCGCAGAGCGTGTCGCCGGTGATCGTCTGCTTCAGTCCGATGACGCCGATGATATCGCCCGCCGAGACCGATTCGACCTGCTTGCGTTCGTCGGCCTGGATGCGCCAAAGCTGGGGGACGTTTTCCTTTTTGTCCTTGCCCGAGTTCAGCACGCGGCTGTTGGCCTTGAGTACGCCGGAATAGACGCGGATGTAGTGCAAGTCGCCGTGGCGATCGGCCTGAATTTTGAAAACCAGCCCGCAGAACGGCTCGTCGGGTGTGGCTCTGCGCTTGACTTTGGCGTCTTTTTTCTTCGGATTCACGCCTTCCACCGGGGGCACGTCGGCGGGGCTGGGCAGATAGGCCGCCACCGCGTCGAGCACCGGCTGCACGCCGATGCCGTCGAGCGCGGAACCGCAGAGCACCGGCACGAGCATGTTGTGCAGCGTGGCGTGGCGGAGGACTTTGTGAATGAGCGCGGGCGGGATCGGCTCTTCGCCGAGCATGAGTTCGGTGAGTTCGTCGCTGAACATCGAGAGTTGGTCGAGCATCTGCCCGCGCCAGAGGTCGGCTTCGTCGCGGAGTTCCGCGGGGATTTCGGCGACCGTGAACTCTTTGTCGTTGCGCTCCTGCGGGAAGGTAAGCTGCTTGAGATGGATTAGGTCGATGATGCCGCGGAACGCCTCTTTGACGTGCGGCGGGCCGGCGCCGATGGGCAGATTGATGGGCACCGGCTTGCAATCCAACCGAGTGCGGATTTCGTCGAGCGTGCCGAAGAAATCGGCCCCCTCGCGGTCCATCTTGTTGATGAACGCCAGCCGCGGCACGCGATACTTATCGGCCTGATGCCAAACCGTTTCGCTCTGCGCCTCGACGCCTTCGCGGGCGCTAAACACCACCACGCCGCCGTCCAGAACGCGCAGGCTGCGCTCGACCTCGGCCGTGAAATCGACGTGGCCGGGCGTGTCGATCAGATTGATTTGAATTTTCGGCGCGGCGATTTCGCTCTTCCAAAGGGGATTGACTTCCCAATCGAACGAGACGCACGCCGCCTGGATGGTAATGCCGCGCTCCTGCTCCTCGGGATCGAAATCGGTGACCGTCGTCCCCTTATCGACCTCGCCCACCCGATGACTGAAGCCCGAGTAGAACAGCATTCTCTCGGTGACGGTCGTCTTGCCGGCATCGATATGGGCGATCACGCCCAGGTTGCGAAGGTGGGTCAGGTCGGTCGGCATGGGAGTAACTTTTTATTGCAAATTGGTGATTTCAAATTGCAAATTGCAAATTGAACGAGGAGAGCGATTAAAGTTCTTCCACTTCGTATTGCGGTTTTTCGACGGGAAACGGGAAGGGCATGATGGGGGTGACGCGGAGTTTCACCCGACGGTTCGTGCCGATTTTCTGGGCCAGGAAATTGCTCGCCGTCTCGTCGGGGCCGAGATCGTTGAGCAATTCGTAACCGTCGAGGAAAAAACCTTGAGTCCGGCCGTCTTTCAGCAAATTGCATTGCCACTCCGTCAGCCGGCGGGTGGTGATGAGGAATTCGCAAAGCGCGTCGAACGACGGCTCGGTGCCTAATACGGAGGCTTCCGCGAAAAAATCCTTGCACGCGGCATCGACTTCCTCCAATTTGAGCAGACCGCTCTCCATCAACCGGGACAAAAAGTTCTCGATCTCAACGGAGTCGGCAGCGGAATCCTGCGTTCGGTCGATGGGGGCCGCCAAGCCTTCCTCAAGCCGGCCGTCTTCGTCGTCGGCCAAGCCGCTCTCGTCATCATTTTGAAAAGGTTCGTCGTCGGACATCGTCTAGCCATTTTTCCCATGCTCCGGCGGGAACGCAATTGGAGGACGCTCCGCGTCGTGAACGCAAGGTCATGAATCTTGTGGGCATTGCAATGATTTTACCACGGAGGCACGGAGATCACAGAGGTGTCAACAAAAAACCCCGTGTCCTCCGCGCCTCCGTGGTGAAATTACTTTGACGAATAGCCCGATCGATTATCCTCGTTCAATTTGCAATTTGCAATTTGCAATTGCCAATTTGCAATTTTTTTCCGTCCGCGCAGGGGGACGCCGCGCCGGGAAAGGGGATTCGCGTCGGCGCGGCGTCGGGGTTGGGGATCGGGTTATTACCACGCGAAATGGGCGAAGGCCTTGTTGGCTTCGGCCATGCGGTGGACGTTCTCGCGCTTGGTCATGGCGGGTCCTTCGCGATTGTACGCGGCCACCAACTCGTTGGCTAGTTTTTGGTGCATCGGCGCGCCCTTCTTTTCGCGGCAGGAGCCGAGAATCCAGCGGATGGCCAACGATTGCTGCCGGTTGCGGCTGACCTGCATGGGGACCTGATACGAGGCGCCGCCGACGCGCTTCGAGCGGACTTCGATGTTCGGCTTCACGTTTTCCAGCGCCTGCGTGAAGACCTGGATCGGCTCGACATCCTTGATTTTCTCGCCGATGACGCCGAGCGCGTCGTAAAAGACCCGCTGCGCGGTGCTCTTCTTGCCGCTCCACATCATGCAGTTGATGAACTTGCCGGCCAAAGCCGACCCGTGCTTGGGGTCGGGAGCGAGCATTTTTCGACTTGCGGTGATTCTTCCCATGGTTTGATATTAATTCACTGTCTTGATGACATCGTTTAGCCCGGAGCCAACGGCGACGGCGTTGGGGGAGGGCGGCATTTTCTCGCGCCCGCGCCGTCGCCGTTGGCTCCGGGCTAAACGAACTAGGATTTCTTCGCTCCGTAACGGCTGCGGGACTGCTTGCGGCCATCGACGCCGAGGGTATCCAGCGCGCCGCGAACGACCTGATAACGGACGCCGGGCAGGTCGCGGATGCGGCCGCCGCGGACCAGCACGATAGAGTGTTCCTGCAAGCTGTGCCCTTCGCCGGGGATGTAAACCGTTACTTCCTTCCCGTTGGACAGCCGCACGCGGGTAATTTTACGCAAGGCGGAGTTCGGCTTCTTGGGAGTCATGGTTTTGACCTGCAAGCATACCCCCCGCCGCTGCGGGCATTTCTGCAACACCGGCGCTTTGCTGAATTTCCGCTTCGCTTGGCGGCGCTTTCGCACCAATTGATTGATCGTGGGCATGGGCAGTCTTCGGAAGTCTTTATTTAATAATGGTTTACGCTGTTTTGTTTGTGATCGAAGCGCTAGTGGTTCGACAACCGTAAAATGACAGGTTGTTGGGATGGCAGTTGCACTGCCATCCCTGGGGCGACAGTACAACTATCGCCCCAACATGAACCTGTCAAATTATATTTGTCGGAGCGCTAGTCAGCACTGTGCTCTCCGAAAGTGGTCGAAATAACGCCATGAGGCGAGAATCTTATATTTTGCTCGATTCATATCGACTGTCAATGGGGGTAAAATCGAATTTCTAAGGGTGGAAATAGCCCACCCTATGGAATTATTCCTCCTCGTCCTCCAAATCGTCTTCGCCTTCCACGTCATCGACCAAATTTTCTTCGGAACCTTCTTCTTCGACATCGCCCATGAAGAGGGCATCCAGCGGACTAATCGCCGGCTGAGGAAGGGACTGCGTTTTTTTGCTCGAACCGTCGCCGTTGCCGACTTTGCCGGCCACCGCGGAAGCTTCCACCGACGGCGCGGCTTCTTCGAGCAAGGGGAAGTGCCGCGCGAGCACGTCTTCCTTTTCGTGGATCAAACCTTCCAAGGCGGCGGGCCGGATGCGGACTTCGCCGTCCTGGAACGTGCGGAAGCCCGTGCCGGCGGGAATGAGGTGGCCGAGGATCACGTTTTCCTTGAGGCCGACCAGCCGATCGATTTTACCGGCCAAGGCGGCTTCGGTGAGCACCTTGGTGGTTTCCTGGAAGCTGGCGGCGGAGATGAAACTTTGGCTTTGCACGGCGGCCTTGGTGATGCCCAAGAGCTGGGTGCTGGCGGAGGCCATTTTCGGCTTGGCGGGCTTGGCGGGTTCGCCGCCGTCGGCTTCGATTTGGGTATTCGCCCGTTCCAGTTCGGCGTTGGGGACGATCGCGCCGACTTCGAATTGCGAATCGCCCTTCTCGGCGATCTTCAAGCACTTGGCCAACTCTTGATTGACGGCGCGGAATTCGAATTTGTCCATGACCGAGCCGGGGAGCAGGTTGGTGTCGCCGACGGATTCGACGCGGACTTTCCGCAGCATCGAGGAGACGATGATTTCGATGTGCTTGTCGTTGATTTCCACGCGCTGGCTGCGATAGACGTTTTGAATTTCGCGGACCAGGTACTGCTGCACGGCTTCTTCGCCGGAGATGCGCAGGATGTCGTGCGGCACGAGCGGCCCATCGACCAGCGATTCGCCCGCTCGCACGAACGAGCCGGTATGCACGCGGAGGTGCTTGCCGTGGGCGACCAGGTGTTCGCGTTCGATGCCGCTTTCGCTCTTGACGACGATGGTCCGCTTGCCGCGGCGCTTTTCGCCGAGGATTTCCACGGCGCCGTCGATTTCGGCGATCACGGCGGGGTCCTTGGGCTTGCGGGCCTCGAAGATTTCCGTCACGCGGGGCAGGCCGCCGGTGATGTCCTGCGTGCCCGACACCTCGCGGGGCGTCTTGGCCAGCAGCGTGCCGGCGGAAATCTGCTTGCCCTCGACGATCTCGATATGCGCCTTTTCGGGCAGGTAGTAGAAATCCAGAATCTTGCCGGATTCGTCTTCGAGCACGATTTGCGGATGCAGATCGCCCTTGTGTTCCATGATCAAGTGCCGCACGTGGCCGCCGGGGTCCTGTTCCGCGCGCATCGTTTCGCCTTCGATCAGGTCTTCGTAGCGGACCTTGCCGGAAACTTCGGCGAGAATCGGGATGCTGTGCGGGTCCCATTGGCAAAGCACCGCGCCGGCGGCGACTTCCTGGTTCTCTTCGACGAAGAGGTACGCGCCGGCGGGCACCTCGTATTTTTCCAGTTCGCGGCCCTTGGGGTCCAACAGCAGGATTTCGCCGTTGCGGGTGAGGACCACGCTCTTGCCCTCGTCGTTGCGGACGACCTTCATGCGGGTGAACTGCACGATGCCGGTCTTTTTGGCCTTGATTTCGCTCTCCTCGACGGCGCGTGCGGCGGTGCCGCCGATGTGGAACGTCCGCATGGTAAGCTGCGTGCCCGGCTCGCCGATGCTCTGCGCGGCGATGATCCCCACGGCCATCCCCTGTTCGACGAGGCTGCTCGTCGAGAGGTCCATGCCGTAGCACAGCGCGCAGATGCCCAGCGAGGCGTCGCAAGTGAGCGGACTGCGGACTTGGATTTTCTCCAAGCCCATCGCCTCGATGCTGCGCGCCACTTCGGCGGTGATGAGATCGTTTTCGCGGACGATCACTTCGTCGGTGATGGGATTGACGATATTCGTGCGGCTCACGCGACCGCGGATCGAATCGACGAGGCTCACCTCGACCTTCTCGCCGCGGTAGATGACCCCTTTCGTGATGCCTTGCGTGGTGCCGCAGTCGTGTTGCGTAATGACCACGTTTTGGGCCACGTCGGCCAGCTTGCGGGTCAAGTAGCCCGAATCGGCCGTCTTCAAGGCGGTATCGGCCAAGCCCTTGCGCGCGCCGTGCGTGGAGCTAAAGTATTCCAACACGCTCAGGCCCTCGCGGAAATTCGCCTTGATCGGCGTTTCGATGATCTTGCCCGACGGCTTGGCCATCAATCCGCGCATGCCGGCCAACTGGCGGATTTGCTCGACGCCGCCGCGGGCGCCGGAGTGCGCCATGAGGAAGATCGGATTCACGTAGCCCTCGTAGCGGTGATCGCTCTGCAACTGCTCCATCATCTCGGTGGTGATTTGTTCGCGGGCGTGGGTCCAGGCGTCGAGCACCTTGTTGTAGCGCTCGCCCTCGGTAATGATGCCGCGCATGTAGTGCTTCTGGCTTTGCATCACCGCTTTTTCGGCGTTGAGGATGATCTTCGTTTTGTTCGACGGCGTAATCAGGTCGTCGGTGGCGAAACTCAAGCCGCTCAAGGTGCTTTGCCGGAAGCCCAGGCGGTTCATGTTGTCCAACAGGTCGATGGTCGTTTTCCGGCCGAGCAATTCGTAGCAGTCGGAGATCACGCCGGCCAAGTCGCTGGAGCGCAGCGGGGTGTTGTAATAGGGCATCCCCTTGGGCAACATCTCGTTGAAGATTACGCGCCCGACGGTGGTGAGCACCTTGCCGCCGGGCTTCACGCCGCGGTCGCCCTTGATTTTGCGGCCCTTGGGCAAACGCAGAGTTATCGTCGCGTGCGTGCCGATCTTCCCTTGCGAGTAAGCCATTTCGACTTCGGCGGAGGATGCGAACGACATCCCGTCGCCTTTGCTCGATTGCTGCTCGGAAGTGATGTAGTAGCAGCCCATCACCACGTCCTGCGACGGGCTGATGATCGGCGCGCCGTTGGCCGGGCTGAAAATGTTGTGAATCGACATCAAGAGCGTGTGCGCCTCGACCTGCGCTTCGATCGACAACGGCAGATGGACGGCCATCTGGTCGCCGTCGAAGTCGGCGTTGAAGCCTTTGCACACCAGCGGATGCAGCTTGATCGCGTTGCCTTCGACCAGGATCGGCTCGAACGCCTGGATGCCCATGCGGTGCAGGGTGGGAGCGCGATTCAGCAGCACGGGATGGTTCTGGATCACTTCCTCCAAAATGTCCCAAACTTCCTCGTCCTTGCGCTCGAGCATTTTCTTCGCGCTCTTGATCGTGTCGGCGTGGCCGAGTTCCTTCAGCCGGCGGATGATGAACGGCTGATACAACTCGAGTGCGATCTTCTTCGGCAAGCCGCACTGGTGCAGGCGGAGGTTCGGGCCGACGACGATCACGCTGCGGGCGGAATAATCGACGCGCTTGCCCAGCAGGTTCTCGCGGAAACGCCCCTGCTTGCCCTTAATCATGTCGGTCAGCGATTTTAGCGGGCGGTTGCTCGATCCCAGCACCGGCCGCTTGCAGCGGTTGTTGTCGAACAACGCATCCACCGATTGCTGCAGCATCCGCTTCTCGTTGCGGATGATGACCTCCGGCGCGTTCAGATCGACCAGCTTCTTCAAGCGGTTGTTGCGGTTGATGATGCGGCGGTAGAGGTCGTTCAAGTCGCTGGTGGCGAAATTGCCCGAATCCAACAGCACCAGCGGACGCAGGTCCGGCGGAATGACCGGGATCACGTCGAGGACCATCCATTCCGGGCGGTTGTCGCTGTCGCGGATCGCCTCGACGATCTTCAGCCGGTTGATTAAATCCTTTTTCTTCTGCTTGGAGTTGGTTTCGACCAGATCGACGCGCAGCTCTTGCGAAAGCTTCACCAGGTCCAATTCGGTCAACAGCTTGCGGACCGCCTCGGCGCCCATGTCGGCCTCGAACGAGCCTTCGCCGTACTGCACCCGGGCGGCGCGGTACTCTTCCTCGGTGAGGAGCTGCTGCGGCTTGAGTGCGGTGTCGCCGGTCTTCGTAACCACGTAATCCTGGAAGTAAATCACCTTCTCGAGGCTCGTGGTCTTCATGCTGAGCAAAGCGCCCAGGCGGCTGGGCATGGCCTTGAAGAACCAGATATGCACCACCGGCGCGGCCAGCTCGATGTGGCCCATCCGCTTGCGGCGGACGCGGCTGTGGGTGATCTTCACGCCGCAGCGGTCGCAGATCATGCCCTTGTATTTCATGCCGCGGTACTTGCCGCACGAGCATTCCCAGTCTTTTTCCGGTCCGAAAATCCGCTCGCAGAACAGGCCGTCCTTTTCGGGGCGGTAGGTGCGGTAGTTGATCGTCTCCGGCTTCTTCACTTCGCCGAACGACCAACTGCGGATATCGTGCGGCCGCGCCAGGCTGATCTTGACCGCCGTGTAATCGTTGATCCGATCGTAGGTAACTTCGCCGATACTCATAAGAAAACTCCTGGGGTAGGAGAATTGTTTTTGTCAGTGGGCAGTGGTCGGTGGCCAGTGGCCAGTGGGCGGTGGGCGGTGGGCAGTGGGCAGTGGGCAGTGGAAAGCCAATGGTCCGTTATTCGATAAATCTTGGCCGAATGCCGGCATAGGAGCGTCTCTCTCTTTTGTAGCAGTCTGACGTTATACCCCCACTGGCCACTGACCACTATCCTCTCAAACCCTTGCCTTCTCGAGCTGCATATTGAGCGCCAGCCCGCGAATTTCGTTGGTCAGCACGTCGAAGCTGGCCGGGGTGCCGGCCTCGAGCGTGTTTTCGCCCTTGACCATCGCCTCGTAAATCTTCGTGCGGCCTTCCACGTCGTCGCTTTTGACGGTGAGCAATTCCTGGAGGATGTAGGCCGCGCCGTAGGCCTCGAGCGCCCAGACTTCCATTTCCCCGAACCGCTGGCCGCCGAACCGCGCCTTGCCGCCCAGCGGCTGCTGGGTGATGAGCGAGTACGGCCCGGTGGAGCGGGCGTGGACCTTGTCGTCCACCAGATGGTGCAGCTTGAGCATGTAAATGTAGCCCACGGTCGATTTCTGCTCGAACGGCTCGCCGGTGCGGCCGTCGTAGAGTTGGACCTTGCCGTTTTCCGGCAGGCCCGCTTCCTTGAGGGTGGCGTGGATTCCGTTCTCGTCCGCGCCGTCGAAAATCGGCGTGATGGCCTGGAATCCCAGGGTGCCGGCGGCCCAACCCAGGTGCGTTTCCAGAATCTGGCCCACGTTCATGCGGCTGGGCACGCCCAGCGGATTGAGCATGATCTGCACCGGGGTGCCGTCGGCCAGGTGCGGCATGTCTTCCTTGGGAAGGATTCTGGCGATCACGCCCTTGTTGCCGTGGCGGCCGGCCATCTTATCGCCCACCGAGATCACGCGCTTGGCGGCGATATAAACCTTCACCATTTGCAATACGCCGCTGCGGAGTTCGTCGCCGCGCTTCAGCGAGTTGAGCGCCCGATCGCGCTGGTCGATGGCGTCTTCCACGGCCGGCCAATAGGTCTTATGCACTTTTTCCAATTCGGCGCGGCGCTGCGGGCTGCGGACGTCGAGCGCGTCGAGGTTGAAGCGGGCGGCCTGCTCCGCCACGTAGCGGTGCTCCTGGTTCTCGACGAGATGGTTGCCTTCCTCGTCGGTGAGTTTTTTCTTCAGCACGTCTTCGACCTCCCGGACCAACTCGCCGAAGGCCGCGGCGATGCGTTCGTTGCCCTTCGATTCGGCCTCCTTGAGGTCGCTCTCGAACTTTTTCTTTTCCTCCTCGGAAAGGGCCATGCGGCGGGAGAACTTGTGCGCGCCGATGACGATCCCTTCCACGCCCGACGGCACTTCCAGCGAATCGTTCTTCACGTCTTCGCCGGCGCGGCCGAAGATGGCGTGCAGCAGTTTTTCCTCGGGGGTGAGCTCGGTCTTCGACTTGGGCGAAACCTTCCCCACGAGAATGTCGCCGGGGTGGACGTAGGTTCCCACCGCCACGATCCCATGCTCGTCGAGGTTGCGGAGCTGCTTCTCGCTGACGTTGGGGATATCGCGGGTGAATTCCTCGCGGCCGAGCTTGGTCTCGCGGATTTCGATGTCGAATTCCTCGATGTGGACCGAGGTATAGACGTCGCGTTGCACCAGTTCCTCGCTGATGATGATGGCGTCCTCGAAATTGTATCCGTCCCAGACCATGAAGGCCACGAGCACGTTCCGCCCCAGGGCCAGTTCGCCTCGATAGGTGGCGGCCCCGTCGGCGATGACCTGTCCCTTTTCCACCTTGTCGCCCAGGTTGACGACCGGCTTCTGGTTTTGGCAAGTGCGTTCGTTGAGGCCCACGAATTTGCGGAGTTTATAGACGTCGTTGCCGACGTGGATCACGCCGGCATCGACTTTCGACACCGTGCCTTTGTTGCGGGCGCGGACGATCATGCTCGAATTGACGGCCGTCTCGCGCTCCATGCCGGTGGCCACCAGCGGCGGCTCGGTCACTAAGAGCGGCACGGCTTGGCGCTGCATGTTCGAACCCATCAGCGCGCGGTTGGCGTCGTCGTGTTCGAGGAAGGGGATGAGTCCGGCGGAAACGCCCACCATTTGCGAGGGCGCGATATCCATGTATTGCACCTTCTCGATGGGCACCAGGGAGAAATCGCCGTGGTGCCGGGCGATGATCGTATCGCCGGCCAATTTGCCGTTTTCGACGCGCGAATCGGCGGGGGCCAAAATGGCTTCGTGCTCCTGATCGGCCCGAAGCCACTCGATTTGATCGGTCAGGTGCCCTTTCGAGAGCTTTTGATAAGGGGTGTTGAGGAAACCGTAATCATCGACGCCGGCGTAAATCGCCAGGCTGGAGATCAAGCCGATGTTCGTGCCTTCGGGAGTCTCGATGGGGCAGATGCGGCCGTAGTGCGAAATATGCACGTCGCGGACCTCGAATCCCGCCCGCTTGCGGTTCAAGCCGCCGGGGCCTAGCGCCGAGAGGCGGCGTTCGTGGGTGAGCATCGAAAGCGGATTGGTCTGATCGACCACCTGCGAAAGTTCGCCGCGGCCGAAAAAATACTCGATCGCCGCCGAGATGCTTTTCGGATTGACCAGGCTGCGGGGCGTCATGTCGGCGATGTCCTTCAGGCTCATCCGCTCTTGCACCGTGCGGCGGAGCTTGAGGAAGCCTTTCCGCAGTTCGTCGCAGGCTAACTCGTCGATGGTCCGCAAGCGGCGGTTGCCCAAGTGGTCGATGTCGTCGATTTCCGTATCGGGATCGTTGTTCCGCAGCCGCAACAAGTAGCTCACCGCGGCGATGAGGTCCTCGGCGCGGAGCGTCATTTCGGTTTCGGGCACGTCCTGGCTGAGTTTTCGATTGATGCGGAACCGTCCCACCCGGCCCAGCCGGTAGCGGTTCGTATCGTAGAACTTTTCGTGGAAGAGGGCCTTGGCCTTTTCCAATTGCGGCGGATTGCCGGGCCGCAAGCGCTGGTAAATCCGCAGCAGCGCCTCTTCGTGGCTGGCGGTGGCGTCTTCGGCCAGGGCGTTCAACAGCAGGGGATTTTTCGGATCGGCCATGACTTCGACTTCGGTCAGGCCGGAAGTGCAGATCGTTTCGGCGACGTTCTTGGTGATTTTCTGGCCGCACTCGACGATGATTTCGCCCGCGCGGGAACTGTCGGACGGATAGATCACGTCGCCGACGGCGAGTTTGCCCTCGATTTTGACCACGCTGCGGCCATCGACGATCTTTTCCTTGTGCGTTTCGTAGAAGGTGCGGAAGAGTTCGGCGCTGTTGGAGAATTTCGGGTTCATCGCCCTCAACAGGGTCATGATCGAGAACTTGCCGCTTTGGTCGATGCGGACGGCAAGGCTTTCCTTGCGGGTAATGTTGATTTCGATCCAGCTCCCGCGTTCGGGGATGATGCGGCAGCTATGCATTTTCCGCTCGCTGACGCCTTCCATCTCGGCGACGAAATCGATGCCCGGACTGCGGTGCAACTGGCTCACGACCACGCGCTCGGCGCCGTTGATGATGAACTCGCCGCCGCCGAGCATGATGGGAATGTCGCCCAAATAGACTTCCTCCTCGATGGGCTGCTCCTTGGTCAGGCGCAGCCAGACTTTGAAGGGCCGGCCGTAAGTCAGCCGCAATTGGCGGCATTCGTCGGGTTCGTAGCGGGGTTTGCCCAATTCGTAGCGGACGAATTCCAAGCGCAGCGTCTTGTCGTAGCTCTCGATGGGGAAGATTTCGCGCAATACGCCCTCGATGCCCTGATCCGCGCGCTTCTGCCAGGGCACTTCGTGCTGCAAAAATGCCTGGTAGCTGCGCGTTTGGATCTGCGTCAGATCGGGCATCGGCAGCGGATAACGCTGGCTGCCGAAGCGGCGGATTTCATTCGGGATCAGGCGTCGTTGGGCCGGAGTCGCCATAGTTGTTCACCTTCCTACGGACGAGGGAGCGAGAAATTCGAAACGGGATGGGAATGAATCGAAACCGGTGCATTCGGACGCCCTCCCGCGGGGCGCGGAGGGACATCCTTGAAAGATCGATCGGCGGTGTAGGGGTGCATAGAACGAACCCCGACCGCCGCGCTTCGGATAAAAATCCGATCCGCGGCAAGTCCGACCGCTTTGAAAGTTGGGCGAACGATGACCATCGTCCCAGTCGGAAGGGGTTGCAATGCGCAGTACCCAGCCGCCCCCGATTCGAGGGCGGTGCTGGACGATACAATTTTCGCGCCGGGTTTACTTGATGGAAACCGTGGCGCCGGCTTCTTCCAACTCTTTCTTGAGCTTCTCGGCGTCCTCTTTCGAGATGCCTTCCTTGACCTTTGCCGGAAGGGCCTCGACGAGATCCTTGGCCTCTTTCAGTCCCAAGCCGGTTACGGCGCGCACCACCTTGATGACGCCGATCTTCTTGTCGCCGTAACCTTCGACGATCACGTTGAATTCGGTCTGCTCGGCGGGCTTGGCCGCGGCGCCGCCGCCGTCCGACGGAGCCGCCATCATCACCGCGCCGCCGGCCGCCGGCTTGATGCCGTGAACGTCGGCCAGATAATCGCTCAGTTCCTTGGCCTCTTTCAACGTGAGGCCCACAATTTTATCGCCCAGTTCTACGGACATCGCGGAAAACTGGCGGTCTGCTACGTCTGTCGCCATGACAATCTCGATCCTTTCTCACCTGGGCATCGCGGACGCGGCGCTGCGGGCAGCCGGCCTCGACGCGCTTCTCATTCGTAAAGGGGGGGGTTTTATTTATCTCCCGGGAACGTCCCGGAGTACTCGAATCACCGCTTGCGGTTTAGCAATCAGCTTTCACTCATCCGGCACAATTGCTTGAGCTAAATGAAGTTTTTTATCCTGCGGCCGGCGCTGCTTCGGGCGTCGCCTCTTCCGCCAAAGCCTCCTCGGCTCCTTCGCCTTGCTGCTCGATTTGGCTGGCCAGCGCGCCGCCCATGCTCGTCAGTTGGCTGACCAAATCGGCGCCCGGGCTGAGGATTTGGCCCACCAACATCGCCAATTGCTCCGCCCTGCCGGGCCACTTGGCCACTTGTCCGACTTTTTCGGGGGAAAGCCGTTCGCCGTCCATCACCCCGCCCCGGGCTTCGAAGGGCTTGTTCTTTTCGTCCCGGACGAGCTTCGTGATTTCCTTGGCCAGGGAGACGATGTCCTCGCAGCCCCAGCAGATCGCCGACGTGCCCGTCAAGCCCTCGAACATGGGTGCCAGCGAAGTGCCTTCGGTCGCGCGGGCGGCCATGCTATTCTTGACCACCAGCAGTTGGATGTTCTTGCTCGCCAATTCGTTGCGCAGCCGCATCGTGGCGTTCGACTTCAAGCCGATCACGTTCACCAGCAGCGCGTCGTTCACGTCTTTCAAACGCTCGCGAAGGTGGTCGGAGATCAAATTTTTCACGTATTTGCTCATGATTACACTGCTTGGATGCGCACGCTGGGACTCATCGTGGCGCTCAAGGCGATGCCCTTGATGTATTGTCCGCGGACCGCATTCGGTTTGATGTGCTGGATATTATTCAAAAACGCGGCGATGTTTTCCGCGAGTTTTTGGGGTTCGAAGCTCAATTTGCCCACCACCGCGTGAATGTTGCCCCCCGCGTCGTTGCGGAATTCGACCTTGCCGGCCTTGTATTCCTTCACGACTTTGCCCACGTCCGGGGTAACCGTGCCGGCGCGGGGCGAGGGCATCAGGCCCCGCGGACCGAGGACCTTGCCCAGCGGGCCGACCACGCCCATCATGTCCGGCGCGGCGATGCAAACGTCGAAATCGGTCCAGCCGCCCTTGATCTTCTCCGCCAATTCGGGTCCCCCGACCTCCTCGGCGCCGGCGGCCTTCGCTTCGTCGATCTTGTCGCCCTTCGCGAAGACCACGACCCGCAGCGATTTGCCGATGCCGTTGGGCAGCACGATCGAGCCGCGGACCATCTGATCGGCTTGCTTGGGATCGATGCCCAGGCGGATGGCGATTTCGACGGTCTGGTCGAACTTCGTGGTGTTGAACGATTTCAACACTTCGACCGCTTCGTTAAGCGGCAGAACCTTGGCCGGCGCTTTGGCGGTCATCACCTTCATGCGTTTGGTTGCTTTAGGCACGATGTTTATCCCTCCACTTCCAGGCCCATGCTGCGGGCGGTTCCGAAGACCATCTGCCGGGCGTGTTCGAGGTCGCGCGAATTGAGGTCCGCCATCTTCAGCCGGCAAATCTCGTCCACCTGGGCGACCGTTACCTTGCCGACCTTCTCCTTGTTGGGCACGCCGGAGCCTTTCGCAATCCCGGCCGCCTTTTTCAACAAAGCGGCGGCGGGCGGGCTTTTCGTCACGAATTCGAAGGTGCGGTCGTTATAGACCTTCACCACCACCGGTATGGGCATCCCGCCGGCATCCTTCGTGCGTTCGTTGAATTGCTGCACGAACTGACCCAGGTTGATGCCGAACTTGCCCAACGACGTTCCCACCGGAGGGGCGGGCGTCGCTTGGCCGCCGGGCACCTGGAACTTCACTTCGCCTACTAATTGTTTGGCCATTGTCGAGTTTTCAGTTTATAGTTCTCGGTTTTCAGTCAGGGGATAGGAGGTAGGGGATAGGAGATAGCGATGAACGATTGGACTGCGAGTACGCTAAATTGTCAATTTCCGATCTCAAATCTAAAATTTCAAATCCCTAATCCCTGCTTCACACCGCTTCGATCTGCCAGTATTCCAACGTCACCGGCGTACTGCGGCCGAAGATATTGATCATCACGGTTACCTGGCCGTTCGTCTGGTCGATGCTATCGACATCGCCCTCGAAATTCTCGAAGGTGCCGTCCTTGATCTTCACCCGATCGCCTTCCTTGAAGGCGATCTTCAATTTGGGGGCCTTCTCGCTCTTTTCTTCGGCCTTGGAGACGATTTTCGATACTTCGTGCGGCAACATCGGCGAGGGCCGGCCGGCGGCGCCGGTGAAATCGCCGATGCCCGGCGTTTCCCGCACCAAAAACCACGTGTCGTCGTTGATCTCCATGTGGACGACCAGGTAGCCCGGATACAGCTTCCGCTTGATGACCTTCTTCTTTCCGCCCTTGAACTCGGTAACGCGCTCGACGGGCACGATCGCTTCGTCGAAATAATAATCCAGCCCGGCGATGGCCACGCGCCGCAACAATCCCTCGCGGATCGACTCCTCGCGGTTGCTCTGCACCTTGAGGATGTACCAATCCATTTTCTCCGACTTCTTTCCCGGCTCGACGGCGGCTTGCTCTTCCGCAGGCTCCGCGGCCGGCGGTTCGGGCGTTGCTTCGTCTCGGATCAAGGGGGCCGGCGGCGCCTCGATCGGCGTTTCCGGTGGCGGCGCGCCAACCGCCGATCCCCTAACCGCCGCTTCGGGCGCTGCATCGGCGACCGGCGCGGCGGGCGTGGATTCCACGGCGACCTGCGCGACGACGGCCTCCACGGCCGCGGCCGGCGGGGCTTCCGGTTGTTCGCTCGGATTGTTGGATTCGTCGATCACTTTTTCGAGGGCTTCCGCCGCGAGGCTGCCTTAATACCTCGGTAGGTTATGCTTCGGCACGACCACGAGGATATCGAAATGTAGGTTTGTTATGCTTCGGCATAACCTGCGCACTCGGGTATCGCGTTCGCGTTATCCTAAGATGCCAAGCAATTGAAATATTTTTCTCCAAATCAAATCGAACGAGAAGATCACCGCCGCCAACAACAGCAAACTTATCAAAACAACGATCGAGGATCGGATCAATTCGGTGCGGGTTGGCCAGGATACCTTGTTCAACTCCGCTTCCACGGCGATCAGGAAATCCGCGAAACTCGGCAGATTCACCAGCCGGAAGCAAATCCACAAGCCCGTCAGGACCAATCCGCCCGGCAGCCAGTAGGCCATGCCGGATTTCATCATAAACTGGGTGATCTGCCACGAATCGCCGATGTTTTTCAACAACAGAATTTGATGCATCCGGTAAAAACCGACGGCGAGCACCAACGCCATGGCGGCGAAGGTTACCTGCCGCGTGATGCGGCCTTGGCTCCGCTTGTAAATGCCGACGGTCATCAATTCCTGAAAAAACGCGCCCACGGGAATACTCCGCGATTGTTTTGTTGGTTTTCTCTTTCGGAGGACAGGTTTCCAACCTGCATCTTTCGTAGGACAGGTTTCCAACCTGTCCATAGGATGTCGCGCAGCCGCGCGACAGGTTGCAAACCCGTCCAACGCCGAAAAACCACTTCTCCAGCAAGGGCAAGGGGAGAAGGGCGAAGGGAGAGAAAAATAAATTTTTTCTCCTTTCACCCCTCCCCCCTTCTCCCTTCTATCGCATTGGTTCTCGGGAGACGTAGCCGGGAAGGGCTTTTTATATCGCACTGTTTATTTAGTCCGGAGCAATCGGCGACGGCGCTTTCGCTGAAAATCGCCGTCGATTCGAATCCGCTCGTTTCCCGCGATTCGCCGCCGCCGTTGGCTCCGGGCTTAAAAGCGGGAAGCAAATCGCTCTCATCGGGGGCGTTCAAATGGCAGGGGCGGGGGGACTCGAACTCCCAACCGCTGGTTTTGGAGACCAGTGCTCTACCAATTGAGCTACACCCCTGGGTAAATTATTTGACGATCTTGGTAACCACGCCGGAACCGACCGTGCGGCCGCCCTCGCGGATCGCGAAACGGACGTTGGCGTCCAGGGCGATCGGCGAGCCCAATTCCACCTTGAGTTTCACGTTGTCGCCGGGCATGCACATTTCCGCGCCGCCCAACAAATGCGCCGAACCGGTCACGTCCGTCGTGCGGAAGTAAAACTGCGGACGATAGCCGCTGAAGAACGGCGTGTGCCGGCCGCCTTCCTCCTTGCTCAGCACATAGACCTCCGATTCGAATTCGGTGTGCGGCGTGATCGAGCCGGGCTTCGCGATCACCTGCCCGCGCTCGATTTCCTCGCGCTTGATGCCGCGGAGCAATAGCCCGACGTTGTCGCCGGCCTCGCCTTGATCCATCGTCTTGTTGAACATTTCCACGCCCGTGCAGACCGTCTTCCGCGATTCGTTGCTGAAGCCGATGATCTCGACTTCTTCCTGGATTTTGATGACGCCGCGCTCGATGCGGCCGGTGGCCACGGTGCCGCGGCCTTCGATCGAGAATACGTCCTCGACGGCCATCATGAAGGGCTTGTCCTTCTCGCGGACCGGTTCGGGAATGTAGCTGTCGATCGCGTCCATCAACTCGCCGATGCACTTCGTGGCGGCCGGATCGGTGGGATTGTTGTACGCCGGCAGCGAGGAGCCGCGGATGATCGGAATCTCGTCGCCCGGGAACCCGTTGTTCGTCAACAACTCGCGGAGTTCCAATTCGACCAGCTCGAGCAACTCGGGATCATCGACCAAATCGACCTTGTTGAGGAACACCACCAAGGCGGGCACGTTCACCTGACGCGCTAAGAGCACGTGCTCGCGGGTTTGCGGCATCGGACCGTCGGCCGCGGAGACCACGAGAATCGCCCCGTCCATCTGCGCGGCGCCGGTGATCATGTTCTTGATGAAGTCGGCATGGCCCGGGCAGTCGATGTGGGCGTAATGACGTTTCTCCGTCTGATACTCGACGTGCGAGACGGCGATGGTTACGGTCTTGGTCGCGTCGCGCACCGTGCCGCCCTTGGCGATATCGGCGTAGGACTTGAATTTGGCAAGCCCCTTGTTGCCTTGGACGGCCAAAATGGCCCCCGTCAACGTGGTCTTCCCGTGGTCGATGTGACCGATCGTTCCCACATTCACGTGGGGTTTCGTGCGTGCAAATGTTTCTTTGGCCATTGTAGTTTCAATCTCCCTGCGTTGATCGGGCGGGTAGTTGAGTGATAAAAAATAACCGAAACGGACGTCTCGCCGCGCGGCGAATGCGCTTTCCGTCCGACGAAAAGCTGCTGATGGGAATCGGACCCATGACCTCATCCTTACCAAGGATGCGCTCTACCGGCTGAGCTACAGCAGCCTACCGGAAGCGGGTGATGGGAGTCGAACCCACGTGAGTAGCTTGGAAGGCTACGGCTCTACCGTTGAGCTACACCCGCGTGTTTTCGCTGCAATTTCGGCAAATCCCACACGTAGGTTATGCTGGAGCACGCAGGTTATGCTTTAGCATAACATTAGGACTACAGTCTTGTTATGCTGAAGCATAACCTACATGCTCGAATCCTTAGTCTCCCGGCTTCCAACCAGCCGACGATTTCGCACCCCCGCAAAAAAGTCCTATTATTACCAAATCGTTTGTTTTTGAAAATGGGGGGTGAAGGATTCGAACCTTCGAAACGCAATGCGTGGCAGATTTACAGTCTGCATCCTTTAGCCACTTGGATAACCCCCCGTTGGGGTTTGCGCCCGCAGGCTACCCCGGGGCTGACCGTGCCGATTCGTCTCTCAAATTCACCTTCCCTCCCGCTCATCGCCGCCGGTCCACCGCAACTCTCTTCCTCGAGGAGCTAGCGGAGGGACTTGAACCCACAACCTGCTGATTACAAATCAGCTGCTCTGCCGATTGAGCTACGCTAGCAGGTCATGATACTACGCGAACCTCTTAATATAACGGACATGCAATTCCACGCAAGGTGATGTAAAGGGGAAAAAATCCCTTTCACGGACACTTTTTGAATTTTTCTTGAAAAAACACCACTCCTATAGGTGGGCATGTGATGTAATTAACACGGCGAGAAAGAAACGCCACGATCAATCCACTCCCAGGAAGGGATTGAAAGCCGAGTAAATTTCCCGAAGATCGCCCATCACCCCTTCTCCTAAAGAGAACCGCCCGGTAGGGTGGGGTTCGTGGTGCATCGTACGCCGCGAACCCCGCCCGCCCGGGCGGGGCTACTCAAGTATCCTATCGTCAAATCACCCGAATAACTATGGGCAACTCTCGATTATTTCGATAAGCGGAAGCTCGGAAACTACGCCGGATAATCGATTTTTTCTTCTTCCGCCACTTTGCGGAGCTTGCTGAGCGCCCGGGCTTCGATCTGGCGGATGCGCTCTTTGGTAACGCCCAACTCGGCCCCCACCTGTTTGAGCGTGAGGGGTTCTTCGCCGCGCTGCAGGCCGAAACGCCGGACGATGATCTTCTGCTCCCGCTCGTCGAGGCAGCCGAGGATTTTTTCGACCTGCGATTCGCGCTGATTCTGCGCGGTTTCCAACTCCACCTGGTCGCTGCGATCGTCCTCGGCGGAGGTGAACAACTCCGGCTGGCTGGTGCGGAAGCGGTCGTGGTAGCGGTGTTCGTCGGGGATCGTGCGGGCGAAGTTTTTCATGATCGCCCAGCTCGCGTACGTGCTGAATTTATTGCCCCGCGCGTAATCGAACTTCTCGGCCGCCCGCATCAGCGACATATTCCCGTCGCTCACCAGTTCGAAGAAATTATCGACCGGCCCGACGTGCCGCTTGGCGATCGAGACCACGAGCCGCAAGTTCGCGCGGATGATTTGATTCTTGGTGGCCACGGCCGCGTCGTAAAACCGCTCGATCTGGTCCATCATGCTGCTCTTGGGCCGGTCGGCGTCGAGCTTGGACCGCAATTTCGCGGCCTTGTACTTCAGATAATTCATTTTACGGAACAGATGGGCCTCCTGCTTCCGCGACAGCAAGGGCACCTCGTACAAGCTGGCCAGATACGGCGGCAGGCCGCTGGGGAGCCGCGGCTTCTTGACCGGCTGTTCGCTTTCCGGCAGCGGGCCGAGAACCTTCTGTTCGCGGCGCTGCGAGCGGATGCGCGAAAACGCGTCGTTGGGAATGAAGTCCAAGGGCAGTTCCCGAATCCGCTGGGCGCGCATCTCGGCGATCACGCGGTAGATGCTGGTTCGCGTGCGGCAGTACCGCTTCGAGAGTTCCTCCACCGAGTCGCCGCGGTGGTATTGCTGGAAGATTTTGCGCTTGGTTTCGAAACCCAAAGGCCCGCGATTCTCGGGGAAAATGGCCAAATCGGGATGTTCCCGGTCGAACTGCTTCAGCGTGTAGCGGATCGTCTCGATGCTGCGGTTCATCCGCGCCGCCAAGCGCTTGGTGACGTCGGCGGAACAGGCGCCGGCCTGGACGAAACGCCGCGCCCGCTCGACGATCTCCATCCGCTCCTCTTCGCTAAGCTGGCTGAACTGCGAGCCACGGCGGACGCGGTCGCGGTTCTGCTCGACGAATCTCTCGACCGAGCTTTGCAGGAATCCGACCCGCTTGCGGCCGTCCATCACGAACCGCCGGCTGACCAGCCCGTGCCGCCGCCAGCGGGAAATCGTCTTCGTCGAGACGTTGAACTCCTTGGCGAGCTGCTCGACGGTCATCACCCGCTCGCCGGCGCACTCGATGGCGATATTGGCGGATTCCGAAAGGTCCTCGACGAACAATCGCAGATCGTGGCCGGCTTCCCGGCCGGAAAGCTTCAAATCGGGATAGGACTCCGGACGGTAGCTGGTAATCCGGAAACAGAGATATTCGTAGGTGTAGGTGCGCTTGGGATCGAGTTCCCGAAGCAGCTTTTCCGCCTGGCCGACCTGCTCGACCTTCTTTTCGCGAGGAGCAAAGCGCACTTGCTGATCGCGAAGTTGGCGAATGGCGGGATTCATGTAATCGACGTGCATCATATAATCCGAACTCCTGCGCGGATTCCGCAAACGCACTCCGGTGATTCGTTCACCGGCCGGAATCCCCCTCGGTGCAACCTGCCGGTCGTCAGTGTCCGGCATCCGTTATCCATCACCCAGTACCTAGTGTAAATCGAACCGTTGTTTTTTTACAGCTTTTTCTGACTTTAATCAAGCCCCTATTTGAAAAAAAATTATAAAAACGTCCGAAAGTGGGGGTTGGGATGCTTGGTTACCGGCAATTTAACCTATTGCGAGTATTTTGTAAACCGCCCACAAAAGGGGGTAATCGTGCCTTATTTTATTCCCTACTTTATTACACATCCCCGTCGCATAAGGTTCGGGCTTTTCAACTTTTCGGCGTGATTCACGATTAAATCAATCCTCGCGATTTTTTTCCGGAAAATTATTTCGCCGTATTGCAAGTCGATTACTCATCATGCAACATCCTCAAAAAAACCGTAATCACGCCCCGGTCGGGGACTGGTCCATTTTTTGGCGGGAAAACGTATTTTGTGGACAAACGGTAGGCCGAAAACATGGACCTGTCCCCTTCCCGCGGCGCGAGGGGGACAGTCCCATTTTCGCGGCG
>JADLEL010000019.1 GCA_020846145.1 Pirellulales bacterium | reverse complement strand
GCCCGGAGCCAACGGCGACGGCGGGCATAAGGGGCACTGGAAAACGCCACCCGCCGTCGCCGTTGGCTCCGGGCTAAACGATAAACTTTGAGGAATTACCCTCAATCCTGAAAACTAATGGCATAAAAGCGATTTGTAGAAGCGGCATCTTGCTGCTTTTGCCAAAAATGCGGCAGGATGCCGCATCTACGATGTTTATGAACAATCCCGGATAGCCGGGCCATCGGGGCTACTCGCTAATATCTTCCGGTGCAACAAAACCGCTCCCGTTACGGCGGTGGTGAGCAGCACGGCGTTCACGATCGGAAGCAGGAAGAGGATCATCACCGCGGTGCCGAGTCCCAGCGTGTGCAGTTGATGTTGCCGGGCGAAGCGGTGTTTTTCCTTCCGCCGCAGGCCGCGCAAGGCAAGCGGATAATCCCAATATTCGCGGCCCAGGGCGAGGCTGGTAAAGTAGTAGCTTCCCGAAACGCCCACGACCGCCCCGACGACGGGCACGAACTGGATGAGCAGAAACAGCAAATTGAGGAGCAAGAGCGAGAGCGATTCCCAAAGCGTGTCGGTTATTTCGTGCAGCAGGGGGATTTCGACGATTTCTTCGTCCTTCATGCCCAGCAGTTTTTCGACCTGCCGGGCCAATTTGCCGTAGAAATAACCGCAGGCGGCGATTTGCGCGATCATCCAGAAGGCGAAGGCCAAACTGCACGCCAGGACGAAGAGACAGACGATCAACAAAATTTCCCCAATCCAGCCCATAAAGCCCGGACTGAATTTCGGATGCACGACCGTCGTGAAATACGCGCCCGCGCCGATCAGCCCCAGCAACACCAAACCGGTCAGCAGCAAATTCACCGCGACGGGCAGGATGCCGTAGCGCCACAGTTTGGGATTCCGGCCCATGAACTCGAAGCCGGTCAAAGGCGCTTGGAGACCTTCGAGAAATGCCGAGAAGCCTAGAACCGGTGTTTGCATGGTTGATTTGTTGCGATATTTGATTTGAGGTCACAAATTGCAACCTCAAATGTGCGAGTCCCAAAGGGACGATAGTCATTAGCCAGGGGTGTGAATCCCTGGGAGAAGACGAGAGTGCAATCCTGAGCCCCGAAGGGGCGGCAGTAATCCCGAATGCAAACCTACTGCCGCCTTTTCAGGGCTGAAAATTCTATTCTTTCCTTTTCCAGGGGTTCACACCCCTGGCTAATGACTGACGTCCCTTCGGGACTAAGGATGTATATCGAAAATCCAAACAGATTAGTTTCCCGGCTCGATAATCCGCGCGGGATTCGCGCGGTCGTCGGCAATCTGAACCGTAACGGGGCCGGAGGAGTTCTCCACCGCGGCGCGGAATTCTTTGGGGGAATTGACCGGCGTGCGGCCGACGTGCGTTACGATCGCGCCCACGCGCAATCCGGCGGCCGCCGCAGGGCTGTTTTCGGCGACTTCGACGACCGTTACGCCTTCGCTCGGAAAGGCGATGCCGCTCATGCCGCGGCCTTGCTCGTCAACGACCGCCGTGGGATATTCGACCCGCAGTCCGCGCCAGAGCGGTTCCGCCTGGGTAGCGATTTTTTTTCCGCGGACCGGATATTTACTGAGTTTCGCCTCGATCGCGCGCGGCCTTCCGCCGCGCAGCACGGCCAATTTCACGGTCGCTTCGGCCGGCTGCTTGCCGACCGCGAGCACGAAGCCGTCGGCGTCGTGGATCGGCTCGTCGTTCACGGCGGTGATGATGTCGCCGGCCCTTACGCCCGCCTTCACGGCCGGCGTACCGGGCACCGTTTGCGAAACGCGGACGCCGTGCAGCCCTTGCAGCATCTCCCGCGATTGCAGATTGGCGGGCGGAACGCCCAGGAATCCGTACTCGACTTCGCGGCCCAGCTTGAGCGTTTCCAGCACGCGGAGGAACGTGGCGTCGATGGGGATGGCGTAACCGGCCGCGCTCTCGAATCCGGCCGTCGCGGCCCAGGAGACGGTCAGGCCGACCATCTCCCCCCGCAAATTCAACAGCGCCCCGCCGCTCGCGCCGAAGTTCAATTTGGCGTCGGTCTGGATCAGCGTGCCGAAATGATGCAGCGTGGGCTTGCCGGTGATGTCCGATTCGCTCGGAACGGCGGGGGCCTTGCGGGCGAGGTTCGAGACGATCCCCCAGCTCGCGCTCGCCTGGCCGTCGCGGGCGATGGCGTAGGGATTCCCCAGCACGACGACGATCTGCCCTTTTTTGATCTTCGCGGCATCGCCGAAAGTAATCGGCGTCAGATCGTGCGCCTCGATCGACAGCACGGCCAGATCGCTCCGCGGATCGGCGGCCTTGGGCGTCGCCTTATAGATCTTACGGTCGGCGGTGGTGACGTAGTATTCGCTGTCTTCGCCCAGCACGTGGTAGGCGGTGAGAATCAGTCCTTGCCGATCGACGACCACGCCCGCGCCGTAATCGTTGGGCAGGAAGTCGGGATCGCTGGGCTGCGGCGCGGCGGGCAAGAGCGCGCGGCGGCCGAACGGATCGGGCCGGCTTTCCAAGAGCAGCGACTCGCCTTCGGGCGTTTTTTTCACCCGCGCAACGGCCACCACCGATTTCTCCGCCCGCGCGATCGCCTCGACGAGCGTTTTTTCCAGCGCGGCGGCCGCATCGAGATTCGATAATTCCTGCGCAACGGCCCAACCGCTTGCGCCGGGGCAGGAAAGCAGCATCGCGGCAACGGAACCAATGAATAAATGTCGCATGGATGGCGGGATGCGGGGATTTCAATAGGATATTCGCCGGCTACGTGCTTTTATTAAACCGTTCATCGAATGTGCAATTATACCTCATGCCTCGCAGCCCGGCTACAAGTGCTTTGGAGTGAAAGAGTTACGGTCGGAAAAGTTTTGCCGGGCGGGCGATTTGGATGGCCTCGATTTCATGGCGGCAGTGCCTACCCTACTTGAGACACGTTGGAAAGCCGCGACCATCGGTCGCGGTTCACGGGAGACAGGAATGCCTGGCCTCCTGATTTACAAGACATTGAGACCTCCTGAGTGCCTACCCTACTTCAAATTTAAGATTAAGATATAATGATAAGCTACCGAGTTTGTGTTTCAACCCGCCTTTCCCGCGGTTTTCGAGTCCATCGTTGCCGAAATGGTCAACCGAGAGGAATCGAAACCACGCGAAGCCTTTTGTTGGAAATAGTCCCCTGTAAATAAAGCATGAGTACCGAAAATCGGCAGAATGCGGCCGGCGGATCACCGCGGAATCCGGCGGCCAATGGCGGCGCGTCCTCGAGGGCAGCGACGGCGAACGATGGCGCGAAAGCCCCGTCGCCCCTTGGCGAGCCGGGTAAGGCGGCGGAAGAACCGGGGACGATTTTGCCCGTGCCCGAGCAAGTGGTGCAGCTACCGGCGGCGGAAGAGAGCGTGGTCGTCGAGAGCGGGGCGATGCCCGACGAGGGGCCTTCGATCTCCGACAAGGTGAAGACACTGCTGATCGGCAAGCCGCGGGACTTGGAAGACAAGTCGGTATTTACGCACATCTCGCTGATTGCATTCTTGGCCTGGGTGGGACTGGGGGCCGACGGCCTGTCTTCCACCAGTTATGGCCCGGAGGAAGCCTTCGTGACCTTGGGGCAGCACAGCTATTTGGCGATTTTCCTGGCCCTGGCGACCGCCGGGACGGTTTTTATTATTTCCGCGTGCTACAGCCATTTGATCGAGGAATTTCCCAACGGCGGCGGGTACGTGGTGGCGTCGAAATTGCTCGGACGACGGATCGGGGTCGTCTCCGGCTGCGCGCTGATGGTCGATTACGTGCTCACCGTTACGGTCTCCATCGCGGCGGCGGGCGACGCCATCTTCGGCTTGTTGGATCTCAAAGGATCGGCATGGGAAAAGTATTTTGAATTCGGCGCCATCGGCGTTTTGACAATCCTCAATCTGCGCGGCGTGAAAGAGTCGATCAAGCTGCTTCTGCCGATTTTCATCGTCTTTCTGGTTACGCATATCGTGGTGGTCGCGGGCGCGATCGGCTTGCACTTGCCCGACGCGGGCCATGTGGCGCGTGAAGTTTATACCGGCCTGGGCGACGGCATCCGAAATCCCGAATTCGGACTGCTGGCCATGCTCTTGCTGTTCCTGCAAGCTTATTCGATGGGGGCGGGAACTTACACCGGCATCGAAGCGGTCTCGAACAGCATGTCGGTGATGCGCGAACCCCGCGTTTTCACCGCCAAGCGCACCATGGTCTATATGGCGATTTCTCTGGCCTTGATGGCGGGCGGGTTGGTCGTGGCGTATTTGCTCTTGGGCATCAAGTTTAATCCCCATAAGACCATGAACCTGCTTTTGACCGAAGCGTTCGTCAAGGATACGGGATGGCATGCCCATTGGAGCGGCCAGGCGATGGTGTTCGTTACGCTGCTTTCCGAAGGCGCCTTGTTGATCGTCGCCGCGCAAGCGGGATTCATCGGCGGCCCGCGGGTGCTGGCCAACATGGCGCAGGATTCCTGGGTGCCCCGCTGGTACGGCAACCTTTCCGAACGCCTCGCCACGCACAACGGCATCATCCTCATGGGTTTGGCGGCCATGGCCGCGCTCTACTACACCGGCGGCAGCATTAAAACGCTGGTCGTGATGTATTCGATCAACGTGTTCGTCACCTTTTCGCTTTCGATGATCGGAATGTGCAAGCATTGGTACGCGCTCCGGCGCGAAAATCCCCTCTGGCGAAAGCGATTGATCTTGTTTGTTTGCGGCGGATTGCTTTGCACGTCGATCTTGGTCGTTTCTATTTATGAGAAGTTTTATACCGGCGGCTGGGTTACGATTAGCGTCACCGGTATTTGCGTCGCCCTCTGCTTTTTCATCAACCACTATTACAACAAGGTTGGCGAGCGCTTGCGGCGGTTGGACGAATCGCTGGGCAAGCTCAATCCCACCGGCGAGCCGACCCTGGAAGCCCCCGATCCCTCCCAGCCCGCCGCCGTGGTGCTGGTGGGCAATTACAGCGGCTTGGGCATCCACACCATGCTCAACGCGATCCGCTTCGCGCCGGACCACTTTCGCAGCTTCATTTTCATCTCGACCGGCGTGATCGACAGCGGCGCGTTCAAAGGCGCGGGAGCGATGGAATCGCTCAAGGAGCATATCGCCGATTCCCTGGAGCAGTACGTCGATCTCGCCCGGCGGTTGGGAATGCCGGCCACCTCCTACATGCGAATCGGCACCGACGCCGTCGATGAACTCGAGGAACTCTGCCTTGAAGTCGTGCAGGACTTCCCCAAGGCCACCTTCTTCGCCGGGCAACTCGTGTTCCAGAAGGATAATTGGATGCATCGCCTGCTGCACAACCAGACCGCCTACTCCCTCCAGCGGCGGCTGCAATGGGCCGGCTTCCCGATGGTCATTCTGCCCACGCGGGTGAGATAATGCAATCCGCGAGAGCCCGTCGTGTGCCACTGGCGTCTCGCCAGTGCCGTCCCGGTTTATGTGTAGAGCATGAATTTCGAAAAGTCGGATAGCTTCGTATCCGAATGGAGCAACCTAGGGTGAAATGTGGAAAATGGCGAAAGAAAAAAATGGAAAATCGTTTTCCGCCTGTTTGTCGCCATATCCAGTAGAAAAACCCGTATTCCCTTTTTCCATTTCCCCCCTTTCTCCTTCCCCCTTAAACTTGCTTCATCCCGCGAAACGCCGATCGCCTCAGCCGCCATCATTTTCCATCGCATCGCCGTGGGTGAACAACGCGGCGATTACTTCCTCGAGCGGCGGATCTTCGACGCTCACGTCGAGGATCGTTTGCGAGGCGAGGAGGTTGCCGAGCACTTCGGGCACGCCCGCGCGGGCGACGCGGATTTTCACTTTCGGCATCTCCAGCGAAAGCACCTCGCCGAAACGGTCGAGATCTTCCGGCGGCTTCCCGTTGGCCAACTCGAGCGAAATAACCTTGTGGCTGCTGAAGCGGTCGATGATGCCCGATAGCGAGCCGTCGTAGATGATCCGGCCTTGGGCGATGATCACCACGCGGCGGCAGAGCGCGGCGATGTCCTTCATGTAGTGGCTCGTCAAAAGGATCGTCACCTTTTGCTGCTTCTGGTATTCCCGCAAAAAGACTTGGATGGCGTGCTGGGCGACCACGTCGAGGCCGATGGTCGGTTCGTCGAGGAACAGCACCTCCGGCGAGTGCAAGAGCGCGGCGATGAGCTCCATTTTCATCCGCTCGCCCAAGGAAAGCTCGCGGACCGGCTGCGAAAGCAGTTTTTCGACGCCCAGCATTTTCGTGAGGTCGTCCCGCGCGCGCTCGAACTGCCGCGCCTCGATGCGGTAGATATGCTGGTGCAGGCGGAACGACTCGGCGGCGGGCAGATCCCACCAAAGCTGGTTCTTCTGGCCCATCACCAGCGCGAACCGGCGGCGATAGGCGTTCTCCCGCTTCCACGGCACGTGGCCCATTACGCGGGCCGTGCCGGCGGTGGGCGTGATGACGCCGGAGAGCAATTTCAAGGTGGTCGTCTTGCCGGCGCCGTTGGGTCCCAAAAAGGCCACGAACTCGCCTTGCTCGACCGAAAGATCGATCCCCCGCACGGCCTCGACCGCGCGATATTCCCGGTGAAACAGCCCGGTGATCGCCGCCGCAAGACCTTCTTTCTTCTGATAGACGCGGTACGATTTCGCCAGACCTTGAATTTCGATGGTTGACATGATGAAGCAATTATAGTCCCCATCCCCAGTGGGGGAAAGGGAAAAAAGAAGTATGAAGGATGAAGGATGATGGATGAAGTACCGAGAACAGGTGGGGAGTGGATTGGTGAGAGGCCTTAGAAATTGGCGAGAAACTCGGCGGAATCGGAAAGGAAGCAATGCGGGTCGCGATCGACGAGCGGATCGAGGTCCTGCCCGCAGGAAACGGCCGGGCATCCGCCGCAGGCGTTTCGCAACCGGCAGCCGCGGCAGGCTTGAACGCCCGCGCGATACCGCCGAGCGGTCGGCGAATCGTAGATTTGTTCGAGATTCTCCCCGAGGATATTGCCCAGGAGCGAAGG
>JADLEL010000018.1 GCA_020846145.1 Pirellulales bacterium | reverse complement strand
TCACGCCCCGGTCGGGGACTGGTCCATTTTTTGGCGGGAAAACGTATTTTGTGGACAAACGGTAGGCCGAAAACATGGACCTGTCCCCTTCCCGCGGCGCGAGGGGGACAGTCCCATTTTCGCGGCGATTAAGCACTTTTTACAGCACCCATAATCTTTTGCGCCGCGAAAATCGGGACAGTCCCCTGTGAACGGTTACAAAAAACCACTATAGGTGGTTTCCCTATTATTCGGTAAATTTCTCTTTTCATCCTATCCGCCGTGCTTTCCGAACGTCAAAATGCCGACTCGGTTCAATCGTTGCGTACCGAACTGAAAACCTTGATGAAAAAGGAAAAGTCTCCATGAAACTCCTTTCCGGTTTCGCCTGCCTTCCTCTTTTGTTATCGAGTTGGGTTCTCTTTGCGGATAACGCGACCTATACGTTCCCGAACGGCCGTCAGGCGGGACAAATCGACAAGGTCACTTGCCAGTTGGAAGGCGGCGGCGAATACAAGCACATCGAGGGCCAGACCAATAAGGAACAGGTCAACAAAATGTCCGTCGATTGCAAGCTGGTCTATGACGAAATGACCCTTGCCGTCGCCGCCGATCCCCAGGGCAACACTCGCTCGGCGCGCTATTACGAAAAGGCCGAGGGTTTCGTGAAAAATGGCGACGAGAGCAGGAAGCCCGCCTTGCGGGAAGAACGTCGGCTGATCGGCGCGGAGGTCGGCGATCGGCCGCCCGTGCTTTTTTCTCCGAAGGGGACGCTCAACGAGGACGACTTGGACGTGGTCGTTGTTCTGGGAAATAGCCTGCTGCTCGACCGTCTCCTGCCGGAAAAGCCCGTGGCCGTCGGCGAATCGTGGAAGCACTCCGAACGCCTCCTGGCCCACTTTCTGAGTCTGGATACCGTCGGGCAATGCGACGTGCAAAGCACCCTCAAGGAAGTAACCGAAGGCGTGGCGCGATTCGAGATATCGGGCCGGGTGGCGGGCATGGTCGATAGCGTCAGCACCGAGATCGAACTCAAGGCCCGCTACCGCTACGACCGGAAGCGAAACCGCATCGATTGGATCGGCTTGCTCGTCAAGGAGCAGCGGAAACCCAGCCCCGTTACCGACGGTTTCGACATCGTGGCGCGGCTGCAAGTAACCCTGATACCGCAGACTTCCTCGCCGGCGTTGAACGAATCGGTCGTAAAAAACACATCTTTCCAAGCCACGCCGGAGTTGCTGCAACTCGAACACCGCCCGAAGCGGGGCGAATGGCAGTTGACTTACGACCGAAATTGGAAAATCAACACCGACGCGCAAGGCCGGATCGATCTGCATCTTTTCGAGAACGGCGAGCACCTTGCGCGTTGCACGCTCTCCCCGCTGCCGCCGGCCGATCCGGAAAAACTCGTAACGCTCGAGGCCTTTCAAGACGAGTTGCGAACCGCGCTCGAAAAAAGTTTCGGCGAATTCGTCAAAGCCGGCGAATCGGCCGCCGCGTCGAATTACCGCCTGCTGCGGGTCGAGATTCGCGGCACGGCCTCCGAACTGCCCATGCGCTGGGTCTATTACCACGTCGCCGACAGCCAAGGCCGGCAGGCGGTGTTCGTGGTGGTGATCGAAGAAAAACTGTTCGATCGTCTGGCGGAGCACGATAAAAAACTCATCGAGTCGTTCCGCTTTTTGGATGCGTCGAAATGAGCGAAGATGGTGGAACTTCCCTACGCTTGTCCCACCTACTAATGAGGGGGCAAAAAAATGCCGGAAAGCGGCCACTGGCCCATTCGACCGCGTTTCCGGCAAGGGTGGAGTTATCTTTCGTAAATCCCGGAAACCGTCCCAGGTATCGCGTTTGGGGAAAAATTGGCGGTTTTTCTTACCACCGGCAGGTCCAGCGGTTGCCGGAAGCGGGGAAATCAGTTATGCAGTAAGGTTTTGCTTTACGGAAGAATTGAGCATCCCTATTCCAAAGCGAGTTTCTTTCGCGAAACAAGCAAATAGACGGAAAAAATCATGGCCCGAACCGAATACCTGACCGCTCCGCAATCCATCGAAACGATGCCGCCCGGCGTACCGTATATCATCGGCAATGAAGCGGCCGAAAGGTTTACCTTCTACGGCATGAGAACGATTTTGGTCATTTTCATGACGAAATACCTCTTGGACCGATCGGGGTCTTTGGCGTTGATGTCGGAGGAACAGGCAAAAACTTATTATCACCTCTTCGTGGCCGGCGTATATTTTTTTCCGATTCTCGGCGCGATCATCGCCGATGCGTTTTGGGGGAAATTCCGCACCATTTTTTATCTCTCCATTGTCTATTGCATCGGAAACTTCTCCTTGGCCGCCGACCAGACCAGAATCGGACTGTTCGTGGGATTATTTTTGATCACTTTGGGGGCGGGCGGCATCAAATCGTGCGTTTCGGCGAACGTCGGCGATCAATTCGGCGAAAAGAATAAACATCTGCTGGAAAAAGTATTCGGCTGGTTCTATTTTTCGATCAATTTCGGCTCGTTTTTCTCCACGCTGCTCACACCCGTTCTGCTGAGCTATTTCGGCAACAAGGAGAATTTCGGCGAAAACGCCAAACATCTCGGCCCCGCGATAGCCTTCGGCGTACCGGGCGTGCTCATGATTACGGCCACGCTGATTTTCTGGATGGGGCGGAAAAAATTCGTTCACATACCACCGGGCGGAAGCCAATTCCTCAAGGAATTGTGCAGCGACGAAGGGATCAAAGTCGTCGTGAAACTGGGCGTGCTCTATTTGTTTGTCGCCATGTTTTGGGCCTTGTACGAACAAACCGGCGCGGCCTGGGTGTTGCAGGTCGATAAAATGGACCGGCATATTTTCGGTTGGGAAATCGATCCCGCTCAAGTCCAAGCGATCAATCCGCTATTGATTATGATCATGATTCCGCTCTTCACCTACGTCGTTTATCCCGCCTTGAACAAAATCGTGCGTTTGACGCCGCTGCGGAAGATCGGCGTTGGATTGTTTTTGACCGTGGCGGCGTTCTCGATCTCCGCCTTCGCGGAAATTCTCATTACCCGCGACGTTGCGCACAAGCCGACTTTTTTATGGCAGATTTTGGCCTATCTCGTAATCACCGTCGCCGAACTCATGGTCTCGATCACTTGCTTGGAATTCTCCTATACGCAAGCCCCGAAAAAGATGAAATCGCTGATTATGGGCATGTATTTGCTCTCGAACGCCGTGGGCAACGTCTTCACGGCAGCGGTCAATTTTTTCATCCAAAAGCCGGATGGAACCAGCCGCTTGACCGGCCCGGATTACTACTGGTTCTTCGCCGCCACGATGTTTTGCACCGCCGTGCTGTTCTGCGTTTACTCCCTGTTTTATAAGGAAAGAACGTATATCCAGGAGTGAGTTCGTAGTTTGTAGGTTATGCTTTAGCATAACGCTGTATGGTTGAAAAATGCGTGTTCGACCCATCGTCGAATCGCGTTATGCTGAAGCATAACCTACAGCGCTATCGTGAAAAGGCAATAGGAGCGGATCATGAATGAAATCGTCGCCGATCCCGTGCTGGTCGCCCGCTGCGGGCTGTACTGCGGGGCTTGCGGGGCGTATTTGCGGGGGCGCTGCCCCGGATGCCGGGAGAACCATAAAGCTACATGGTGCAAAGTGCGTTCGTGCTGCCAGGACAACCAGTACGCCACCTGCGCGGATTGCAAGGTCCATCAAAATCCACAGGATTGCCGTTGGTTCAATAATTGGATCGCCAAAGTCTTCGGCTTCATCTTCCGCTCCAATCGCGCCGCCTGCATCCGGCAGATTCGCTCGATCGGCATCGAAGGCCACGCCGCAGAAATGGCGCGCAGCAAGCGGCAGTCGATCAAACGGTGAACCGCGGGCGGAAATGAAATATCCCGACTCACGAAGGTTTCCACCGCCGTCGCCGTCGGTTCCGGGCTAAACGAGCGATTCTTCCTCGCGGACCACGTCCGGCTCGATGACGCGCATTTCGCGCCAATGGCCTTGGAGGAAGCGGGCGAAGTAGATCAGGCCCAGCAGGATCACCCAAACGGTAATCACGATCCAGCACCACATCAATCCGAGATGGAAGCGGTTGATACCGATCCACACGGCGATCACCGGCGGGGGCGACATGCAAGCGCTCGTCAGCAGGATGAAGCGCGTGTCGCCGGCGCCTTTTAACGTGCTCACGAAAACGATGTTCATCGCGTCGAACAGGCTGTAGAGCGCCACGAAGCGCAGCAGCACCACGATCGCGGCGCGGAGATCGGCAAACTCTTCGGGTTTCACCACCAGCGAATGCGCGATGAGGATCAAGTCGGGCAGCAGCACATAGACCGCCGACATCGCACCCATGTAACCGAGCGCGATCCAATAGGCGGTCCAGGAAGCCCTTTGGGCCATGTCGGGCCGGTTTTGCCCGAGTTGATGGCCCACGATCGTGGCCACTCCCTGGCCGAGGCCGAGCATCGGGACGAAGGCCAGCGAGTTGATGTTGAAGGCCAGATTGGTGGCGGTCATGGCCCACTGGCCTAGCCGTCCCATGAGCAGCAGATAGAGCGTGAAGGCGAAGATTTCGAGAAACATTTGCAGGCCGTTCGGGCCGCCGTAGCGCAACAGTCGGCGCAAGAGCGGCCCATCGAGCCGGCGGCCGCGCCAGAGATTGAATTGGCCGCGATATTTCGCCCGCATCATCAGGCCGGCATAGGCGATCACGCGGAACCAGAGCGCGAGGGAGGTGGCCACGCCCGCCCCCACGATGCCCCACTGGGGAAAGCCGAAATTGCCGAAGATCAAGAGATAATCCAAGATGCCGTTGAGGATCGCGGCGAGCGCATCGACGCTCATGGCCACGCGGGTCTTCCCGCGGCCGATGAAAAACGCCGCCAGGGACGCGGCGATAATCTCCCCGCCGGCGCTGATCGCCACGGTCTGATAAAAGATGGTTTCCAGCCGGGCCATTTTCGGTTCGTGCCCCGCCCAGGCGAAGACCAGCGGGGCCAGCGGGATCGTGGCCAGGAACAGCGGAATGCACGCAACGCCGATCCAAACGCCCTGCCAGATGGCCGGTCCGATGCGCTCCGGGCGATTCGCCCCGTGGTACTGCGCGACGAAGGTATTCGCATACAAGGCGATGCCCAGCGGAATGCAGATCAGCGTGAAGTGCAGCATTCCGGCGGGGAGCACGGCGGCCATTTCGTCCATCGAATGCTTCAACAGAAACATGCGGTCGATGAAGTTCATCACGGTCCAGGTGGCCGTGGAGACGATCAAGGGCAGGGAGAGCCGCAGCACATCCCGCCCGCCGCACGGCCGCGACCACCAGGATGTCTCTTCGGCGGATTGCATGGGTACGGACGGCAAGGATGTGGAATTAGGGGGTTGGGGAGAGCATGATTTTTGAGTCATTCAAGTATGTCGATTTCGAGCCGAAAATACAAGCGCGGCCGGTGCCATGCCCACGCTCGTCGTGGGCATGATGGAATGGGGGGAAAACATCGCCATGCCCACGGCAAGCGTGGGCATGGCACCCGGCGAAACAGGAACGAGGAGCGATGACTGCGCCGGCGAGCGCTTCGGCGACGCGGGAGCGTCGGGAGATTGCGTTCCCGCGCCGGAGCGTGGGAACGAGTAAATGGCGCCCGGCAATACCTGCGTCAATTGCTCAAGGTCGGCGTTTTGTCGGCGTGGGACGATTCCGCGCGCCGCGCCATATCACCGCAGGCCGCTTGGAGCGTTCCGTAGCTCGTGGGCAGCGGAACGACCTTGCCCAAGTGGCGATAGAACACGGCATGATTGGCGGCGGCGACGATGAGCTTCGCCCCGCAAGGTTTGTCGGCGGGGAAGCTCTCGGTGAATTTTTTGGGCGGACTCCAGAGGCAATCGATCAACAAGTTTCGATTCGCTTCGACTTCGTGCGGCGCGCGTTCGTTCAATTCGATGCCCATCGAAGCGACGATCTCCCGCAGAAAATCGAACGAGGCCGAGGAGAGCTTGCAGTAATCGAGTTGCCCAACGCTTTGCGCGGCGGCGGATTCCGGTTTCCGGGGAAGGGCCTGCTTCCCTTCGGAAGCGGCGGTCTTCCGTTGATGGCCGATGATTTGTTGGGTGTCGGCCCGCGCGTCCCGGACGATCCGCGCGAGCGACTCGATCCGCAGGCGTTTGACGACCGAGTTCGAGGGGAATTCGAGCTTGTCCCAAGCGTCCCATTTACCCACCGCGATTTGGCCGATGAAGATCGCCAGCTTGAGCAGTTCCGCCTGGGTCCGCAAGGGTTCGTCGAGCGGGGCCAGCGACAAGAACGAGTTGGCGGTGTAGTTCAGCGGGAGGCAGATTTCTTCGGGAATGTTCCAGGCTTTCAGCAGGCAACCCATGACCTGGCCGGTAT
The DNA here is from genome assembly GCA_020846145.1 of Pirellulales bacterium. Taxonomy (GTDB): domain Bacteria; phylum Planctomycetota; class Planctomycetia; order Pirellulales; family Thermoguttaceae; genus JADLEL01. Next base: position 11,881 of record JADLEL010000018.1, on the reverse strand, counting down.
TCAGGGGAAAGACGCTTTCTTCGAGCGCGTCGAGGGTTTCGCCGGATTGCTTGCAGCGCTCGATCATCCGTTGATATTGCCGGGGATACGACATGCCCAAGCCGAGGCGTCCGAGCAGGTGCATGATGGCGCTGAGGAACAAGCCGCCGCCGACCCCCGGATAGTCGCCTCGGGAAAGGAGCAGATCGACGGCGACTCCGGCGGCGACGCTGCGGCGCCAAGCCAAATCCATGTCGATCCAGGGGAGCACGTTCGCGGTTACCGCCGAGAGCGCGCTGGTGGCCAGCGCCAGTTCGCCGATGCGTTTCTGGCCGACGCGGAGCACGGCCTCCTCGAGCTCGACGATTCGCTTTCCGGAAGGATTATTGCGGCAGAAGGCGCTGTTGGCCAGCCGCAGGACGTCGGCGCTCAACGAGGGATCGCGGGCGATGCCGGCGGCGATTTGCGACACCTGGACGTCGTCGGAACTCGCCAAGTCGTACACGTCGAAAGCGGCCTGCGAAACGGGGAGAATCTTGGAGAGATTCGCCATCCGCGCTTCGATATCGGTAATATCGACGGTCTCGATCGCGGCCTCGCGCGGCGCATTCCGCGCGGAGGCAGTCTCGCGGTGATCCCGCCGCCGGCCGACGAGCACGGCCGCCCGCGCGGCCAAGGTTTTGTAGTTGGTGGGCTTATAGGCCACGTCGTCAACTCCGCGGGCCAGCAAATCCTTGGTGATCCGCGGGTCGTCCACCGACGTGTGGACGATCACCACCGGATGCGCCTCGCCGGCGAGCAATTCGACGACCAGCGAATGGCCGTGCTTGTTGGGCATGATGAGGTCGGTCACCACCAGGTCGTAGGGATGGTGCCGGCAGAGCAACAGCGCTTCCTCGCCGTCTTCCGCGCCGTCGCAGGCAAAACCTTCCTGCGTCAGGGCGAAAGTCAGCATTTTGCGCGAAATCGGCTCGTCGTCAACGACCAAGGCGAGAAATGCGGGCGTTGTCATAAGTGGTCCTTTACGTGAGCGAGGGTAAACGACGCGGCGGCTTTTTCAACGGGCGCGCGCGCGATTTCTTCGGCGTATTCGGCCCGGATCGCCGTGAATCGCCGTTCTTCGGCCAGGAACGCGGCGACGACCTCGGGATCGAAATGGCGTTTGGATTCCTCGGTAATGCGCGTTGCGGCGGAAGCGTGGCCGAAGGCGTCTTTATAGACGCGCTTCGAGGTCAGCGCGTCGTAAACGTCGGCCACCGCGACGATCCGCGCGCAAAGCGGGATCGCCTCGCCCGCCAATCCTTGCGGATAGCCGCCGCCGTCGTAGCGTTCGTGGTGCGAAAGCGCGATATCCCGCGCCATCCGCAAGAAATCCGCATTGGGGAACTCGACCAATGCCGCATCGAGCATCCGCGCGCCGATCGTCGTATGCGTTTTTATGATTTCGAATTCGTCTTGGTCGAGCCGGCCGGGTTTGAGGAGGATCCGATCCGGGATGGCGATTTTGCCGATATCGTGCAGCGGACACGTCTCGCACAGCAGCCGCACGTATTCCTCGTCGATTTTGCGCCCTCCCCGGCCATGCCGGAAAATCCATTGGGCGAGGACTCGGGAATATCCGCGGATGCGCTCGAGGTGCGCTCCCGTTTCCGAATCCCGCGCTTCGGCAAGCTTGGCCATGGTGAAGATCGTGAGGTCGCGGGTTTCCAAGGCGACGATCCGCCGGCCCACGTTCACGCGCAACATCAATTCGGCCGGATTGAACGGTTTCGCGATGAAGTCGTCGGCGCCGGCTTCCAATCCGTCCACGACGTCTTGCGGCTCCGAATGGCCGGTCAGCAGGATGAAATACACGAAGCGGCGGAGATCGGCGTTGCGGACCGCCCGGCACAATTCCAGGCCGTTGAGGTTCGGCATGCTCCAATCGGAGACCACCAACTGGATGGGATGCGCTTGCAGCAGATTCAAGGCTTCGCGGCCGTCGCCGGCGAGAAGCACCTCGTATCCCGCTTTTTTCAGCGCGTGCGCGATTGCGAGACGGCTGATCGAGTCGTCATCGACGGCCAAGACTTTCATGGCGTTTGCAACTCCGGGGAAAGGCATTCCTTCGACAATCTTAAACCGACAGGTTGTTGGGAAGGCGGTTGTACTGCCTTCCCCGGAGCGACGGTACAACTGTCGCCCCAACGCGAATTTGTCGAGCCAATAAGGCGCTGTCCGACAATGAACTACCGAATTCCAATGTAGTAGGCACACTCCGTGTGCCGTAATTCGCGGACGGCACACGGAGTGTGCCTACTACGATTCCGGCAACTTATTTTCGGGCAACGCCTAAGTTAATTCATGGTGGATAATCGTTCGCGAATCTCGGGCAGATATTCGAGGCAGCGCCGCATTTCCGCGCGCATCTCTTGCAACAAGGCGGCCGCCAGCTCGATATCGCCCGCTTTGCCGGCGGTTTCGATTTCGGCGGCCACGGCGCGTAACGGCTCGGCGCCCACGATTCCGGCGGCGCCCTTCAACGAGTGCGCCGCCTTGCCCGCGTCCACCGCCGCGCCGGCGCGAATTTGCCGGGTAATCTCCTCCAACCGGCTCGGTCCGCCGCTTTCGAGTTCTTCCAAGAGCGCCGCGGCAAATCCCGCGTCTCCCATGCATCGGTCGAGAAGCACGTCGAAATCCAGCGGCGGCAAATCTCCGCCAGGGCCCTTCACCGGCGCTTGCGGCGCCGCGGTCGGCGGGGCGGCGTCCGCCGGCTTTGCCGCGTCCGTCGCCGTCGATTTGTCGAGCAGGCGGTCGATCGTTTCGATGAGTTTCCGGCCCTCGAAGGGTTTGCTGAGGTAATCGTCCATGCCCGACTCCAAACAGACCTCGTGATCGCCCTTGAGGGCATTCGCCGTGAGCGCGACGATGGGGATCCGCCCCCGCGCGGAATCGGCTTGTTGCCGCCGGCGGATGCGCCAACTGGCCTCGTAGCCGTCCATTTCGGGCATGTGGCAATCCATGAGGATCAAGTCGTAGCGATTCGAGAGCGCCGCTTCGACGGCCTCGCCGCCGTTCTCGACGCTGTCGCAATCGAGGCCCGCTTGCCGCAGCACTTCCAGGCAATACATCTGGTTGATGCGATTGTCCTCGGCGAGCAGGATGCGGGCCTTCCCGGCGTGGCGCGATCGAAGCCCGCGCGGATCGCGCGAAGGAGCGCCGCGCGATTGGCCGGGCGGCCGCCGCGAATTCGCGCAGAGTTCCACGAGGGCGTCGAACAACGCCGATTGACTGAAGGGCTTGGCGAGATAAATGCCGTTGGCCGGGGGCGGCCGCGCGCCCCCCTCGTCGTGCCCGCCATAGGGAGTCAAAACGATGAGCGGAGGCTCCGCGGGCGCCGGATTTTGACGGATCGTCCACGCCAGTTTGCCGCCCCGGTCGTCGGCGAGATCCGCGTCGATCACCGCGAGCCGCCAGGGGTCGGAGTCGGCCTCCTCTCCGAGACGCGCGGCGGCGGCGGCGGCCGGGACCGCTTCGGGCCGCAGGCCCCATTCCCGCAGATAATCGCTTACCGCGGCCTCAAGCGACTCGTTCCCCACGGCCACCATCGTTCGCAGGTTGCGAATTTCGGCGGGCAAGGATTCCGCGGCTTGCGGGGCATCGGCGGAAGTGTCGAGTTTTAGAGCGAACCAGAAGGTCGAGCCGACGCCCTCCGCGCTTTGCACGCCGATCTGTCCGCCCATGGCTTCCACGATGCCCTTGGAAATCGCCAATCCCAGCCCCGTGCCGCCGTATTTGCGCGTGGTCGAGCTATCGACCTGCGAGAACGAATGGAAGAGACGGTCGCGGCGGTCGGCGGGGATGCCGATGCCGGTATCGGAGACCTCGAACCGGGCGGCGATCCAGCCCGGACCTTCCTCGGTCCGGGCAATGCGCAGGCAGACTTCGCCGCGGGCGGTGAATTTCACGGCGTTGCCCAGCAGATTCACGAGCACCTGCCGCAAACGGTTTCCATCGCCCAGCAGCACGCGGCGGCATTCGGGGGCCGTGAAATGCACCAATTCGAGGCGTTTTTCGTGGGCTTCGGGCGCGATGCTTTCCGCGGCCTCCTTGACGACTTGGGGTAATGCGAACGCGCTCCGTTCGAGTTCCAATCGCCCGGCCTCGATCTTGGAAAAATCGAGGATGTCGTTAATCAATCGCATCAGCGCGACCGCGCTTTCGCGCGCGGTTTCGGCGAAGCGGCGCTGTCGTTCCTCGAGGGCGGTGCCGCGCAACAGATCGATCATACCGATCATGCCGTTCAGCGGGGTCCGCAGCTCGTGACTCATGGCGGCCAAGAAGCGGCTCTTGGCGTGGCTCGCCTGTTTGGCTTCGCGGGCCAAAAAATTGGCTTGTTCCAGCGCGGTTTTCAGTTGCTCGTTCGACTCTTCGGCGAGATGCCGCGACTGCTCCGCCTCGGCCGTGCGCGCGGCGACCAATTCCTCGAGATGGTCCCGATGCCGCGTCAATTCCAGTTCGATCATTTTTTGCGCGGTGATGTCGCGGGCGACGTGGACGCACCCCAGCAGCGCGCCCGCCGTGTCGCGCCGCGGAGAAACGCTGATCCAAAAGTATTTTCCCGTGCGCTCGTCGCGCAATTCACCGGCGTGATGTTTTCCGTCGCCGAGCAATTGCCGATGCGGACAGCCCTCCGGCGGCGCCTCGGTGCCGTGCATCAGGCGGTAACAGTGCTGCCCCGCGCACTCCCCCGGCGTCGCCCCGACGCTTTCCGCCAGCGCCTTGTTCGCGCGGACGATGCGGTGCTCCGTGTCGAGAATCGTGATCGCGTCAGGCACGACATCGAAGGTGTTTTCCCATTCCTCCTTCGCGCGGAGGAGGGCCGCGTCGGCCTGCTTTCGCTCGGTGATGTCGCGGCTGATTCCTTGGAAGCAGATCAACTTGCCCGCTTCATCGTACATCCCGTTGAAGTTGACGTCGAGCCATGCCAATGCGCCGTCCATGCGGTAACATTCCAATTCGATGTTTCTCGCGCCGATGATCTCCCCCCGCTCCGCGCGGGCCAGCGATTCCTTCAGGGCGGCAGAGGCCGATTCCACCGAGGCGGGCGTCATGAATTGCGCGAACGAAAAGCGGAGGAATTCCTCCGGCGCGTATCCCAGGAGCTGCTCGACGGACGGGCTGACATAAGTGAACTCTCCCGCGAAGTTTAGCGTCCAGATGACGTCGTTGAGATTCTCGGCAAAGAGCTGCAGCCGCCGTTCGGCGGCCAGTTGGTCGCGGCGCCATCGCTTGCCGCGGCGCCGCCACAAAAAGCACACTCCCAGGGCGGCTCCCAGGTAGAACGCCGACAGGATAATCGCCGTGGTCCACGCGCGTTCGCGCAACGGAGCGAAAATTTCCTCTTGGTCCGCCTTGGCGACGATATGCCACGGCGTGCCCGGAATACGCTTCGCGAAAGCCAGCGCCGGCACACCGCGGTAATCGGGTCCCTCGATCACGCCTTCGCGCCCCGCCGCCGCCGCGGCCGCCGGCACATTCCGATATCGAGCGAGGGGTACGCGGAAAATGAGCGCGGTATTCTTGCGATGCCGCAATTCGTTCAGGAATAGCGCCTCGTCGCCTTGCCGCTCGACCAGTAACGTTTCGGCCGTGCGGCTGGGAGTGGGCCATTGTTGAATCAGCGGGTACAAGAATTTGCAGGGATCGATTTCCAGGAGCAGCACTCCGAACGGTCGTTTTGGGGAGCCGTTCTGCTTCGCGTCGCCCGCCGAGAGGTTGTGAATAAATGGGACCGGCTCCGAACCGATTGGTTGATAATCGCTCGAATAACGGGTATTGCGAGGCGCCCGGCCCGATTTTTTCACAACCTCCGAGGAGATCGCGGTCGGGGAATCGAGCGGAATCGCCAAGTCGAAATTGATTTCGCCGCCGAATCGGCCGCGATGCAAATCGGTAGCGGCGATGCGGTTCGACTGCAAGGCCTCTCTCGAGTATTGCGCGGCGATGGGGCCGAGATAAGTCTTCTCCGCCGGCGATGCCAAGCGCACGTTCAATTCCGCGTCCAAGAGCACCGCCCGCAGGGATTGATTGTGCTCCCGAACGGAATCGAGCCATGCCGCCAGCGAATCGCGAAGCTCGCCGTCGTTCGGGTCGGCAAGGAATTTTTGCGCCGCTTGCCGAAAGAACGGCTCCCGTTGGACGACTTGGGCAAAGCCCAGGCGTTCCTTGCGCCACTCGACGATCTGCCGCACCTTCAAATCGGCGATGGCCGAAAGTTCGTTTTCCGCCGCTTGGCGAGACGCCTCGATCTGATGTTTGTAGTATTGATAGCCGATGATTCCGAAGGCCGCCGAGAGGAGCAGAAAGACCGGCAGGGCGCCGCACGCGTGCCAAGGGGAAGCCGAGAGGGAAGTCGTTCCCCTCGGCGAAAGAGTCGCGTTATTCCGGGAATACCGATGCATAAATATTTTTACTCTATTCTCGGATTGCCTAAAAAACTCGTAAGCGCGCGGCGCGAAGGGGGACCGTCCCATTTTCGCGGCGATTGTAGTAGGCACACTCCGTGTGCCGTAATTCGCGGACGGCACACGGAGTGTGCCTACTACGATTCCGGCAACTTATTCTCGGGCAACGCCCAAGCACTTTTCCGGCGCCATCATCTTTGGCGCCGCGAAAATCGGGACAGTCCCCTGCGAACGGTTACTAAAAAACTCTAGGTTGCGAGCGGGGCTTCGGCAACTATTGGAGATAGTTTCGCCGGCGAGAATGTGGTCGAGAGATCAACCCACACAGCAGGTAATGTGGGAATGTGGTTTATGGACGTTATATTCGATAAAAAAACCATTTGCGGATGGGCGACGCCACATTCGCAAAGGGTAGGCTCATGCATGACCCTACATGAGTGCCAGATTCGGTATCGACCTTCTCGCGAAGTTTGATAACCCGAATTATTCGGCGCGCCGTGAAAAGGTGTCGGTTTTTCGCGGGCGCAAGATGGGTGATCGATTTTTAACCGATCTCCGATTTTCGGCCTTCGGCGGAAAGGTCGCCGGAGCCTTTCTCGTGATGATGCCCCTTCAGGTGCTCCTCGCAAAAGCAGGGCGTACCGGGGCATTTCGAGCAGTAGCGGAAACGGAGCGACGGATGCGTGACGTTCGTCGCCTTGCATACGCTGCACTCGTGGCGGGGTTTATCGCGCTCGGTGATCTTCCGCACCTGCTGGGCCATCCGCCAGCGGCCCGATCGCGCACGCAAAACGATCTCCGGGCTGAAAAAAATCAAAAAATTGCAGACCGACGCCGTTACTTGAATCCAATCCACCCAATCTCCGATCAGCATTGCATAACCATAACCGATCCATTGCAGCAGGGCCAGCCATTTGATCTTCACCGGCAGCACGAACATGATGGCCAATTCGAAATTCGGATAGAGATAGGCGAACGCCAGAAAGAGCGAGCCGTAGAGGAAGCCGTTGTGCGTCGGCTCGTTGGGCGACAGGAACGCGGCCCCCACCGTCGCCAAGTAGCCCAAGAGCAGATAGAGATTGTAATTGAACGTGCCCCAAGTTGCTTCGAGCGCGGAACCGAAGAGGTAAAACAAATACCAGAAGAACAGCACGAAGATCGGCATCGTAAACGGCGGAAAGGTAACGAATGTCAGCAGCCGCCACCATTCGCCTTCCATCACCTTTTGCGGCACGAAAATAATCCGGTCGAGCAGTTCCGGCCTGATGTATTGCAGACCGTAGGTGAAAACTTGGAAAAAAATCAGGATCAGCGTCAAATTCGGAATCGCAAAGCGACCGAACCGACGATTGAGTGAATCGAGAAGTTTCATATTGATAAATCCGGTGAATTATCATTCTGATTCCCGCGCACCGGCGTGGAAACGTCAATGCTTAAAATTCGCAGGAACATTGCGGTGATGATGTTCGACTATCCGAAAATGCCGCTCCCGTTGCTTTTTCGATCCCCCGTTCGATGGCGAAAAGTATCTTATCCAACTGTTCCATGGTAATCGCCAGCGGCGGCATGACGACCACCACGTTGCCCAGCGGGCGGATCCAAACGCCTTCCCTTAGCGCACTTTCGCAAACCGCATGGCCGCGGCGCTCGGTCCAGGGGTATGGTTCTTTCGAGGCCTTGTCGCGGACCAGTTCGATGGCGGCGATGAAGCCTCGCTGTCGGGCGTCGCCGACGTGCGGATGCCGGGCAATGCGCGCGAGATGTTCCGCCAAGCGGGCGATTTTCGGCTGAAGTTTTTCCAGCGTCCGCTCTTCCTCGAAAATTTCGAGCGTGGCCAATGCCGCCGCCGCGGCCAACGGATTGCCGCCGTAGGTGTGGCCGTGGAAAAAAGTTTTGCTCTCGACGTAGGAGCCCAAAAAGGCATTGTAGATTTCGTCGGTGGCGAGCGTGGCGGCCAGCGGAAGGTATCCGCCGGTGATGCCTTTGGCCAGGCACATCAAATCGGGCGTTACCGCTTCGTGCTCGCAGGCGAACATCTTGCCGGTCCGCCCGAAACCGACGGCCACTTCATCGGCGATGAACAGCACATCGTACTTTTTCGTAAGTTCCCGCGCGCCGCGGAGATATCCCGGCGGGTGCATGATCATGCCCGCCGCGCCTTGCACCAGCGGCTCGACGATCATCGCGGCGATTTTTTGGTGGTGTTCGGAGAGAACACATTCGAGTTGGGCGAGATGAAACTGGCATAATTCTTCCGGCCCTATGCCCGGCGGCATGCGATACGCATCCGGCGCGGGCACGCGGAGCGCGGGGAACAAGAGCGGCTGGAACGTGGCGTGGAATTTTTCCACCCCGCCGACGCTCACGCTGCCCAAGGTATCGCCGTGATACGCCTCGCCCAAGGCCAAATACAAGGTTTTTTCGGGCCGCGGGTGCGGGTGCTGCCGCCAGTATTGCAGGGACATTTTGATCGCCACTTCGACGGCCGTCGCGCCGTCATCGGAGAAGAAAACGCGGGAGAGGCCCGGCGGCGCGATTTCGATCAACCGCTTCGCCAGCCGGATGCCGGTCGAATTCGACGCCCCCAGCGAGGTAACGTGCGCGACCTTGTCGAGCTGCGCGCGGATCGCGGCGTCGATCTTCGGGTGCCGATGCCCGTGGATATTGCACCACAAGCTGCTCACGCCGTCGATATACTCCCGGCCGTCGCTATCCCAAAACACGCAGCCTTCGGCCCGCTCGATGAGGAACGGCTCGTATTCGGCCATTTGCGTGAAGGCGTGCCAGTAATGGGCGCGGTCCCAGGTTTTCAGTTGTTCGGCGGTGGGAAATGTTTCCATTTTTTACAGAGGCAAGAAAAGCACCCGTCCGCTCCACTCCGCTTGTTCGCTGCCACCATCAATAAGCAGTAATTCTTGAATAACTCGTCCAATCGGAAAGCGGTCGTTGACGATGAAAACTTCCGGCATCGGTTGACCGGCGGTCACGCGGGAGTAAGCATGGCCGGGCATCGTGGTCCTATCGTGGGAGAGCAGAATGCGATTATTCTCGGCGGCCCAAGCCAGCACGCCGGGATCGTCAATGCCCAATAAAGCTACGTCTTGGGTGCGAATTAAATCGATATCGGGTCGTCGAAGCAGAAGCCCCCGTACGATGTCGCCGTTAAAGTTTTCATCGCTTAGCAGTCGCAGCATCAGCCACCTTATTTGTCTTGCTGAGCGAGTAGCTTTGCGCGTATCTCGGCCATATCGCCTTGTCCCCGCTCGATCCGCTCGCGCACTTCCTTGGCACGCCGTTCCCGTTCGGCAAGGTAGCGGTCCATCTCTTCGCGATGCTGCAAATAATGGGTGATGACCGCGTAAACATCGACTAACCCCAGGGTCGGATAGCGCTGGACGATCGTTTCGGGCGTAGCTCTGTCTTGAAAAGCGCGCAATACCAATTCCACCAAGATGCGCGTCTGACCGATCCGCAGACCGCCGTCGGGATCCTCGCGAAGCAGAAGAGGATCGGTTTGAAGCGTGATACTCACGGGACAGACTCCTTTGAATCTTTTTCGTCAACACGGCCTTCGCATTCAATGAAACCGAATGTAAGCGTTCACGCCCCGGTCGGGGACTGGTCCATTTTTCGGCGGGATAACGTATATTGCGGACAAACGGAAGGCCGAAAACATGGACCTGTCCCCTTCCCGCGGCGCGAGGGGGAGAGTCCCATTTTCGCGGCGATTAAGCATTTTTACGGCACCATCATCTTTTGCGCCGCGAAAATCGGGAAAGTCCCCTGTGAACGGTTACAACCGAATCTAGGAAGGCGACCTATATCAAGTTTCACCCAACGAGGGGGTTGTGTCAAGGGATTAGGTGGCAAAGTCAGTTTCATACAAAATGACCTAATGGTGGGGGGTAATTGAGCAAATGCACTCCCGAATTCTACCTATCTCGATTATGATATGGCAAGAATATGATACTCCCTCGTGCCTAAAGAATAGGAAAAAGGTTGATTTCTCGATTATCAAATTCTCATGCTTCAAATTCCAGAAAAATCACTGATTCTCGGCGGAATTCCGCAGCAGAATTGTTCGATCTATCATCGCATTCGCTTTTTGGTGGGCGATCCGGTCGCCTATTTGCGCTTTCCCGCCGCCGAGGGGAAAACGAAAACCGTGCTGATTCTGCGGGACATTGAGATGGACCGCGCCCGCCGGGCCGTGGCGGTCGATGAAATCGCCTGCCCCGCCGATTACGCACCCACCGGGGGACTCTCCGGCGACCGCGAAACGGCCACCGCCCAGGCCGCCGCCGAATGTCTGCGGCGCGCCGGCGTCCGCCGCGTAACCGGCGACCGCTCGCTGCCGCTCTTGTATGTCGAGATGATCCTCCAGGCGGGCGTGGAGGTGGATTGCGATTTCGATCTTGGCGTCCTCGAACGCCGCCGGAAGGACGAGCAGGAGTTGGCGTGGATCCGCGAGGCCCAGCAAGCGACCGAGGCAGCGATGGAAATGGCCTGCCGGCTGATCGCCCGGGCCGAGGCCCGCGGCGACGGCGTCCTGCTGCAAGACGGCGCGCCGCTCACCGCGGAGCGCGTGCGGGCGGCGATCGATCATTTCCTGCTCGACCGCGGCTATGCCAATCCGCCCGCCATCGTCGCCGGCGGACCGGTCGGGGCCGACTGCCACGACCACGGCGCGGGCGAACTGCGCACCGGCGAGCCGATCATCATCGACATCTTCCCCCGCAACCGCGCGACGCTCTACAACGGCGATTGCACGCGGACGGTCGTTCACGGCGACATCCCCGACGAACTGCGCCGCATGTATGCCGCCGTCCGCGCGGCGAAACAAGCCGCCATCGCCGCCGCCCGGTCGGGCATCCCCGGCGAGACCATCCACCGCGCCACCGTCGCCGCGCTGGCCGAGCACGGCTATTTCGAGAAGCGCGCGGGCGTCGAGCCGCTAAGTGGGACAGGTTTCCAACCTGTCGATAAAAAACACAATCCACCTGAAATCGACAAACCTTCTTCGAATGAGCGGGAATTGAGACAGGTTGGAAACCTGTCCGCTGATGAAAGACAGGTTGGAAACTTGTCCTACGAACCCGCCGCCCTCACGCACGGGACGGGCCACGGCGTCGGATTGGAGGTTCACGAACCGCCGCTGTTGGATTACAAAGGCCCCGAACTGCTCGACGGCGACGTGGTAACCATCGAACCCGGCCTTTACCGCCCCGGTTTCGGCGGACTCCGCCTCGAAGACATGCTCGTCCTCCGGCCCGACGGTTGCGAAAACTTGAATGCTTTGCCGGAAGAATTAGAGTGGAAGTAGAGTAAACGTAAGCGTTCACGCCCCGGTCGGGGACTGGTCCATTTTTCGGCGTGAAAACGTATTTTGTGGACAAACGGTAGGCCGAAAACATGGACCTGTCCCCTTCCCGCGGCGCAAGGGGGACAGTCCCATT
>JADLEL010000017.1 GCA_020846145.1 Pirellulales bacterium | reverse complement strand
CGCGAAAATGGGACTGTCCCCCTCGCGCCGCGGGAAGGGGACAGGTCCATGTTTTCGGCCTACCGTTTGTCCGCAAAACACGTTTTCACGCCGAAAAATGGACCAGTCCCCGACCGGGGCGTGAACGCTTACACCCAATCAATCATCCCCCAGATACGAGGGGGCGGAAGGATTTACTCCCGGAGAAAAACATGTCATCCGCGGATCAGGAAAAGACGCTCGACGATATGCCCGAAAATGAGATTCCGACAAGCGCTCCCCATGCGTCCGCGCTCCCGGGCGGGGACTGCCGCGAGGGGCTGTTGTCGGCAAGTTTCTTGGGACTCTTGATTACCCAATTTTTGGGCGCGTTGAACGACAATCTCTTTCGCTGGCTGGTGGCGTGGATCGGAGCCGATCGCGCGATGCACGATCCGTTTTTCCGTTGGCTGGTGATGGAGCAATTTGGAAAAGAGGACAAAATCGAACACTTCAAGGCCCTGGCCGTTCCGGCCGGTTTGGCGATGCTGGTATTGCCGTTTATTTTATTCGCCGCGCCAGCCGGTTTTTTCGCCGACCGGTTCAGTAAACGCACGGTGATCATCGGATGCAAAGTGGCGGAAATCATCCTCATGGTTTTCGGCGTCGCGGTGATCTATTACGGCAATGTCTGGGCGATGTTTTTCATCCTGTTTCTAATGGGCACCCACAGCGCCTTTTTCGGCCCTTCGAAATACGGCTCGATTCCCGAAATCGTCCGCCCCGATTGCCTCTCGGCCGCCAACGGATTGATTGCCATGACCACCATCGTGGCCATCGTGTTGGGATCGCTTGGAGCGGGCTATTTATGCGATTGGACGAAATCGGACGATCTGCCGCTTGGTATCCTCCATTGGTGGTCATGGGCGTCGGCGATCGTCGGCGTCGCGTTGGTCGGCTTCTGCACCAGCCTGCCGATTCGCAGCTTGAGAATCGCCAATCCCTTGCGGAGTTTCAATTGGAATTTTGCCGTCGAAACATTCAAGGACATCCGCCAACTGGTTGCGATTCGGTTGCTTTTCCTGGCCGCGATCGCTAGCGCCACATTCTGGTCGCTCGGCGGCCTGTGTCAAGTCAACGTCGATGGTTTCGGCACGACCCGATTGGCGCTCTCGACGAAGGAAATCGGCCCCTTGCTGGGCGTTCTCGCGGTGGGGGTCGGTCTGGGAAGCGTGCTAGCGGGAGTCATCTCGCACGGAAAAATCCTCATGCCGCTCGTGCCCCTCGGAGCGGCCGGCATTGCGTTGAGCCATATTCTTCTGTTTTTCGTCCCCGGCTATGGAACTCACGTGCCGGGACAGGAGATCGTGCCGTACGCGATGTCTTCATTCAGTTATTTGATGACCGGCGGATGTCTGTTCCTCTTGGGCCTTTCGGGCGGTTTTTACGATGTTCCGTTGCAAGCCTACTTGCAGCACAACAGCCCCGAGAAAACGCGAGGCTCGGTCTTCGCCGCAACGAATTTGCTCACTTTTTCCGGTACGCTTTTAGCCACCGGCATTTTCGTACTCCTAGGCACGGTCATCGGTTTTTCGAATCGCACGATCTTCCTGTTGGTTGGCATCGCCATGATTCCGTTCGTTATGGTCTTGATCCGCTTCACGGCCTTCGACACGACGCGGACGATCACGGTGCTGATTTCCAAGTTGATGTACCGCGTGAAGGTGGAGGGTTTGGAAAACATACCCGAAACGGGCGCGATCCTTGCGCCGAACCATGTGAGTTGGGTCGATGGCGTACTGGTCGGCCTGGCGACGCCCCGCCATCCGCGGATGGTGGTTTTCGCCGATTATTTCGAGAAACCGTGGATTGCCTGGTTCGGGCGGCTGGGCCGAGTGATTCCGATCAAGCCGGGCAGGAAATCGATGGTGCAATCGCTGCGCGCCGCCCGCGATGCCCTGCAACGCGGCGAACTGGTGTGCGTCTTTCCCGAAGGGGGCATCACCCGCACCGGGGCGATCCGCGAATTCAAGCCGGGGATTCTGACGATCCTTCGCGGCACGAACGCGCCCGTGGTTCCCGTTTACATCGACGGCCTTTGGGGCAGCATTTTCAGTTTCGAGGGGGGGCGGTTCTTTTGGAAAATCCCCAAAAAATTCCGACCCCGCGTGACTATCCGGTTCGGAAAACCCCTCGAACGCCCTCAGAGTCTCGAAGAAGTGCGGCAAGCGGTGATCGAATTGGGCGGAAAGGGAGCGAAGTACGAATTGTGATGGTGAAGCCGAAAACCGCAGGGAAACAGACGCGCTATTGACGGTCGGAATAAGCATGTCGCGTGGCCGACCAACGGATGGTCGAAATTACCGGGTAAAGCATGCATGCCATGACATTTCTTACCATCTAACTGAATCACTCTTGCGGCAAGGCATTTTCGGCAGGGATGTTCCGCGAGGAGTGCCATCAGGATGCGATAACCGGATGAACCATCTTTTCCTACTTTGACCCGGCAAGTCGGAAGGAAGTAGAAAAAGTGTCTTTTCTGGTCCATTTTTATCAATCCGGGCGATTTCTATGCCAATCGTATGTACTATAATATTCCAACTCTACAGTGGGGTATTGTTGTCAAATAAAACATACTTGTCTGCTTCGATTTACCAAAAACTCTTTTAATAAAAAAATTAACCGAGAAATATTTCTCGATATCTTGATATGCGGGGCCAAATTGTGTTACTATTTCTTAAGCCAAGCGGCTTTTTCGCCCTAACCTTCTGAAAATCAACCATTTAAGGCGTAAATCAACGATGTCGGCCGAGCTATGCAAATGTACGGGGTGTGCGGAAGCCACCGAGGAAGAACTCCTGAATCAACTGGATGACGTGCTCGAGGAATACGTCGGTACGCCTGGGGCATTGATCCCCGTGCTGCAAATCGCCCAAACCCTGTTCGGCTATCTGCCCGAGCCGGCGCTGAAGAAGATCGCCCTGGCGTTGGGCAAACCGTTCAGCGAGGTGGCGGGCGTGGTGAGCTTCTATTCCTTTTTCTCGACCGTTCCCCGCGGGAAGCATTTGGTCCGGGTGTGTCTTGGTACGGCTTGCTACGTACGGGGGGGGAAAGAGGTGCTCTCCGCGCTCAAACAGGCACTGAACGTCGAAGTAGGCGAGACCACTTCCGACCGGCTGTTTTCGCTCGATATCGGCCGCTGCTTCGGCGCGTGCGGACTGGCCCCGGTGATCATGATCGACGACGACGTGCATCAGCGCGTCAAGCCTACGCAATTGGGGAAGATTCTCGACGGGTATCGCACCGAGGAAGAAGCCGCTCAAAAAGCCAAGGCTGCCGAAGAGAACGATTACGGATTCCGCTATTGATTTTCTTTATTGCAAATTGGTAATTGCAAATTTCAAATTTCAAATTGAACGACTGCCTTCCGCCCACTGCCCACTGACCGCTGCCCACTTACCACTCATAACCATGTTGTTGAAAACACCGCATGAACTGACGACGCTCCGCGATCGGATTCGGGCCGAAGAGGCGGCGTTGAAAGCGAACCGACACCAGAAGATCCGGCTTTGCTTGGGGGCGAGTTGCATCGCCTCCGGCGCATTGAAAGTGAAAGAAGCGTTAGAGCAGGGAATTTCCGAACGCGGCCTGCTGGGTAGAGTCTCAATCATTGGCACCGGTTGCTTGGGACCTTGCGCCGGCGGCCCGGCCTTGATGATCGACGACACTTTCTACGAATGCCTCAAGCCGCAGGACGCCGCCGAACTGGTCGGCGAACATCTGGTTAAAGGGCGCGTCGTCGGACGGCTTACGCACAAGCGGCCCGACGGCCGGGCGACTCCCGCCGCCGGCGAGATGGATTTCTTCAAACGGCAGATGAAGATCGTGCTCCGCAACTGCGGGCAGATCGATCCGCAGCGGATCGAGGACTATATCGCCCGCGACGGATACCAAGCCCTCGCCAAGACGCTCTCGCAAAATAAGCCCGAAGCAGTGCTCGACGAAATGAAGGCTTCCGGCCTGCGCGGCCGCGGCGGGGCGGGTTTTCCCACTTGGCGCAAGTGGCTCTTTACCCGCGGCGCAAAAGGCGAGGTGAAATACGTGGTTTGCAACGCCGACGAAGGCGACCCCGGCGCGTTCATGGACCGCAGCGTGCTCGAAGGCGATCCGCACAGCGTCATCGAAGGCATGATGATCGCCGCGCACACCATCGGCGCGAATCGGGGCTTCATCTACGTGCGGGCCGAATATCCGCTGGCCGTCGAACGGCTGAAAATCGCCTTGAACCAAGCCCGCGAGTGCGGACTGTTGGGCAAGAATATCCTCGGCTCGGCTTCCGATTTCGACTTGGAAATCCGCATGGGTTCGGGCGCGTTCGTCTGCGGCGAAGAGACGGCCTTGCTGACTTCGATCGAAGGCAACCGCGGCGAACCGCGGCCTCGTCCGCCGTTCCCCGCTCAAAGCGGCCTCTGGGGCAAGCCCACGGTGCTCAACAACGTCGAAACCTACGCCAACGTCCCGGCGATCGTACTTAAAGGCGGCGCGTGGTACGCGGCCAACGGCACCGCAAAGAGCCGGGGCACCAAAGTTTTCGCGCTGGCCGGGGCGATCAAGAATTCCGGCCTGGTCGAAGTGCCCGTCGGCATGGCACTGGGCGATCTGATTTACGATATCGGCGGCGGCATCCCCGGCGGCAAAGAATTTAAGGCGGCGCAGATCGGCGGTCCCTCGGGCGGATGCATCCCCAAGCAGCACTTGAACGTGCCGCTGGATTACGAATCGCTCGCCGAACTCGGCGCGATCATGGGTTCCGGCGGGCTGATCGTGATGGACGAAGACAGTTGCATGGTCGATGTCGCCCGCTATTTCCTCGAATTCGTGCAGGAAGAATCGTGCGGCAAATGCGTTCCCTGTCGCGTGGGCACGAAGCGGATGCTGGAAATACTGAATCGGATTTGCGAAGGCCGCGGCGAAGAGTGCGATTTGGAACGGCTCATCGACCTGGGCGAGACGATTAAGGATACTTCGCTTTGTGGCCTGGGCCAAACCGCGCCGAATCCGGTGCTCTCGACGATCCGCCATTTCGGCCAGGAGTACGTCGAGCACATCCGCGACAAGCGCTGCCGCGCGGGCGTGTGCCCGGCGCTGGTCGATGCGCCGTGCGCTTCGGCCTGTCCGGCGAACGTCGATATTCCCGGATTCGTCTCGCTGGTGGCCGAAAAACGCTGCGCCGAGGCTTTGCAACTGCATCGCGAGCGGAATCCGTTCGCGGCGATCTGCTCGCGGGTGTGCTTCCACACGTGCGAGGACAAGTGCCGTCGAACGTCGATGGACGCCCCGGTTTCGATCCGCGGCATCAAGCGTTTCATGGTCGATCAGGAGATCGTCATCCAACTGCCCGAGCTGCGCGAGAACGCGGCGAACGCGCGAAAGAAGGTGGCGATTATCGGGGCCGGTCCGGCGAGCTTGACCTGCGCGTATTTTCTCGCCCGGCTCGGCTACCAGCCGAAAGTGTTCGAGGGCGAACAGCGACCGGGCGGAATGCTCGTGCAAGCGATCCCGGCGTATCGGCTGCCGCGCGAAATCGTCGCCCGCGAGGTCCGCATGATCGAGCAAATGGGAGTCGATATTCAGACCGGCGTTTGGCTGGGGAAGGATATCACGCTCAAGAAGCTTCGCGCCGAAGGCTGCGATGCCGTATTCTTGGGCGTGGGCGCGCCGCAAGGCGTGTCCCTGGGAATGCCCGGCGAAGACGCCGAGGGGATTACCGACGCTTTGCATTTCCTGCGAGTTTACAACACCCGCGGCTCGGTGCCGGTGGGCAAAAACGTGGTGGTTATCGGCGGCGGCAACTCGGCCATCGACGCCGCCCGCACCGCGCTGCGGTTGGGCGCGGAGAAGGTAACGGTCGTTTACCGCCGCAGCCGCGAGGCGATGCCGGCCTACGAAGAGGAAATTGAAGAGGCCGAGCACGAGGGCGTCGAACTGAAGCTGCTTACCGCGCCGACGGAAATCCTCGTCGAGGGCCGCCGCGTGGCGGGCCTGAAGTGCATGCCCATGCGATTGGGCGAGTTCGATCGCTCCGGCCGCCGCCGGCCCGAAGAAAGCGGCGAAACCTTCGTCATCAAAGCCGACCAGATTTTGGTGGCCATCGGGCAGACTCTCGATTTGAAGAAATATTGCGGCGAAATTACGCTTGAAACGCGGAACCAGGGCCTCGTCAACATCAATCCCGTCACCGGCCAGACTTCCGAAAAATGGATCTTCGCCGGCGGCGACGCGGTGAGCGGGCCGAGTTCGGTCGTCGAGGCCGTGGCGGCCGGCGAACGCGCCGCGGTGGGCATCGACATGTACCTTAGCGGCGCGAATCACGCCTTCTGGCGCGAAGACAAGCCGATTGACACCGCGTTCGATCCCGACGCCGAACCGTTTGAAGCCCCGCGCGAGAAGCTGAACCTCATTCCCGTCGATCGGCGGAAGTTCAACTTCAACGAAGTGGAGATGCCCTGGTCCGAAAACGTCGCCACCCGCCAGGCAAAGCGTTGTTTGCGGTGCGATTACGGCAAGCGGGGTGTGGTGATGATCGAGAATGGGAAGTAGGGGAGAGGGGAGAGTACAAAGTACAAAGTACAGAGTACAGAGTACAAAGTACAGAGTACGGAGTGCCAAGAGCAGAGTACCAAGTACGGATCGCCGAGTACGGAGTACAAAGTACGGAGTACAGAGTACCAAGTGCAAAGGCTGAGTACTCTGATTGAGAACCGCGTACTCTGCACTTGATAATAAGTACTCTGTACTCCGTACTTTGTACTCCGTACTGAACACTGTCAACCGATAACTTTCAAAATGCCCAAGCTTACGATCAATAACGTTCCGGTCGATGTTCCCGAAGGCGAGACGATTCTGCATGCGGCCCGGCAGGCCGGCGTGCGGATTCCCACGATGTGCCACGTGGAGGGTTTGCACCCGATCGGCGCGTGCCGGGTATGCATCGTGGAAGTCGAAGGAGCGCGGAACCTCGTATCTTCCTGCGCGATGCCCGCCGCCGAAGGGATGAAGGTCCGCACCAACAGCCGCCGCGTGCGCGAAGCGCGGAAGACGGTGGTCGAGTTGCTGCTTTCCGAACACAACGGCGAATGCCAAACCTGCGACCGCAGCGAAGATTGCGAGTTGCAGGCGTTGGCGGCCGAGTTGGGCATTCGCGAGATCTCCTATGCGGGCGAGAAAACCAAGCGGCGGATCGACGCCTCCACGCCCGCGCTACTGCGCGACAACGGCAAGTGCATCAAGTGCCGGCGCTGCGTTTCGGTGTGCGGCGAAACGCAGATGGTCGGCGCGCTGTTCCCGCAAAACCGGGGCTTCGAGACGGTTATCGGCCCGGCGTTCAATCGCGATCTGGACGACGTCGCTTGCGTGCAGTGCGGCCAGTGCGCGGCCGTGTGCCCGGTGGGCGCGATCACCGAGCGCGACCAGATCGACGAGGTCTATAAGGCGCTCGACAATCCGAACCTGCACGTGATCGTCCAAACCGCCCCGGCGATCCGCGCCGCGTTGGGAGAATGCTTCGGCCATCCGCCGGGAACGCTGGTGACCGGCAAGATGGTCGCCGCGCTCCGCCGCCTGGGCTTCGCCGCGGTGTTCGACACCAACTTCGCCGCGGACTTGACGATCCTCGAAGAAGGGACCGAACTGCTCACCCGCTTAAAGCAGGCGCTGGTTGAGAAGAAAGACGTCGCGCTGCCGATGTTCACCAGTTGCTCGCCCGGCTGGATCAAGTTCATGGAGTATTTCCATCCCGACATGCTGCCGAACCTATCCACCTGCAAATCGCCGCAGCAGATGTTCGGCGCGGTGGCGAAGACCTACTACGCCAATAAGCTGGGCAAGAAGCCCGAACAGATCGTGGTGGTATCGGTGATGCCCTGCACCGCGAAGAAGTTCGAGTGTTCGCGGCCGGAGATGAGCGACAGCGGCGCGCGCGACGTGGATATCGTGCTCACCACGCGCGAGTTGGGAAAGATGATCCACGCGGCGGGCATTCAGTTCGATTGCCTGCCCGACGAAAAGATGGACGCCCCCTTGGGTCTCTCCACCGGCGCGGCCGATATTTTCGCCAACACCGGCGGCGTGATGGTCGCCGCCTTGCGTTCGGCCTACGAAATCGTTACCGGCCGCCCGCTGCCCGGCGATAATTTGCACGTCCGGCCGATCGAGGGACTGAAGGGCGTGAAAGAGGCGTCGCTTAAAGTGGAGAAAGTCAAGCCCGAATGGAAATTCCTCGAAGGCGCGACCTTGAACGTGGCCGTGGCCAACGGCTTGGCCAACGCCCGGCAGGTGATCGAGCAGATCAAAAGCGGGGCGAAGCAATATCATTTCGTCGAAGTGATGACTTGCCCCGGCGGCTGCATCGGCGGCGGCGGCCAGCCCCGCTACACCGACAACTCCGTCCGCCAGGCCCGCATCGACGCCATCTACCGCGAGGACGAAGGCAAGGAACTGCGAAAATCGCACGAGAATCCCGCCGTCGCCAAACTCTACGAAGAATTCCTCGGCCAACCGCTGGGCGAGAAATCGCACCATCTGCTGCACACGGATTATATGCCGCGGGAGAAGGTGTAACCTCCATCGTTTAGCCCGAAGTCAACGGCGACGGCGGGGGTAGAGAAAGCATGATGGTAAGCGTTCACGCCACGGTCGGGGACTGGTCCATTTTTCGGCGGAAAACGTATTTTTTGGACAAACGGTAGGCCGAAAACATGGACCTGTCCCCTTCCCGCGGCGCGAGGGGGACAGTCCCATTTTCGCGGCGATTAAGCACTTTTTCGGCGCCATCATCTTTTGTGCCGCGAAAATCGGGACAGTCCCCTGTGAACGGTTACGAATGATGAATCCGACTTCGGATGATTTCCAGGTAAAGCGTTTGCAACTCATGGCGGAATCGATTTCCGTGCCGGATGTTCCCGCGGGAAGCACGTCCTACTTCTTCGCATCCGGGAGGGTGCGTTGGTATTCGCGGAATTGTTCGGCCCAGTCGGCGGGCGGGGCGAAGCGGCCGCGGTCGCGGAGGTCCCGGGCGGGATCGCGCGAGGTCGAGCCGCGGCCGATCTGCGTCGAATGCGGACGCAGGCCGAGGCTCTTGAGCGCGTCGTCGAGTTCCTTTTTCGCTTCCTTGCCCTTGGGACTATCGTCGCGGGCGTTGCGGCGAAGTTGTTGCCAGCGATCGAGGAATCGCGTTGCGTCCTCTTTGGTCCAGCCCAGGCGCTCGAGCAAATCGGACTTCTCCTTCGCCATCTCTTCGTCGAGATGTTTCAACGCGAGTTCGGTTTGCTTGCGGGCGTAGTCCAGATTGGCCGCGTCGCCGCCGGGTTCTTCGACGGGCGGAGGCGGCGCGGCGTCGGGTTGATCGCTCGGATTGCCACCGACCGTCGGATTGCCCGAACCATGGGCGCTGGGACCTTCTTTCGCTCGATTATCGCCGGGAGCGCCGCCGTCGGGCGGATTCGGCATCGGCGTGCCGCCGGGCGAATTGTCGTTATCTTGTTTCGCGCCCTGATCGTCGCCGCCGGTTTGCTTCTCGCCCGTGCCTTGGCCGGATTCGGACGGTTTTTTCGCATCGCTCCCGGTGGGCTGCTTGCTTTCGGCTTCCTGGCCGGGCGTGTTGCCAATATCGCCGGGGCCTTTTTCCTGGGAAGTCTGGCCGCCTCGGTCGTCGGCGGGAGTCTGTGTGCCGGCCGAACCTTTGCCTTCTTGTTTCGACTGCTGCCCACCGCCTTTTTTTCCACCGCCGGACTGTGAGCCGGATTCTTCGCCCTGGGAATCGGATCGCTTATCACTGATGCTGGGCGATTGGGCCTCTTCGGGCTTATTGTCCGTTGGGGGATTGCTCTCGCCGGGCTTTAGGTTTTGATTCGGTTTGTTCGGACCTTGTGCTTCGGGAGGTGGAGTCTTCTCTTCAGGCCGCATACCCTCGCCGGGCTTTTGCTGCTGATCATTCGTCTTCCCGGCTTCCGGTGGTTGCTTTTCCGTGCCCCGTTGCTTTTCGGTTCCTTGCTGCTTTTCGGTCCCTTGTTGCTTTTCGGTCCCCTGTTGCTTTTCGGTTCCCTGTTGTTTCTCGGTTCCTTGTTGCTTTTCGGTTCCTTGCTGCTTTTCGGTTCCCTGTTGTTTCTCGGTTCCTTGTTGCTTTTCGGTTCCCTGTTGTTTCTCGGTTCCCTGTTGCTTCTCGGTTCCTTGTTGCTTTTCGGTTCCCTGTTGTTTCTCGGTTCCCTGTTGCTTCTCGGTCCCTTGTTGCTTTTCGGTTCCCTGTTGCTTTTCGGTTCCCTGTTGCTTTTCGGTTCCCTGTTGCTTTTCGGTTCCCTGTTGCTTTTCGGTTCCCTGTTGCTTTTCGGTTCCCTGTTGCTTTT
>JADLEL010000016.1 GCA_020846145.1 Pirellulales bacterium | reverse complement strand
AAGCGGTTTATTTCAAGAAAAAATAGGTATTTGAGGAAATTCGGAAAAGCACTTTTGCAATAAACAATGTTATATTCAATTTAATAAACCCCTCATTGGTGGCCCACAAAAACCGTGACGGTCAGGAAGAATCCATTTGTTCGTGGAGAAAATGATTGTTTGGAGAGGGGTTAGTACCTGTCCAGTAACAAGACCGCGTTTTGTTCGATGCGGGCATGGTTTGGTTGGCGATTCTGCGAGGCGGGAGCCTCGCGGACATTGCGTTCCCAGGCGGGAGCCTGGGAACGAGAAATATTGGCAACGTTTCCCTATCTTCCCCAGTCAATCCCTTTAATACTGTTGTGATTCTAAGTAGAATGGAGAGGAATTGACGAGTAGTCCGAGAAAACCTTTTTAAGCGAGCACTTTATGAGCAAATCGATCATCACGGCGGCGTTTTCGGCAATTTTTGCAATTTCGGGGGCGATGGCGGTCGTCCGGGCGGATCAAGACACGGGACCGGTGAAACCGCAGCCGGGGGAGAAGGCGAAGGAGAGTTCGCCGGCGGGGGCGGTGGTGGTTCCGGGCGGACCGTCGCCGCAGCAACCGTCGGCGTCGTCGAGCGCGTCGGCGCAAGCGAAGCCGAAATATCCGCCCTTTAGCGACGTTTTGGGGGATGCGAAGGCGATGGAGGGCGTGATCAAGCTGTACCGCAAGGAGAGCCGGCTATTCGCGGAACTGACGCCCGGCGAGTTGAACCGGGATTTCATCGTGGCGATCGCGCTGGCGCGGGGGATTGCGGAGAAACCGCTTTTAGGCGGGATGACGTTGGGGGGCGGGAGCGACGATTGGGTGTGGCAATTCCGCAAGGTCGAGGATCGGATTCAGATCGTGCGGCGGAACGTTCGCTTTCGGGCGAATAAGGGAACGCCGACGGAGAAGGCGGTGTATTTCGCCTATACCGACAGCATTCTCTTCAGCCTGCCGATCGCAACGCAAGGTCCGAGCGGGGGCGCGGTGATCGATTTGACGCCGGTGTTCATGAGCGATCTGGCGCAGATATCGAGCATTTTGCGGGGCTTTTCTTTCGCGGCGGACCGCTCGACCTGGGCGAGCATTAAGAATTACAAGGACAACGCGGAACTGGAAGTGGCGGCGACGTTCGCGTCGGGGGGCCAAGCGACGATGGACACCGTGCCCGACAGCCGCGGGGTGACGATCAACATTCATTATTCGATCAGCAAGTTGCCGGAGACGGGTTATCAGCCGCGGCTAGCGGACGATCGGGTGGGTTACTTTTTGTCGGTGATCAAGGATTTTTCGCGGCCCGGCGGCGAGGATCAATTCGTGCGGTACATCAATCGCTGGGACTTGCGAAAGGCGGAGCCGAAAGAGGCGCTCTCGCCGCCGGTAACGCCGATCGTGTTCTGGATCGAGAAGACGGTGCCGTTCAAGTACCGGGGCGCGATTCGGGAGGGGATTTTGGAATGGAACAAGGCCTACGAGAAGGCGGGATTTGCGAACGCGATCGAGGTGCGGCAGCAGCCCGACGACGCGGCGTGGGAGCCGGAGGACATCAATTACAACACGTTCCGCTGGATCACGTCGAACGCGGGCTTCGCGATGGGTCCGAGCCGGGTGAATCCGACGAACGGGCAGATTTTGGACGCGGACATAATCTTCGACGCGGATTTCGTGGATACGTGGATGAAGAAATTCGAGATCACCCCGCCGCCGATGAGCGCAGTTACCGTGAAGCCGGGAAGCGACGCGGCGGAGCATTTTTTGCGGTTGGGGGAGCATCCGTTCCTGAATGCGAGCAATCGGCCTTACTTTTACGAGGACGCGCGGGAGTTGTCGGCGCAGTTGGCGTTGGGGTCGGTGGCGTTGGCGGCGGCGAATAAGGCGGCGTCGAAGGAGCAGATCGAGAAGCTGATCTACCAGGGCGTGCGGTCGATCGCCACGCACGAAGTGGGGCACACGCTGGGATTGCGGCACAATTTCAAGGCCAGCACGTATCTGACCTTGGAAGAGATCAACAATCCGGAAAAGACGCGGCAAGCCGGCATGGCGTCGTCGGTGATGGATTATCTGCCGCTGAATCTCGCGCCCAAGGGGCAGAAGCAGGGCGATTACTTCGATCTCGCGCTGGGGCCTTACGATTTATGGGCCATCGAGTACGGCTACAAGCCCATTACGGGCAGCACCGAGGGAGATGCCGCGGAATTGGCGAAGATCGCCTCGCGGAGCGCGGATCCGAGTTTGGACTACGCGACCGACGAGGACACGCGGGGGAGCGATGCCGATCCGCTGTCGAACCGGTTCGACTTGGGAAAAGACCCACTGGCGTTCGCCGCGCAGCGGATGCAGGTGGTGGGCGAGCTGCTGCCGACGCTCGCCGAGAGCACGGTCGATGCGGGCGAGGGGTATCAAAACGTGCGGCGTTCGTTCGGGCTGTTGATGAACGAGTACAATCGGGCGTTGGGTTTCGTGGCGCGGAACGTGGGGGGCATTTACATGCACCGCGATCACAAGGGGGACGCGAACGCGCGGCCGCCGTTCGTGCCGGTCGAGCCGCAAAAGCAGCGCGATTCGTTGAATTTTTTGGCGAGGAACGTCTTCGGGCCGGAGGCGTACTCGATTCCGCCGCAGTTGTTCAACTACATGGCCGGCGAGCATTGGGAGCATTGGGGCAACGAGATGCCGAGCCGCAAGGAATTGGACGTGCCGACGCTGATCCTCTCCTGGCAGGAGCGGATATTGGAGCAGTTGCTCGCGCCGCTGACGCTTTCGCGGATCGCCGACACGGAATTCAAGACGCCGCGGGAGCAGGACGCCTTCACCAACAAGGAACTGCTCACGGGCTTGACGGCCTCGATCTTCCAGGAGACGGAGAAATTGCAGGAGGGGAAATTCACCGACCGCGCGCCCGCCATCGGCCCGGCGCGGCGGAATTTGCAGCGGAAGTATTTCGAGGAGCTTGCCGACCTGGCGATGGGCAATAGCGGCGGCGGAATGACGATCACCATCGGCCCGCACGGGGGCATGAGCATCGGCGCGGGGACGAAGGTTCCCAGCCAATGCCAAGGCGTGGCGGCGGCGGAGTTGGAAGCGCTGAGCGGGCGGATCGACGGGGTCTTGAAAGGGAAGGCGGAGTTGGACAATTACACGCGGTTCCATTTGGCGGAGATTCAGAAGCGGATTCAGAAGGTGCTGGACGCGCGGTTGAGTTTGGCGAATCCGTAAAAAATTCGTATCTATTTAGCCCGAATTATTCATAAAAAAGCGGAACCAACGTGCCTCCGGTTGCGTTTAAGGTGTTAGCTCATAAGCACTTTAACACGGACACGGAGGCACGTTGGTTCCGCTTTTTTATGAATAATTCGGGCTAGGGATTCTTGCCATGAGAACTTGACTATTTTGTCATAAAATTTTATAATTGACTAATGGTCCGACTTACCGCAACAGCCCGAGAACAGCTTGAGCAACTTCCCAAGTCGATTCGGGCGAGGTTGTATGACCTGTTGGAACGACTGGAGAAATGGCCCAACGTGAGCGGGGCCAAGCCGTTGCGCGGAAATCTTTCCGGTCGGTATCGCTTGCGAACCGGTGATTTCCGAATGCAGTTTCGCGTAGTCGAGAACGTCGTCATCATCGAACAAATTGGACATCGGGACGGATTCTATGAGTAGAACAACCATCGACATCATGGGTACGCGGTTTGTCTTGATTCCCGAGGCCGAACTTGCGGCGATCGAAGGGCCGGACTTCCCGCCGATCGACCAGGACGGCACTTGCGAAGCGTTGCCTTTCCTTCGTGCTTCGATTGCAAGGGACATCATCCGCGAGCGACGGGAACTTGGACTGACTCAGGCTCAATTGGCCAAACTGGCGGGGATTCGCCAAGAAACACTCTCTCGTTTGGAATCCGGCAAGCACAAACCCAACGTGCGCACGGTCGAACGGATCGAAGCTGCTCTGAAACGGAAGCGGCCCAAGAGATCGCAAAACCTTTAATCTCACTCCGCGGGTAGCCACAATATCTCTGTTATCGGGGTGGCGAAGCAGAAAGAGGTTTTCTTTTCTATTCGGATTTCTCTTGTGTCTTGCGGCACCCCGATTGAAGAGCAATCGGGGCTACTCCGCGTGGGCGCCATTGATTGACGGTTCCACCCGATAGACGAATCGCGCGTTTACGCCGGCGCGAGTTGCCATTGTTTGGCGTGCGCGGCAAAAGCCTCCGCATAGAGAGGCCAATCGTAGAGCGTGGCGGGATCGAAGTCGGCGCCGTTCGGCCAGACGAGCGTATGCACTTCCTCGTCAAGCCGCACTTGTTGGAAGAGAGAACGGTCGCAGAGCGGACCAAACAACTCGCCGGCGAGCATGGGCGAGAAATCGATCGTGCGTTCGAGTCCGTCTTCAAAGCGGATGCGGAGCGAATACGGCCCGACGACCTCGAAAGCGGTAACTCGGTGGATCGGATGGTTCATGCTTCACCTTTATTCGAGCTGTTCGATGGGGAGCGGCTTCCTTCCCGCTTGCAGCAATTCCCAGTCTGCAAGCAGATCGTCTTCATGCAGTTCCGCCCAGGCTTCGACAAATCGTTGCTGTCGTCTGGGCCGTCCTCCCTCCAAGAGTTCAATCGGCCTCAGCCGGTAAACGGCGATATCCTTGCCATCATAGGCATGAAAAGTGGCAGGTGGTGCGGCCCGCCGAACTCGACAAACATCCGAATCACGATTCCCAAAAAACGACTGAGTTCCGGCAGTATGGTTTGCTCCTGCCGCTAAATTGTAACAACTCCCTGACTAACAATCAAAGAACCACCCGTCAAGGGGATTGTGTCCCTTTATCCGTCGGCGGAGTTGGAAGCATTGAGGGGCGGATCGACGGGGTCTTGAAAGGGAAGGCGGAACTGGACAATTACACGCGGTTCCATTTGGCAAAAATCCAGAAGCGGATTCAGAAGGTGCTGGACGCGCGGTTGTTGGCGAATCCATAGGATTGGGGCTTGGGTCTTTGGTCTTGGTTTTATGAGGCAGCCCGATAATTTATGGTGCGCGCAAGTTGACGCATCGAATCGGCTGGATTCAGCGAACGATTCAACCACGAAAGACACGAAAGACACGAAAAGACGACACTTTAACGTGGTACTTGGAACCTGTCCAGTATCGAGACCGCGTTTCGTTCGTTGCGGACACGGTTTGGTTGGCGATTCTGCGAGGCGGGAGCCTCGCGGACATTGCGTTCCCAGGCGGGAGCCTGGGAACGAGAACGTTGCGGTTCATTTCACGCCAAGACGCCAAACCACCTCAAGACCGAACGCCGAGACTTTTTTCTTTTTTTGTTCGGGGTATTCTTGATCTTGCATGGATTTTGGCCGATAGTAAACGATCCCCTCGCGGAATGACGATCATTTGCGTCCCTCGCCCGCAGGTCGAAAAACCAGCACTCGCCGGCTTTCCAACCATGCCGAAATCCCGATTATTCACTCCCGGCCCCACGTTCGTGCCCGAAGCGGCGTTGTCGGCCATGTCGCGGCAGGCAATGCACCACCGCACGCCGGAATTCCGCCGTATATTGGCGGAGGTTCTCGCCGGCCTTAAAGAAGTCTTTGTCACGCGAAATGAGGTGCTGCTGCTCTCCAGTTCGGGCACCGGCGCGATGGAGGCCGCCGTGGTCAACCTCGTCCCGCGCGGGGGCAAGGCGGTCGTGCTCGATTCGGGCAAATTCGCCGGGCGCTGGCGGATCCTCTGCGAAACCTTCGGCATTCGCGCCGTGCGTTACGAATTGCCCTGGGGCGCGGCCTTCGAGCCGGCCCGGGTCGCGGCGCTGCTCCGCGAGCACGCGGACGCCGCCGCCGTCTTCGCCACCCTCATGGAAACCAGCACCGGCGTGGGGCACGATATCGCGGGCATCAGCCGGGCGGTCAAGGAAAACGGCGAAGCCCTGTTTGTCGTCGATGGCATCAGCGGCGTGGGCGCGATGGAATGCCGCACGGACGAGTGGGGCATCGACGTCTTGGCCGTCGGTTCGCAAAAAGCGCTCATGACTCCCCCCGGCCTGGCGTTTTTGGCGGTGAGTCCAGCGGCGTGGCGGCGGATCGAAGCGAATCCCAAGCGTCCGGCGTT
Source organism: Pirellulales bacterium (assembly GCA_020846145.1). Classification (GTDB taxonomy): domain Bacteria; phylum Planctomycetota; class Planctomycetia; order Pirellulales; family Thermoguttaceae; genus JADLEL01. The sequence continues at coordinate 9,697 of JADLEL010000016.1, read as the reverse complement.
TTACTTCGATCTTCTTGCCTATCGCGAAGCCTTGTCCGGCGGCGACACGCCCTACACGCCCGCCATTCCGCTCGTGCTCGCGCTGGCCGAAAGCTTGAAAACGATCCGCGCCCGAGGCATGGAAGCGATTTGGGCCAAAACGCGATTGTTGGCCGCGGCCTTTCGGGCGGGCATTGAAGCACTGGGACTGAAACTCGCCGCCGCTCGGCCCGCCGACGGCATGACCGCCGTTTTCCTTCCCGAGGGGATCGACGGGAAAACTTTTTTGGATCGGCTGGAGAAGCGGTTCGGCATCAAACTCGCGGGCGGCCAAGGCCCTTGGAAGGGGAAAATCTTCCGCATGGCCCATTTCGGCTTGATCGACGAACTCGACGTGCTTGCCACGCTCACCGCCGTCGAACTGCTGCTCCTCGAGTTCGGCATAACCGTTAAACCCGGTGCGGCGGTAGCCGCGGGGATTCAATGTATCGCCGAATCGGGGCGTTCTTGACGAGGAAAGCAACTCGATTCGCGAACGGCATCTCCGATCCTCGCCATCAGTTTTGGCGGCCAAACGGGTTGTACCGTCCTATCGGCTATCATTCATGGCGACTGGGAAGCGGGGCGATAAATCTGGAAGGATTACCCTTTCTCGGTTGATCCAACGAGCCGGAGTCTCCTCCGTGGCGTTCAATGGCCCCGCAAGAATCATACAATCCTTCCATACTACCCCGGCATCACAGATTCCGCATTTTATTTGGTCATTAAAGTTTACGAAAAACATTGATCGGCCGATGGTGAAATTAGGATTTTCCCCGAAGGATACGGGGACCGGTGAAAGTAGCGACCAAAAATTCGCCCTGCCGTGCGGTGACCCGCGCATGGCCGAACCGGTACTTCCGCGCACGGGAAAATCGGCAATTGGAAATCTGCATACCCCCCCCATCTTCTTTCGCCGGAACCGAACATGATCGACATGCCCTTGGACGACCGGGTAATGAGCGCGTTGGACCGCAATCCCTATCTGAGCCGCCGCACGCTGCGTTTCGAAACCCAGGAGGGCCGCGTAATTCTTCGCGGCGAGGTCGGCACCTTCTTCCAAAAACAGATGGCCCAAGAGTCGCTGAAACAGGTGGAAGGCGTCGCGGAGATCAGCAACGAGCTCGAGGTAACCTGGGCGTAAAAGAGCCGCCTTTCGCCGAACCGCGACCTACCGACGGTTATTGATTCGTGGGTCATAAACCGCGACCGATGGCCGCGGCTTTGCATTCCGAGGTCCGGGATTTCGCGCGGCAAAGGGCGAACGCGGACCGCGACCGATGGCCGCGGCTTTGCATTCCGAGGTCCGGGAGTTTGCGCGGCAAAGGGGAACGTCAACCGCGACCGATGGCCGCGGCTTTGCATTCCGAGGTCCGGGATTTTGCGCGGCAAAGGGGAACGTCAACCGCGACCAATGGTCGCGGCTTTGCATTCCGAGGTCCGGGATTTTCGGCCTCGATTCAACGCGGTTTGCGCGGCGCGGCGTAGCCGAGAACGGCCTCGTGCAGGTTGTCGTAGGCAGGCAGCCGATCGTCCAAGTGGCAAGTGTGCAGCACGCGGCGGTTGTACGCCGAAAGCCCGCACAATCGCATCACGCCGTCAAACTCCCGGATGCGCCGATAGAGATCGATCAATTGACCGATGAGATGGCTCGTCAAGATGGGAACTTCTTGCAATTTCAGCACTAGCCGGTGCGTCAGATGCTGCTCCATGAGCGACCAGATTCGATCGGCCAAGGGCGGGGAATCGTCCCGCTCCGGGTCGCTGCCGTCGAGGGTAACGATCAACCAGTCCGGACCGCGCTGGACGTCTAACTCCCAACCGGGAGCAATGGCTAACATCACGTTTCTCCTTCAACGTGGCGATGGAAATGAACGCAGCGAAACGCCTATTCATCTTTACCCATCACGCCATCCTAATCCATCCGTTACAATTGTAAATACCCCTTTAGAGGCAGGCAGTATAATTTTATCGATAAGCCAAGCGGCAGAAAGAAAATCGTGAAGCTACACCGGAGTTTATTTCTGAATCCCGGCTTCTGACTTTGCTTAAAAAAGCTTCTGCTGTCCCGTTTCGTTCGCTTCCGGCTGCGGCGATAGCCCCAGATGATCGAAGGCCAAGGGGGTGAGCTTTCTTCCTCGCGGGGTGCGAACGACCAACTCCGAACGCAAAAGAAACGGCTCGACCTCGTCGATGAGCGTGTCCGGCTCGAGATTCATGGTATGCGCGACCGCTTCGACCCCCACCGGTCCGCCGCCGAATACGCGGACGATGGTTTCCAGGTATTTTCGATCCTGGACATCCAGCCCCAGAACGTCGATTCCCTGCATTTCGAGGGCATCCTGGGCGATTTTGAGGGAAATTCGCCCGTCCGCTTTGCTTTGGGCGTAATCGCGAACCCAACGCAGGCGGTTATTGGCCAGCCGGGGCGTGCCGCGGCTCCGGCCGGCGATTTCCAGCGAGGCCGCCGCCTCGATCCCGACCCGTAGTTTTTTCGCGTTCCGGCGGACGATTTCCGCGAGTTCCTCGACGGTGTAAAAATCGAGATGCTCGCGGAGTTGGAATCGGTCGCGGAGCGGCGCCGAAAGCAGCCCGCTGCGGGTCGTGGCGCCGATGATCGTGAACGGTTTGAGCGGCATGTTGATGCAGCGGGCGTTCACCCCCTCTCCGAGGGTCAAGTCGATGCGAAAGTCTTCCATCGCCGGGTACAAAAACTCCTCGACCGCCTTGGGAAGGCGGTGAATTTCGTCGATGAAGAGGATCGAGCGTTCTTCGGCGTTCGTCAAATAGGGAATTACGTCCTTGGGGGCGGTGAGCGTAGCCCCGCTGGCGATTTGGCACATCACTCCCAATTCCCGCGGAATACAAGTGGCAAAAGTGGTTTTTCCCAATCCGGGTGGGCCGTCGAAGAGGATATGCCCGAGCGGTTCGCCGCGTTTCGAGGCGGCATCGACCGCGATTTCCAGCCGCGCATAGACCTCCCGCTGCCCGACCATATCGCGCATTCGTTGGGGGCGCAAGTCACGGTCGTCGTCGGGGTACTCCAGCGGGTTTTTCAGCAGTGGTTCCCGTGCCATAAGCTCATCATTATAAAGAGACGACAGGTTTCGAGCGAGGGGTGGGCGTGCAGGGAGGGTGGGCTTCGCCCGCCAAATCCTCGTTCCCACGCGGGAGCGCGGGAACGAGGATCGTTTAGCATCAGCTTCGCGATCGATTCATTACCCCTGATTTTGCGACAAAAGCGTCCGATCGGCGGATAGCGGATTGATAACCCGCTTCCCGCGCGGTATCTTACGTTACCAACTAATGGAAGGAAGAATTGAATCGTAAGCAGCGCGAGGGGGACAGTCCCATTTTCGCGGCGATTAAGCATTTTTACGGCACCATCATCTTTTGCGCCGCGAAAATCGGGACAGTCCCCTGTGGACGGTTACGTTGCATCCTTTTTTTCCGGCCGTTTGCCAAAGGAGAAGATCTTGCCCCGCGAGACCATGACATCGCGCGAACGCGTGTTGACCGCCCTGAATCATCAAATCCCCGACCGCGTGCCGATCGACTTGGGCGGCAACCAGACCGGCATCCACAAGTTCGCCTATCGCGATTTGATCGCGCACTTGGGCATTCGGGACGAGTTGAAAATCATGGACGCCGTGCAGCAGCTCGTCAAGCCTTGCGAGGCGCTGCTCGAGCGGTTCCGCGTCGATACGCGCTACATCGCCGCCGGGGCGGGCGCAGGTTTCAAGGGCGAAATCGTGCGGCGGACGCGCGGCGGAAAACTCTGGCACGATCTGACCGACGAGTTCGGCGTCGTCTGGTCGATGCCCGACGCTCATCCGTATTACATGGATATTTCCCATCATCCGTTGGCCGACGCGACGCTTGCCGAGATCGCCGATTATCCGTTTCCGAAGGGGGACGATCCCGCCCGCTTCGCTTCGATTCGCCGAGAGGCGCTGGCCATTAAAAACGAAACGCCTTACGCGGTCGTCAGCGGCATCTCCGGCGTGGTCTATGAAACCTGCTGGTATCTGCGGGGACTGGAGCGCTGGTTCATGGACATGCTCGAACGGCCGGAAATTTGCGAGACCCTGCTCGAACAAACGCTGAAATTCTGGCTCGATTGGTTTCGGCTGTTTCTCGACGAAGCGGGCGACGTGGTCGATGTGATCATGATCGGCGACGACCTGGCGGGCCAGACCGGCCCGCTGTTCCGCCCCGAATTCTATCGCCGCATCGTCAAGCCCCGGCAAAAGCGGTTGGTCGAGTACATCCGCTCCCGCACGCAAGCGAAAGTTTGGTATCATACCTGCGGCGCGTGCCGGACCTATATTCCCGACCTGATCGACAACGGCGTGCAGGTCCTCAATCCGGTGCAGATTTCCGCTACCGGCATGGACCCCCGAACGCTCAAGGAAAAGTTCGGCAAGGAAATGGTGTTCTGGGGCGGCGCGATCGATGCGCAGCGCATTTTGCCCCGCGGCACGGCGGCGGAAATCCGCCGGCAGGTCGGCGAAAATCTGCAAGCCTTCAAGCCCGGCGGAGGATACGTGTTCAACAACGTCCACAATATCCAAGCCGGCGTGCCGCCGGAAAATATCGTGGCGCTCTACGACGCCGCGTACGAATTCGGTTTTTATGAGTGATTATTTCACGCGTTCCCAGGCCGATCGCGGCAATGCGTAACGATCCTTTTCTGCATTTCACGCAATATTGCAACACGGAGGCACGGAGGGCACGGAGAAGTAAGATTGATGGGTAATTTTTTCCAAAATACATTTCGACGTATTGTGTAGATCGATATTAGTCGATATTCAGCATTTTTTCCAACATCCATAACAAAAACACCGTGACCTCCGTGCCTCCGTGGTAAGACATCCGAACTAACACCGATTCCCCGTCCATTAATTCATTATGAACAATTCTAATCTCGAAAAATCCTACGCACTGGCAAAAGAGCGCTACGCGGCCTGGGGCGTCGATACCGACGCGGCCTTAGAGCGGCTCCTGCAAATACCGGTTTCCATTCATTGTTGGCAGGGGGACGACGTGAGCGGCTTCGAGAATCCCGAAGCCGGCCTGAGCGGCGGCATCCTGGCGACGGGCAACTATCCCGGCCGCGCGCGAACGGCCGACGAACTCCGTGCCGACGCCGCCCAGGCCATGCGCATGATCCCCGGCCGCCACCGCTTCAGCATTCACGCCATTTATTTGGAGCCGGGCGCGCAGCGCGTGGAACGCGACCAAATCGAAGCCAAACATTTTTCGCATTGGATCGACTGGGCCGGCGAACTCGGCATCGGGCTGGATTTCAACTCCACGTTCTTCTCGCACCCCAAGGCGGCCGACGGCTTCACGCTTTGCCATCGCGACCCGGCCATCCGCCGCTTCTGGATCGATCACGGCATCGCCTGCCGCAAGATCGGCGCGGAAATCGGCAAACGGCTCGACAATCCCTGCGTCCACAACTTATGGATTCCCGACGGCATGAAAGACCTCACCATCGACCGCAAAGGGCCGCGGGAATTGCTGAAGGACTCACTCGACCAAATTCTCGCCGCGCCCGTCGATCGCCGATGGAACCTCGATTCCGTCGAAAGCAAGCTCTTCGGCATCGGCTCCGAAACCTACGTCCCCGGCTCGCACGAATTCTACCTGGGCTATGCCGCGAAGAACGGCACGCTCTTGACGCTCGACGCCGGCCATTTCCATCCCACCGAAACGCTCACCGACAAAATCTCCGCCTGCCTCTGCTTCGTCGAGGGAATTCTGCTGCACGTCAGCCGCGGCATCCGCTGGGACAGCGACCACGTGGTCATCCTAAACGACGACCTCCGCGCCATCGCCGAGGAACTGGTCCGCAGCGCGTATCTCGATCGCGTCCACCTGGGCCTGGACTACTTCGACGCCAGCATCAACCGCGTCGCCGCCTGGACCATCGGCGTGCGCTCGACCCTCAGAGCCTTGCTGCTGGCGCTCGTCGAGCCGACCGCCAAACTCCGCGAGGCCGAAATCCGCGGCGATTACACCGCGCGGCTGGCCATGCTCGAGGAAATCAAGACGCTTCCCTCCGGCGCGGTTTGGGACTACTATTGCTTCCGCCACGACGTGCCCGTCGGCCTCGCCTGGCTGGAAGAAGTCAAGCAATACGAAAAAGACGTGCTCGCAAAGCGGTAGCGATGGCCTCCATCGGGTAGCACTGGTTCTCGAACCGGTGGGCCGCAGGCCCGGGAGGTTGCCACGAAAAGAAACCGATGCCATAATGTACCGAAGCCGCGCACTACTTGAAGGATTCGGCGAGGGTGAGTGCTTTTGGTCGCCCAAGTATTTTTCGTTCGAGATTTATGGTCAGGCGAAACTGTTGGAGAACGTGCGGTACATGCACTAGAATCCCGTGCGGAAAGGATTAGTCGCCAGCGCCGCCGACTGGAAGTGGAGTTCCGCCCGCTGGTACGAAGAGCGTCAATCGGTCTGCGTGCCCAACGAGTAGATCGAATGCTCTGCCACAAGCCTCTTGTGGCAGAGCCACACCGGTTCAAGAACCGGTGCTACCCGCTGTTGTGGCAGAGCCACACCGGTTCAAGAACCGGTGCTACCCGCTGTTGTGGCAGAGCCACACCGGTTCAAGAACCGGTGCTACCCGCTCAGAGCCTTGCTGCTGGCGCTCGTCGAGCCGACCGCCAAACTCCGCGAGGCCGAAATCCGCGGCGATTACACCGCGCGGTTGGCCATGCTCGAGGAAATTAAGACGCTCCCCTCCGGCGCGGTTTGGGACCACTATTGCCTCCGCCACGACGTGCCCGTCGGCCTCGCCTGGCTGGAGGAAATCAAAAAGTATGAAAAGGACGTGTTATCGAAACGGTAGGTGAAATCACCATGTGTTTTCAATCCTTTTTATCCGCGATCGCTTGCGGTTTGACGATTTTTGCAGGCATTCCGCCACGCGCTTCGGCGAATGAGTCTTCGCCGAATCCCCAGGAGATGGCGGCTGCCCGCCGCTTCGCGGCCGCGAAATTCGCGCCGCCGAAATCGCCCACCGCGGCCGGCTTGGTGGTCGCTGTGAATAACGGCCCCGTCGAACTCAATTCCCACTACGGCAAGCCGCTGAAGATCGTCGAGGCGGAATTCGCCCGCGGCATCGCCTGCCACGCGCCGAGCAAGATCGTCGTAAACCTGCCCGGTCCCGGTAAAAAATTCTCGAGCAAGATTGGGCTGGACAACAACCATCAAACTGTCGGCGGACACGGCTCCCTCGTGTTTTCCGTCAATATCGGCGGCCGTAGCGTTTTCCGCTCCGAGGTGTTTCAGGTCAACACCCCGGCCAAGCCGATCGAGATCGATTTGATCGCCGCCCGGCAATTCGTATTGGAAGTGGGCGACGCCGGCGACGGGATCGGCTGGGATCAGGCCGATTGGGCCGATGCCCGCGTCGAACTGGCCGACGGCGAAACCGTTTGGCTGGGCGATCTGCCGATCCGCGAAGTGCAAGACGGCCTATTCACCGCCGATCCGCCCTTCTCGTTCACCTACGGCGGCAAACCGTCCGCCGAATTCCTCGCCGCTTGGAAAATCGAGCGCGACGCGCGAACACTCGACGAACATCGCACGGCCCATACCGTTACGTACTCCGATCCCGCCGGCGGATTGATCGTCGGCTGCGAGGCCGTCGCCTACGACGATTTTCCCACGGTGGAATGGACGCTCCATTTCAAAAACGCGGGCAAGGCCGATACGCCGATCCTCGAAAACATCCAATCGCTGGATATCCGCTGGGCCCGCGCCGAAAAAAGCGAATTCCTGCTGCACCACAACGTCGGCGCTCCTTCCGACGGGACCGATTACACGCCGCTGGAATCCGTGCTGCGCGGCAATTCGGCCAAACGCCTTGCCGCAGCGGGCGGTCGTTCGACGAATGCCCACCTGTCGTATTTCAATCTCGAGCGCGGCAAGGACCAGGGCTTGATTGTCGTCGTCGGTTGGCCGGGCCAATGGGCCGCCGACTTTATTCGCGACGTGGATCGCGGCCTCCAGGTTCGAGCCGGCCAGGAGATGACGCATTTCAAGCTGCTCCCCGGCGAGGAAGTCCGCACGCCGCTTACGGTCCTGCAATTCTGGAAGGGGGGCGATTGGATTCGCGCGCAAAACGTCTGGCGGCGCTGGATGATCGCCCACAACATGCCCCGGCCCGGCGGAAAATTGCCGGCCCCCATGCTGCTGGCCTATCTCGGCGGCGCTTACGAGGAAATGTACAAGGCCACCGAGCAGGCCCATTTCGAGTGGTTCAACCGCTACCGGGAAGAAAAAATCCCCCTCGATTATTGGTGGATGGACGCGGGCTGGTATCGCTGCGATCCCGTGGGTTGGCCCAAAGTCGGAACCTGGGAAGTTGACAAGAAGCGGTTTCCCCGTGGACTGCGGGCCGTCTCCGACCTCGTCCATTCCAAAGGGATGAAAACATTGCTCTGGTTCGAGCCGGAACGCGTGGCGGAGGGCACCTGGCTTGCCGAAAATCATCCCGAATGGATTCTCGGCGGGCAAAAAGGCGGCATCTTGAACTTCGGCAATCCCGACGCGCTAAAATGGATCACCGACCGCGTCGATACGGTGCTGAACGAGGAAGGCATCGACCTCTACCGCCAGGATTTCAATATCGATCCGTTAAAATTCTGGCGGGCCGCCGACGCCCCGGACCGCCAGGGAATCGCCGAAATCCGCCACGTTACGAACCTCTTGGCCTATTGGGACGAGTTGCGCCGGCGGCATCCGAACATGCTCATCGACGAATGCGCTTCGGGCGGACGCCGCAACGACCTCGAAATGATGCGCCGCGCCGTCCCCTTGTGGCGCAGCGATAGAACGATGGAGCCGATCGGCCAACAGTCGATGACTTACGGCATCTCGATGTGGATTCCCTACTTCGGCACCGGCACGGTGGCCTGGGGCGAAGCGGCCTATTTCATCACCGGCAAGCAGCCCATCGAGGAATATGCCTTTTGGAGCAGCGCGTGCCCGAGCTTGAATCTGCTTTTCGACGTTCGCGAACGAGGTCTGGACTACGACAAAATTCGCAAGCTGGCCGCGCAGTGGCGCGAAGTGATGCCCTGCTATTACGGCGATTATTATCCGCTGCTGAAAACCATTCGGGACGATAGCGTTTGGATCGCCTGGCAATTCGATCGGCCCGACCGGGGCGACGGCGTCTTGCAAGCGTTCCGCCGCGCCGGCAGCGCCTACGAGTCCGTCCGATTGAAACTGCGCGGTTTGAACCCCCAAGCACAATACCAATTCAGCCGCTTCGATCGGGAGGATAAAATCGAAATGAGCGGCGCGGAATTACTGGAAAAAGGCTTGACCGTCGCCATCGGCGAGCGGCCCGGCGTTGCCGTCTTCAAATACCGACGATTGCCATAACGCGACTGCCAAGCACGGTTATTTAGCCCCCGGTGAATACATTGAGGGCGCTAACTGAAGTTTTGCAAATTGCGAATTTTTTTTCCCTGCCCCTCTCCCCTAATGGAGAGGGGAGAAATTTGCAAAAGCCCAGTAACATAAACGGTAGGCGTTCACGCCCCGGTCGGGGACTGGTCCATTTTTCGGCGTGAAAACGTATTTTGTGGGCAAACGGTAGACCGAAAACATGGACCTGTCCCCTTCCTGCGGCGAGAGGGGGACAGTCCCATTT
>JADLEL010000015.1 GCA_020846145.1 Pirellulales bacterium | reverse complement strand
AAGCGGTTTATTTCAAGAAAAAATAGGTATTTGAGGAAATTCGGAAAAGCACTTTTGCAATAAACAATGTTATATTCAATTTAATAAACCCCTCATTGGTGGCCCACAAAAACCGTGACGGTCAGGATATTCACGACCCCAGAACTTTGAATCCCTTTCAAAGCAAAAAATTATGAATCCCGACATTTGCGAGCATCCTCAAATGTGCTGGGATTCTTCAGGTAAGTATGTCTTCTCCGGCGGTGCGGCAGGTGGCGTTGCGATAGTTCCCTCGTCGCGGATATCCCCTTTCCTTTTAATGGGAATCCTCAATAGCAAACTTGCTGATAATTGGATTCGTCAGAACGGCACACCATTCCGGGGTGGTTACCTGAACTGTGAAATTCGGTTTATAAAAAACCTTCCTATCAAGATTCCCAAGACTGCCGAGGAGAAAAAGCTTGCCGACCGCATCGTCGAATCGGTGCGCACGATCATGGACGCGAAAATGAAACTGCGCAACGCGAAACTTTCCGACCGCGAACGCCGCGTTTTGGAGGGGGACGTGGAAAACCACGAAAACCGCATCGACGAACTCGTCTTCCGCCTCTACGGCGTCAAAGGTTTGCCAAGTTGAATTCACTTCGAACGGCTAAAACAATCGGCGACGATGCTACTCGAAAAGCATCCCCGCGTAGCCCACCACGCGGTCGCGTTGGCCGTTGACCTCGGCGCTGGTGGCGTAGCCGACCAGTTCGGCGCGATGCAGCGCATCGAGTTGGCGGAGCGTTTCCATGACGATCGCGCAGGGATACATCCCGCACATGCTGATGCGGTTTTCGCGCACCGTTTCGTAGAGTCGGCGGGGATCGAGCGATTCGATCGCGTCGAGGGCCAACCGATCCACGCGGCGGGTTTGGCCGTCGTCGGCGAAATGGTTCATGTCGCTGGAAATGATGAGCAGCGGCCGCTGGGGCATATCGCGCAGAACGTCCGCCATTTGCGAAGCGAACCGCAGCGCCTCGTCGAGCGCGCCTTGTCCCACGCTAATCCCCACCACGCGGGCCTGCGGCGCGAGCCGCGCCAAAAGCGGTATTTGCACCTCGATGGCGTGTTCCTGCCGGTGCGCTTCGGCGTCCAATTGCAAACCTTGCACGCCGTCGGCCAGGCGCGCGGCCAGTTCGGGATCGGACGAGACTTCTCCGCCGGGAAAGCGCCAGCGGCGGTGCGGCGCGACGGCCCAGCCCGCTCCGCCGGGATAATGCTTGGGGCAGAGCACGACGACACGTTCGGGAAATTCCACCCGCTCGAGCACGGCCGCGGCCAGATGCCCGGAATAGACCCAGCCCGCGTGCGGGACCATCGCCGCCGCGTAGGATTGCCGCTGGGGCGCGCCGTTCGGAGGGCGAAATCGCGGATCGTCGAACAACCGCCCGAGCGCGCGATCGAGTTCGCCCGCGCTGCCGGGATAGAACGAGCCGGCCTGGCTGGGAAAGCGGATTTCGTTTTTGTCCCAGGGAAAATCCCCGCGAATCGCATAGCCTTCAAAGCGAAAAACGCTCGCGTCGTCCCGCAGCCAGGCGTCGGGCGGCAATCCGGCCTTGAGGCAGGTTTGGCTCAAAAACGTACGGGCGTCGAAACCGTGTTCCGTTGCCACGCCGGGCAGCAGCAAGCCGCCGTAAAGTCCCTGCGCGATTTGCAGGCCGTGCTTGCCGACGATCACTTCCCGCGCGCGGTCCTCGCCCCGCGCGGCGATTTCCTCCTTCCCCCAGAGAATCCAGACCTCCATCTTGAGATATTCGAGTTCCTCGGCCGCGATCGGCGGAAAGCGCGGGTCGTCCTTCGCCGCGCGGTCGGCGGCATGAATCAAGGCTTCGCCCAAGGTGGCGACGGGATTCAGGTATCCGCAGCAGGAGCGCAATCGGCCGCCGTGCTTGAGGCTCACGAAGATGCCGTACAGCGGCGTATCGGCGAGATCGGAGATGGTTTTGTCGGGAGATGGGGAAGGCATTTCCATCACCGCCGCCGACACTCGTTCGGCGGCCGCGAGGAATATCCGCCGTTCATCGTCCGCCGTCAGTGCGGGTTTTTCGCGGGATATTTGCATGAGAGATGTTCCTTATGACGCATCGATTCGAATCGGCATCCGCCGCGAGCCCCAACGGCCCGGTTCGGCGTCGAAACGTCCGGCGATGGGCGTATTGCAAAAATCGCAGCGGCCCGCGGCGATCCGAAATTCGCCCAACTCGTAGCCTTCGCGCTCGATAACCCTCCGCTTGCAACCGGGGCAATACGTATGCTCATGCTCGCGGTCGATCACGTTGCCGGTATAAACGTACCGCAGGCCGGCATCGCGGGCAAGGTCGGCGGCGAAGCGCAACGTGGAGGTCGGCGTCGGCCCGCGGTCGGTCAGTTTGAAATCGGGATGAAACGCCGAAAAATGCAGCGGCACGTCCGGCCCCAGTTCGGCGGCGATCCAGCGGCACATCGCTTCGATTTCGCGCGGCGAATCGTTCGCTTGCGGGATGAGAAGATTGGTGATCTCCAGCCACGCGCGGCTCTCTTTGGCGAGCCAGCGGAGCGTATCCAACACCGGTTGCAGCCGTCCGCCGCAATATTGCCGGTAGAAATCGTCGCTAAAACCTTTCAGATCGACGTTGGCCGCGTCGATTTGCTCGTAGAAGGCCGGCCGCGCGAGAGCGGAGATATAACCCGACGTAACGGCCACCGTCTTCACGCCGAGCGCGCGGCAGGCCTTGGCGGTATCGATGGCGTATTCCGCCCAGATGATCGGATCGTTGTAGGTGAAGGCCACGCTGCGGCAGCCGAACTGCTTGGCCGTGGCGGCGATTTTGCCGGGCGAAGCCCGTTCGCAAGCCGCTTCGAGGTTGCGCGAGCGGGTCGTGGACCAGTTCTGGCAGAAATTGCATCCCAAATTGCAGCCCGGCGTGCCGAACGAGAGCACCGCCGTGCCGGGATAAAATTGATGCAGCGGCTTCTTCTCGATCGGATCGACGCAAAAGCCGGTGCTCCGCCCGTAAGTGGTCGAGATCATCCGGCCGTCGAGATTCGCGCGGACGAAGCAAAATCCCCGATCGCCCGGTCGCAAAACGCACCCCCGCGGGCAGAGATCGCAAACGATCCGCGCGCCGTCCTCCGCGTCGTGCCACCAACCGGCGGGCTGTGGGGCATCGGAAGGCAAAGTTTCTTGCGGAGGTAGAGTTATTTGACGAGTCATGGAAGAGAGTTTCCTTCCCCACAATTATACCAAATTGCCATAGCCCGCATTATTCATAAAAGCGATTTGTAGAAGCGGCATCTTGCCGCTTTTGCCTAAAATGCGGCAGGATGCCGCATCTACGATTTTTTATGAAAAATCCGGCATAGCGGTAATGTTGATCTTTTGGTACTGTGCCCCCTTGAATCGGTAAATGGGGGGATAGTGCGCAATTATCCCCGGCTGAACTTATCCGTAAATATCCCGGTTTCGTCATTTAACTCATCTTCTCATGCGATTCGGCCTTTTCAGCCCGATTGTGGTCGTTCTGCTCGTTTTGCATGCGGGTTGCCGTTTTCCGGGCTGGGATGCGCCGATCTCGCAATCGTTGGTCGATAGCCGCAAACTCTCCCGCCAGGGGGTGGCCGCGATGGAACAGGGGCAACAGCCCCAAGCCGAAGCGTTGTTGGCCAAGGCGGTCCACGCTTGTCCGACCGATATCGAAGCTCGGCGGAATTACGCCGAAACGCTCTGGCAGCGCGGCGCGCGGAAGGAAGCCATCGCGCAGATGGAACTGGGCGTGAAAATCGCCAAGGACGACGCCGCCTTTCGAGTTCGCTTGGCCGAAATGTATTTGGCCGCCGACAGAAGGGAGCAGGCCGCCGAATGCGCGCGGCAGGCGCTCGATCTCGATCCGAAATCGGCCCCGTCCTGGGCGATCCACGGCGGCGTATTGAAGGCCGCGGGCCAACCGCAGCAGGCGTTGGCCGCGTATCTGCACGCCTTGGGGCTCGATCCGCAAGACCGCAAAACCATGCTCGAAGTGGCCGAACTCTATCGCGAACTCAACCAGCCCGACAGGGCATTGCAAAGCCTGCAAACGCTGGCCGAAAACTACCAGCCCGGCGAGGAGCCGCAAAACGTGCTCTACTTGACCGGCGCGGCCTACCAGGCGTTGGGCCGCCACGAGGAGGCGGTCGAGAAGATGAAGCTTGCCGTCGAACGCGGAAATCCCAACTCCGATCTTCTCTGCCGCCTGGCCGAAGCCGAGCATCTCGCCGGCCGTTCCCGCGAAGCCGCCGCCACCGCCGCGCAAGCCCTCGCGTTGCAGCCCCGGCATCAACCGAGCCTCGATCTCTTGCAGCGCATCGACGTGGCGCAGCAACCGCAAGGCGAGCGAGTCTGGAAGTAAAAACCGCTAACCGTTCACAGGGGACTGTCCCGATTTTCGCGGCGCAAAAGATGATGGTGCTCTAAAAGTGCTTAATCGCCGCGAAAATGGGACTGTCCCCCTCGCGCCGCGGGAAGGGGACAGGTCCATGTTTT
>JADLEL010000014.1 GCA_020846145.1 Pirellulales bacterium | reverse complement strand
GCCGCCGCGCTGAGCGATGACGACCGTCTGAGCAAGTACCTCCACTGTCGTCCCGGATGTGCGTTCATTCGCCGACCCAAACTTCCCAAACTATCGGCCGAAACTTGCAAAAGCTGAAATGCACCCTGCCTTGCGGGGGGGGGGAACTGATACGCGGCATTCCGCCAAAGAGGACGGAAATAATCTTGCCAAAGGCGGTTTCTCGCACATTATGCTGTCTTAAATCTCGCAGGGAACCTGCAATCATCGAACGTGGTATTGACCCTGTAATCTGTCATCTTTTATTGGCATTGATTCGAATGGCCGTTTTCAAACCGCGCTCCTTTCAACACGATTCCATGAAAGAAAACGCTCCCCGGCGCTATCGCATCTGATTGACCCGCCCGGATTTATCAGTTACACTATCCCGAACTGGCCGGTAACGCGCCCTTTCATCTCGGTTTTTTTCGAAAAAACCACGATCGATTTTCCTCCAACCAAAGGAAATAGTCATGCGAAAGAATCTTTTTCCCACGATGGTTGCGGCGCTGGGAGCGCTCTCGCTTTCACTGTTTCTTACGGCAGGCTTGGCCTTCCCGAAAAACGCTTCGGCGGCCCCCCTCGCCGATCCGCCCAAGGATGCGAAAGCCAAAACCTACGTGGGCACCACGAAATGCGCGTCGTGCCACCTTAAAGAAAACCTGAGTTGGAAGAAAATGAAGCACGCGAAAGCTTTCGACGATCTTCCGGCCGCCTACAAGGAAGACAAAAGCTGCTTGGCTTGCCATGTGACGGGATTCGGCGAAGCCACCGGTTTTAAGAGCGCCGCGGCCACTCCGAAACTGGCCTCCGTCTCCTGCGAAGCATGTCACGGCCCCGGCAGCGAACACGTGAAAATCGGCGAGGCGATGGCGAAAAAGGAAAAGGACAAGTCCTACTGGACGAAAGAAGTCCAATCGGAAGCATGGAAAAAGGATGACGAGCTTCGCAAGCAATCGATGACGCGGATCAAGCTCCCCGGCGTCGCCATCGAAGCCAAAGGGATGTACAAAGGCAAAAACTTGCACGAGAAATTCGAGGAATTCAAGAACGAGAAAGGCGAGCCGAGCAGCTCGACCGCCGATCTCTGCAAAAAATGCCATACCTCGGAGAACGGCAAGAAAACCCATCCGGATTACAAGAAATAACCGCGAATGCTCCTCGTTCCCGCACCGCCGGCGCGGGAACGGGAGATGCCATGCAGCGCCCATCGAATCGACCGCCTCGTTTCGGGGACGGGAATTTTCCTGCCGCGTCTCTTCACACACCGAGGACCTTTTCCGAACGAATCGCATGCCGCGCTTTTTTCACCGTTCCCATTTTCCAGCACTTTCGGGAATCGAAAAAGATGAATTCCGTGCCTAAAATCGCGCCGGCACTGCTCATGCACTTGATAATCGGCGGGAGCCTTTATGCCCAATCCCCCAAAGGCTCCCAGCTTCCGCCGGATAAAATCGTATGCATCACTTGCCACGGCGAGTCCGACCAGTGGGAAGGCGACCAACGGAAACTGTTCATCGATCTGAAAATTCTCGAAAAGGACGTCCACTTTACGAAGGGCGTGAACTGCCACGATTGCCACGGCGGCAACGCCGGCGCCGAAGATAAAGACGGCGCGCACGAAAACCGCCGCTCCCCGGCCGACATGAAAAAGGTTTGCGGCGAGTGTCACAAGGAGCAATCGCTCGAGTTGTTCAAGGGGGTCCATTCCAAGGCGGGTCCAAAAAACGACAAGGGTGAAGGCACCATGCTCGATTGCGGGACGTGCCACGGGAAAAACGCCCATCAAATACTCCCCGCCGCCGACAAACAATCGCCCGTCTATCTCGACAATCAGGTCAAAATCTGCGGCGAATGCCATGCCAAAGACCTGGATACTTACACTAAGAACGTGCATGGATTCGGCCTCTACAAGTCGGGCTTGTCGATCACGGCGGTCTGCTCAAGCTGCCACGGATCTCACGGCGTGTATCGCTCGACGGACAACCGCTCCACGCTTTCCCCCGCCAACGTGGCGGCCACCTGCGGCAAATGCCACCGTTTCATCCCCGAACGTCTGGAAATGAGCGTTCACGGCCGGGGCAAGGGCGTCGGCGAGCCGTCCAAGAGAACCGCGCCGGGCGGCAAAATCAATCGCCGACCGACTTGCACCGACTGCCACCTGGGGCACGAAACCGCCTTTCCCGAATCGTCGGCCTTCCGCATGGGGCTGCCGAATTTCTGCGGCAATTGCCACGTCGATCTTTCCAGCACCTACCGGCTCAGCATCCACGGCGAACTGACGCAATTGGGATACGTCCCCGCCGCGGGCTGCCCCGACTGCCACGGCGGCCACGAAATCCTGCCCATCGACGATCCCAATTCGCATCTTTCCCCAAAAAATCGCGTGGCGACTTGCGCCAAATGCCATCCGAACGCCAACCCGAATTTCACGAAATTCGATCCCCATGCCGATTACACCAACGCCCGGACCAATCCCCTATTGCACGGCGTTTATCTCTTATTGTTGACGCTCTTGATTTCGACCTTCGGCTTCTTCGGCTTGCACAGCGTACTCTGGTTCGTGCGCGAGTTGGTGGACGTGATGAAGCGCGGCCGGCCGCGGGCGCTCGTGCCCGGCGCAACGGCCTACGTGCGGTTCGTGCAGTACCACCAGCGCGCGCATACCGTTTTGCTGCTGGCCTTTCTGGGCTTAGCGCTGACCGGCATGCCGCTCAAGTATCACGAAACCGCCTGGGCAAGAGGATTGATCCATTACCTCGGCGGCTTCGAATCGACGAGTTTTCTGCATCGCATTTGCGCCCTGGCGACTTTCGGCTGCCTGTTTGCCTACGTCGTGCGCCTGATTCGGCAGTACTTCGCCCACCGCCGCAACGGGAAAACGCGCACGTATTCGATTTTCAATCCCGATTCGCCGATCCCCAACTGGCGCGATTTCAAGGATTTCTTTCACATGGTCCGCTGGTTCGTGGGCCTCGGTCCCAAGCCGACCTACGAACGCTGGGCCTATTGGGAAAAATTCGATTTCTGGGGCGCGTGCGCGGACATCGTCATCATCGGCGCGACGGGCTTGATCTTGTGGTTCCCCAATTTCTTCTGCACCGTGCTACCGGGAGGCGTGCTGAATTTCGCCAAAGTCATCCATTCGACCCAAGCGCTGCTGGCCACGGGCTTCGTCTTCGCCATTCATTTTTATCATTCGTTCCTGCGGCCGGAAAAATTCCCCGCCGACATGTCGATCCTCACCGGCTTGGTCAGCGAGGAAGAGTTCCTCCACGAGCGCCCGGAATACTTCGAACGCCTGCGGCGCGAAGGCGAATTGGATAAACGGCGCACGACCGTGCCCGAAAGAGGTCAACTCTGGCTCGACAAGGCCGAAGGATATTTCGCGCTCGCGGTGGGACTATTTCTGCTGGTGGCCATGATCCTCGCCAGCCTGGGATAATATTACCTTCGTAGGACAGGTTTCCAATCCGTCGCGACATGTCGGCAACCTATCCTACGCAAAGGAGGTTGGAAAATTCGATGAACCAAGATTCCGCTCCGCAGCCGACGGCCGATTCCGACGATTCCGCGAAGGGTTCCGCGTCGAAAACGCCTCCTCCCCCTTCCTCGAAATGGAGCAAGTTTCGCAGGATCGCGATCCGCGTCGGCTCTTTTCTCGGCGCATTCTTCCTCTTCCTCCTCGTGCTGGTGGCGGCGGCCGGCTGGTACACTTCCCGCTCGGAGTTCTGCCGAAGCTGCCACATCATGGAGCCGTATTACGCCTCCTGGGCGGCCTCGTCGCACAAGGACGTGTCTTGCATCGAATGCCATTTCACGCCCGGCGTAGGCGGTAAACTCCGCGGTAAAATGCTGGGATTGGTCCAACTCGCCAAATACGTCACGGCCAGCGCCGGCCCGCGCCCCGCCGCCGAAATCCCCGACGCAAGCTGCCTTCGCGCGGGTTGCCACGAAACCCGGCTCCTGTCGGGCCGCGTCGATTTCCACGCCCAAGGAAAAAACGCCGAGAAGAAAACCGTTGTCCATTTCGATCATAATCGGCATTACCGCCTGGACGACGATCCCGCGAAGGAGCATGAGCAAATCACCCTTGGAATACGCCTTCGCTGCACCAGTTGCCACAGCCAGATCGTGCAGGGCGAACATATCGCGGTGACCGAAACTACGTGTTTTCTCTGCCATTTCAAGAATCAGAGCTTCAACGAAGGCTTGGGCGCTTGCACCCACTGCCACCAAATCCCCGACAAACAGTACGATCTCGGCGGCGGCGTGAAGTTCACCCACGAACTGGCTTACCGCAAGGGCGTGGACTGCCGCAACTGCCACGTCGATGTGATCCGCGGCAAGGGCGAAGTGCCCCAGGAACGGTGCCAGGTTTGCCACAACCGCGAAAGCGACCTCGCCAAGATCAAGGACTTCGAATTCATTCACGACAAGCACGTCAGCGAACACAAAATCGATTGCTTGAATTGCCACCTCCGCATCGAACATTCGCTGGACAAGCAGAAACTCGACCACATGGCCGGCGACTGCAAAAGCTGCCATCCCAACCACCACCGCGAGCAGATCAAGATGTTCGAGGGCGTGGGCGACAAAACGATCGCCGAACATGCGGGGAGCATGTGGGCCGCCCGCGTGGGATGCCCGACCTGTCATCGCGTGAAGGAAGTTTCGACGTCGGGAAGCGAGCTATTCAAAGCATCGGCGGAAGTCTGCTCGATGTGCCACGAAGCGTCGGAAGTCGAACGGCTCCAGGCGTTCCATGGCCAACTGCGAGCCGCGCTTCCCGTGCTCGAAGACGGCCTCGCGCGGGCCCGCAAAGCGCTCCCCGCGGCCGAGCTTCCTCCCGCACGCGCCGATGCACTCGCTAAAGAACTAGACGCCATCCAGCACGATCTGGCCTTCCTGCGCGTCGGCAACGACATCCACAATATCCATTTCGCGGCCAAACTTCAAATCAAGTTGCTCGAGCGCATTACCGCCGCCTGTCGGGAAGTGAAAGCCGAGGAGCCGAAAGTCGAATTAATCCCCCCCGCGAAGGAATGGAAATGACCTGAAAACGAGCGAGCCGAGGCAAATACTGCTCTCGGCTCGTAATTTCCGATCCCCGCTCTGATCGCGGAATCGAGCATTCTTTAGAAATAGGCCGACAGCCCGCCGAGGATTCCCTGGGCCGTGCCGGTTTGGTAGCCGGGGGAAATGTCGTTGAAGTCGTACAACTCGTAGCGGTAGTAGTTGACGATTCGGGGCGTGATTTTCCAATCCATGCCCACGGTGAGCCGTGTGGTTTCGTTGACCACCGCGGAATAGGTTCCCAAGTCGGTTACCACGACGTTGCCCGGGAAGGTCATCGACGAGCCGGAAACGGCGTCGTTCCCCCGCACCCATTCGATCTGGCCGGTGAAGATCAAACAATTGGTGGCGGTGTATTGCGAGCCGAGGGTAATCACCTGCGCTCGCCCGCCGTAGTTCCAACGCCCGGTAACCGGCGCGGCGGAATTTGCTTGTCCGGGGTATCTCAACTGGTCGGCCGTGGAAATGTCCTGGTCGATGAAGTTCGAGAAAATGGCGTATCCCGCCGAGAGCGAGAATCGATCGGTGGCGGCGTACCAGAGATTAAACGAAATCGGGTAGTTTTCCTCGCTGTAATTGATTTTTTGGAACTGGTTGGGGCCGTAGGCTTGATGATGCTCGCCGTTTTCATAGCCCAGCGTGGCGTTGAATACCAGCCAGTCGGAAGGCACCCAGTTGAAGCCGACTTCCACCAGGTTGTCCTTTTCCGGCAACAGCGTGTTGACGGCGCCGCTGAAGGGATGGACGCCGACCAGCGGCTGGTCCGCGTTCTGGTACTTGTAGCGCAGGAACGTGTCGCAACGTTCCGAAATCCGCCAATCCGGGCCGATCTGGAAGCTGTGGGTAACGGTCTTCGATTCGTCGATATAGCCCGTGGGCACGGTCGAGGAGCCGCCGGTGTACAACGGGAAGACCGAATATTCGCGAGCCAGATTGCAGTACTCGTAGCCGCCGACGATCGCCACGCCATTGCGGCTATATCCGCCGCCCCAGGGCCGCCAAACGCCTTTCAAGCCGCCCGTGGCCCGTTGATAGTTGGCGGGATGGATGAGGAAGGCGTTGATATTGGCGAGGGTTGGCCTGGAATTGTTCGGCGCCGTGGTGAGCGAAGCCTGGTTGATGCTCGTGATGAACGTATTGCTCGGCATCGACTCGTCTTCGTTAAAGACCGTGCCGTAGCCGGTGATGCTCACGTTTTGGATCGAGGTGTTGGTAACGCGCACGTCAACATTGTTGAAATAGCGCTCCATGCGGTTGGTGGTGTTGACGGTCTCGCCCACCATCAGATAGCTGTAGGCCCGCGTGTCCTCGGTGATATCGCAGCCGATCTTAAGCTGATCCATCTGCGTATAGTTCTCGTCCACCACGCTGTACGGGAACGCGCTGGGGGCAAGCGTGGCGTTGTACGTAAGATTTCCGACCGCGCTATAGTACCGCGGCGTAACGTCGTCGTTTTGCGAAAAGTTGCGCATCGGCCGGGAGTATTCGATATTGATGGCATCGCCCAACCGCCACTCGACCACGGGCTTGACCTCCGTATTGATCCAATCGACCTGCTGCGCTTGACTGAGCAAGTGGCAGCGCCGGCCGCCGACGAGCGTAAGCGGGGGATGTCCCGGAATCGGGGGCGGGGTGGTGGCCGTCTGGCTGTAGCACTTGGCGACGGCGTTGACTTGCCGCGTGCCGTCCTTCTTGATGCCCCAAACGTCCAAGCGGATTTTCAAGTCGTCGGTCAAATTCTTCTTGAACGAGGCGTCGATTTCCTGCACCCGCAGCACGTAGTTCTGGCCGACGTTGAGGTCTTGCTTGACGAATTTCGGCGCGACTTGCGAGCCTTGAACGCTGGGATCCGAAACATCGACGAGGTTGCTCAACGGATCGTGGTTGAGTTGATGGGGAAAGCGTTCGTAGTCGATCTTGGCCGTCAGGCCGTTCTTGTAATAATACAGATTCCCGTGCGTCGATTCGTTATCCGTTCCGGTTACGGTGACGCCGACGGTCCTGTTGCCGTCGCTCGAGAATCCATCTACATCGAAGAACGGCGAGGAACGCATGTCCTGGTACTCGCCGGTCATGGCTTGCGATCCGCGCGTCCAAATCCCCCACCAACCGAACCGGGTGTCCCACTGCGAATAGCGGGTGGGCCGGCTCAAGAGCGTCGGATTTCCGTCCGTCCGGGAGACGATGTCTCCGAAGAGATGCGCTTCGCCGGCCTGCTCGGCGGACGGCGTTCCTTGCTCGGCGGGTTGCGCATCCTGGCCGTCGGCGGCGAATCCCCAAGCGGGGAGCGCGATCGCCAAAAATAATGCTGCATAGAGCGGTTGCCGCAGTGTCATAAGTTCCCCCTGTGACATTTCAGCAAATATGGTTTAAGTGTAGGTTGAATTCCCGTTATTATCGCGTGAACAATCCGTCCCCGCGCTGCGAGAACCGATCGCTGCCGTGGACTTGCTGGTGGCACTGGGTGCAATTGGTGTACAGCGGCGCGCGGATCGTGGGATCGCTGGCGACCAGCAAGGGCGCGCTGCCGTGATCGTGCGTCCCGTTGTGCCCGGGATGGCAGCGCAGGCAGAGGAACGTCGTCGGCTGCCTTAGCAAATTGTTGGCCACGGTGCCGTGCGGCTCGTGGCAAATCGCGCAGTTCTCGCGCACCGGCGGGTGTTCGATGGCGAACGGTCCCTGCTTTTCCGCGTGGCATTTGTAGCACAGCAGATTGATCGACGCCTCCTTGAGGTTGCCCGTCATCTGGCCGTGGGCGTCGTGGCAATCGGAGCAAACCATCTTCCCCTCCCGGATGGGATGGTGCGAAGGCAGCGCGTTCAGACCGTAGATTTTCGGATGACACTTGTAGCAGGTCTGCGGCTGCTGCACGCTCATCGCCAGACGATTCGGGCGCGTAACGTTCGCGTGCGTAATGTTGACCACCTGCGGCACGCACGTTCGCGGATGCGGATTGTGGCAGTCGGTGCAGGCGACGCCGTTGATGTTGTGCGTCGAGGAATGCCACGCCATCGTGGGAGCGCCCGCATGGCAACTCAGGCAGAGATCCTTCCGGCTCTCCTCTTTGATCTGGCCGTGCGGATCGTGGCACGTGGTGCAGTTGAAGCCGTTGGGGCCGCAAATCTGATGCGGGCCGGCGACCATCTGCAGTTCCTGCATGTCGCCGTGGCACTTGTAGCAAACGCCCGGCGACACCGCGCCCAAGTTATGCGAGGTGCCGCGAAGCGAAGGCAATTGCCCATCGGCGACGGCCGCGCCCGGCGCAGCGCCCGGCTCGGCATTTTGATATCCCGTCAAGGCGACTTGCGGCTTATTCTTCAGGCGCTGGATCGCGGCCTCCGACGGTTCGCTCGTGGCGGGCGTGCCGGGCGGCACGTCGTAATGCGCGCGGTGGCAATCGGTGCAGGTTACGCGCTTGTTCGCATGGGCCGAAGTCCGCCACAGCGCGCCCGGCGTGCAGGCATTCTGCTCGTGGCACTTCAAGCAGGCTTCCGCGCGCACCAGCGGATCGGAATTTTTGAAACTGAAAATCAATCCCGGTTCCTTGCCGCGGGCCTCGACGTGGCGGCTGGCCGGTCCGTGGCACGATTCGCATTTGCCGTTTCGATGGACGTTATTCGCGAACGCCTTGGAATAGGCATCGTGGCAAGATGCGCAGATTTCGTCGTCGTTGATGAATTCCGCGTCGGGAACCACCGGCAGCGTAGATCGGACCGCCTGATAGGAGACCTGCTGGAAAAAAGCATTCCCCTTGGGCCAACCGGGGTCCAAATTCGGTTCGGTTGACCGCTCCGTCCGCTGCGTGGGCTGATTTTGTGTTTTGCACGAGGCGAATCCGAATGCGAGAAGTCCTGCCAAGACCACCCAATGGACAGACGCCCGATACTGACTATTTCCAAAGAGGAAGGAACGCACGTGGAACCTCCTTGTTACAGCGTGCAGGGGATATCGCAAATGGGAGTTAATTCAGTTTTATACAGCCCTAACCGGGATTATTCATAAACATCGTAGATGCGGCATCCTGCCGCATTTTAGGCAAAAGCGGCAAGATGCCGCTTCTACAATCGCTTTTATGAATAATGCGGGCTAATTCAATGTCCAGTTCGGAAGAATCTCTCCCATCCTTCCAAATGTTGGGGAAGGATGCGATTTGTTGCATAATCAGAATGTATTGCTTCTGTCGGATGTAGGGCTTCGTTGGGTATTTTCGCCTTTTTTACTTGAAATATTAAAGAAAATGAATAGAGAATCTTATATTCTGCTGCTCTGATTGATTTTAATCGTGGTTGATGCATAATCCGTCGGCGCTTTCTGTCATTCTGGATAACGTGCGTCGAAAGCGTCGCGCAGTGATTATGGAAAAGTCAGGAAGAAAGAATCGAGTTACCCTAAGCAAATTTCTCGAGTTGTTGCAACCAAGCGGATCGGATACACTTATCACAAACCTTTTTGGTAAAAATGCCGCATTTAGAGGCTATTTCGACAAGCCGTGCCTTCTTATTAGCGGAATCATCAGAAAAGCACGAGTATTTGGATTGTCTCCTCGCAACGAGGCGAAAATGACTTATCACGCATAAGGACTTATGGAGCCACGATGAACCCCCAGGAAAAGAACGAATTGCCGCTCGCAACCAAGCCGATTTCGGGAGCGGCTCTGATGCTCTCGGTTGCCTCGGCGAAGATTGGGGTGGCGTTGATCGGCATTCTGGCGGTGGTCTTGATTTGCGCCACCTTGCTCGAAGCCGCCAAGGGGATGGATTTCGCCAACTGGTATGTCTATAAGAGTACGCGGTTTATCGTGCTGCTGGGTTTATTGAGCGTCAACATACTTGCGGCGGTTCTCGTTCGCATTCCCCGAAATCTCGGGGGCGCGACCGCCTTGATACTTTCGACGGCGGCTTTGTTCTTGGCCGCCCAAAACGGCGAAATCCTCGGCTCTGGGGTCGGGGCATACTACGATCGTTACTGGTTTATTACGGCCTCCGCCTGTGTGGCGGCGGCACTTCTCGCCGCGACCTTGTGGAACAAACTTCTTGGCTTTTTCCTCGCGCATGGCGGCGTGTTGGTGCTTTTGCTGGGGGCGTATCAAACCTATTCGCGCGGCATCGACGGGAATCTGTCTTTCGCGGAAGGCGAAACGGCCGAGAGCATCCGGCTGGCGAATCAGGAAAAATTCACCGTGATGCGGGAAGGCAAACCGGGCGGAAAGCCGCCGCCTCCGGCCGTGTTCTCCTTCCAACCGGGGCCGGTCGATTGGCCCGAGGGCAAAACCCTCGAATGGCCCGCGGAATTGCAGGGCGTGAAGCTCAAGGTGCTCAAGTATTATCTAAACTCCCGCACCCAAGAGAGTTGGGTTTCCGCCGAGGAGAAGCAAGGCGAGCCGGCGATTCGCTTCGGAATCGAACATGCCGGGGGAAAGATGATGCTCGAAAGTTGGCTGGCCGGCGAGCCGCTGGGCGGCCAGGGCATTCCCACGCTGCAACTCCTCAACGCGCCCGTCGATTCGATGCGCGCGGAGTTTCTAAATCCCCCGAGCAAAGAGGAAGATGAAAAAGGCGTACTTTCCGTGCATTACGACGGCCGCACACAGCGGATTCCCGTGAGCAAGAATCTCGGCAAAAAGATCGCGCTGGAAGGCAGCAAGATCGAAGTGGAAATCACCGATTATTACGCCAACGCCAAACCCGTCGGTTCGGGCAAATTCGAGTCGCGGGGGGACGAGCCGAAGAACGCGCTCTTGGATTTGAAAATCCACCTCCCCGACGCGAAGGAACCGCTGCGCGATCTGGCCTTCGCGCGGATGCCGATGATGAGTCTGGCCGCCATGCACGGCGGCGATTGTCCGGTGAAGTTTTGGTATCATCAACCCGCCGCGTCCGCGGCCGACGGAGTCGATTTTCTGCGCACGCCCGACGGCAAGCTGCATTGCCGCACGGTCCTCGACGGCAAGTGCGTTTCGCGGGGGGAAGTCAAGGAAGGGAGTTCGATCGAGCTTGCGGGAACGCTTCGCCTGAAGATTCTCGAATACCTGCCCTTCGCCGTCCACAAGGTCGAGCCGCAGCCGCTCGAGGCGGCCGCGGCGGAGAAGAAGCCGCCCCATCCCGCGGCCCAGGTGGAAGTGGAAACCGACGGCGTCAAGCAATCGGTCTGGCTCGTGCGCGACGATCCGAAATACAGTTTCCATATCTTCTCCACGCCGAAAGGAAAGTTGGGCATCCAATTCGCCGTAGAGGATCACCCGCTGCAATTCTCGCTGAAATTGTCGAAATTCACCCGCGAGATGAATCCCGGCCGGATGGGCGACGCGGCGTACATCAGCACGGTCCAAGTGATCGACGAGGCCCCCGGCATCGACCGCGAAGAGGAAATCTCGATGAATCGGCCGTTGACTTACGGCAAATTCACCTTCTATCAGTCCGGTTGCGACGAACTCCCCGACGGCCGAAAAGTTTCCACGCTGAGCGTGAGCTACGATCCGGGCCGGTTCCTCAAATACCTCGGCAGCCTGATGATCTGCGTCGGCATGATCCTGCGCTACCTGACGAATTTCCGCTTCTACAAGAGGTTGGCGAAGTGGAGAGGGGAGAGGGGAGAGGGGAGAGGGGAGAGGGAAAAAACCAATCTCCAATCTCAAATCTCCAATTTCCAATCCCTTAACTCCGTGCAAAAACCGCTTCTGGCATTGTGCTTATTGCTCTTGGGGACTTCCTCGGCGATGGCCGGTACTCCAGCGGGGGCGAACTTAGATTGGAAACCGTGGCGCTATTTGCCCGTTCAGGACGGTGGGCGGCAAAAGCCGTTCGATACGTTGGCGCTGGAGAGCGTGCGGATGATGACCGGCGGCACGAGTTTTTCCGATCCGGAGTCCGGTCGGAAAATGGATGCCGTCGCGCTGTATCTCGCCATGCTCTTCGACTGGCAAGGCTGGGATCAACCGGCGGCGGCGCCCCACCATGCCGATCTGGACCTCTTCGCGGCGTACGACCTCGAGCACAAGCCCGACAAGTGGGACCGTGCGCCGCTGCTCGCGGTCGAGTCGAAGGAACTCCGAACCGCCTTGGGCATCGAAGGAAAAAAGCATGTTTCGCCCAAGGAATTGAAAGACGCGAACTATCGCGATCCGGAAACCCAAAAAACCACGCCGTTTCTCGAATGGGCGGAAAAACTCAGCCGAACCGACCGCAAGAATTTCTCGGCGCTCGAAAAGAAAGGGCAGGAGTTAGCCGAACGCTATTGGGCCTTCATGCTCCACCGCATGGGTCGGCGCTTGGAAATCCTCCCGGTGCCCAACTCGCCGCATCAAGAATGGGCGCCGCTCTCCGCTATTCTGCAAACCGAGTACGACGACAAGACCGATCCCGGGGGAAAACTGCGCAAAATCAAGGAGCTTTTCCAGAAAGCCAGGTCGGCTTACCGGGCCGACGACGCGCAAGCATTTCAAGCGGCCTCCGCCGCCTTCCTCGACGCCGTCGAGTCGCTCGGCGCGGAATTCGGATCCTCCAAATCCCAGCCGCCGAAAGACGAAAGCAAGGCCGCGGAGTCCGAAGTAAAATTATCTTATCCCACGCCGGAAATCATCGATCTGGAAGTCGCCTACAACCATTGGACGCCCTTCACCATCGCGTGGGTGCTGATGTCGATCGCCGCGATCTGCGTCGCCGCGAGTAAAGTTGCGAATTGGACGCCGTTCTACGTTCTTTCCTTGGCCGTTTATTTTGCGGGCATCGGCGCCATGTTCGCCGGCTTTACCATGCGCAGTATGATCGGCCATCGTGCGCCCTTCACGAATATGTACGAGTCGGTGTTGTGCGTGGGAGTGGGGATCGCGGTCATCGGAGCGATCTACGAGTTGATCTATCGGAAACGATACCTCCTGCTCGCGGCGTCGATTCTCTCCGCGCTCGTGCTGATTTTGGCCGACGCCAGCCCCTCAATCTGCGATCCCAGCATCCGGCCGCTGATGCCGGTCCTGCGGAGCAATCTCTTGCTGACCATTCACGTCTTGCCGATCATGGCAAGCTACGCGGCGTTCGCCGTGGCCTGGATCTTGGCCAACGTCTCGCTCACGAGTCATCTGCTCGGTCCCAACGCGAAGGATTTTACCGCCGCGCTGAGCAAACTCATGCTGACGATCATCCGTTTCGGCGTATTCCTGCTGACCGTGGGCACGATTCTCGGCGGACTCTGGGCCGATCTGTCCTGGGGCCGTTTTTGGGGCTGGGACCCGAAAGAAGTCTGGGCCTTGATCACCCTGCTGTTCTACCTGAATATCCTGCACGCACGGTACATCGGCTGGATGGGCAACTTCGGCATGGCGGTTTGGGCCGTGATCTCCTTCGTCGCCGTCATCACGACCTGGTACGGCGTGAATTTCGTGCTCGGTTCGGGCCTGCACAGCTACGGTTCCGGCAGCGGCGGGGGAGCGTTCTACGTCATCGCCGGTCTGGCAGTGCAAGGGCTTTATCTGCTGGCTGCCGCGATCGTGAAATATGCCGGAGAATCCGCGCCGGAACCGGCCGGGGGAAATTAGCCGGGATTATTCATAAACATTGTAGATGCGGCATCCTGCCGCATTTTAGGCAAAAGCGGCAAGATGCCGCTTCTACAAATCGCTTTTGTGAATAATACGGATTAGCGGCCCACTCGACTTGCCGCTCAATCCTTCTCGAAAGACCACTGGTTTTCGACCGGTTGAGCGGCTTGAGAGGATTGGGTGATCTGCTCGATAATCCAGCGATCGACGTCGGCCAGCATTTGCGGCGCGAGTTCGTGGCCGCAGGGATATTGCCGCAGCGTGATCGACATGCCCGCCGTATGCATGAGGCGGAGATTTTCGCAGACTTCCTCGGCTCGATATTCGGAGCTATCGCGGCCGGAGGCGAGAAAGACGGGCAACTTTCGGGCGGCGGCGAGGTTTTGGAAGGGATTTCGACCGTTGGGAAATCGACCGCCCAGCGAGAGGGCGCCGGCGAAGCGATGGGGCTGGCCGAGGGCGACGCGGAAGGCCATCGTGCCGCCCCGGTCGAATCCCGCCAAAAAGACCTTCCTCGGCGAGACGTGGAACTTTTCCGACGCCTTTTGCAGGGCATCGAAAATGCGTTGTTCGGCCTGCTCGAAATCATCGCCGGATTCCGGCCAACCGAGTCCAACCGGCCCATCTTTCCCAAATTGGCACAAACCCCGCGGCGCGACGGCTACGTAATTTCTCATGCTAACGAGCGGCATGATCCGGCGGAGTTGCCGTTCGTCGTTCGCCGGTCCGTGCAGCCAAATAATAAGCGGATAGGCGTAACCCGGCTCGTAATGCAGGGGGCCGAATAGGGCGTAGGAAGGATCGTCGGCCGCAACGCTGAAGAGCCCCGATTCCAGTTGAAAAGCCGATTCGACCGCCGGCTTTTTATTGGCGGAAAGCGGTATCCGAGACATTATGGATAACCTTATAAGGAGGAATAATGACGGGATGACGACAAGCAATAATATCATCGGCGGCAAGGGGCCGCATGAGGGGCATCGTGCCATGAACTCACGGATTTTAACTTTACTCGAATTTGGGTCGGATTGTCAACGCCAAGGAGTGGGGCGAAGGTTTTTTTTATTTCACTTTGGGAAAAAATGGATCGGTTTTCGTGGCCGCGAAACGCCGCCTTCCTAGTGCCAAGGAGGGGGTGATGATTTCGCCGCCAACTCGGGGAGAATATCGGGCAGCGGCGGGCGAAAAATAAAAGCGGATTTCGTTTTTACAACCATTCCCCAGCGGCTTCTCAGGGAGCGGCGAGCGTGAGCGTACAGGGTATTTTCGTCAGCCGATAGATGCACTTTTCGCCTCGTTCGCGGGCGGTGAAAAAATTGCCGTTCGTGAAGATCGCGAGATTCCGCCCATCGGGACTGATGAACTTGGAAACGACGCAGGGATTGTAATAGCCTTCCGGATCGAAGCGTTGGCTGCCGAACTCCCGCCACGGTCCCCACGGTGCAGGCGATTCGTAAAAGATCCAGGTGGTGTCTTTCGGCGCTTTGTGGCCCGATCCGGTGGTGTAATACCATTGAATCATGAGGTATCTTTTCAGCGGCGCGATGTATTGCGCGCCGGCCATGCCGCACTTGCCGGGATTAACGAGCACCGGTTTCGCCTGCTGCATGTCGGGCGACCAGTTCGCATCGCTCATTCCGTCGCCGCCGGTGAAAAACTGCCAATCCTTTGCATCGAGCCGAGCGATTTGCGACTTGAGAACTCGCGCCAGAATCATGTCGTCGCCGTTCTCCCAAAAACCGTTGTTGGCGAGCGCATAGACGTATTTGTCCGCATTATGCGCGTCTGCCCGGCCGTCCCGGCCGTATTTGACGAACATCGGACTGCCGAACCGGGGGCTGACGAACATGGGTCGGTCGTAATTTTCCTTGGCCGAGCGGCGCCAGGTGAGTCCTTTGTCGGATGACATGATGAGGCTCGACTTCTCGGCGGATTGGCGTTTCTCGAAATCCAGGCCGTGCCGGCTGACGAACATGTATAAAATTCCGTCGAGGCACGTATTGCCGTTGGCTTTCCACATGCAGCCGTCGGGGCCGCGCTTCGACGAGCCGTGGTATTCGTCCATGCGATTGATCGTTTTACCGACCAACGAGTCGGGCGAATCGCCTTGGAGAATATGGAACTGCAGATTCCTGCTCGGCTTATCGCTGAATCCTTTCGGATCGCCGGGACCGATGAATCCCCGCGTGTCGTCGGAACTGACGTAGAGATGGCCGTCGTCGGCCCAGCTCGAATCCCATACGTCGCCGTGCGAATTGAGATCCATCAGCGGCTTGCCGAGTTCCGCCTTAAGGATCGCCTTGCTCGCAACCTCGTCGGCCCAAGTTCCGCGGAAGGCGGCCAAACTTGCGAGAAAGGCCAAGTAGATTGCAAGGGAATTGATTTCTCTTCTCGACATGGTGGGGAAGTCCTTTCCTGCTAAGAGGCGTCGATTCGGCCCGACTTGTCGCGTAAGCTTATCCGCTCGCGTTCGCCTGCTTCCCAGGCTTGTTTGCCGCCAGAGCCGTAACCGTTCACAGGGGACTGT
This sequence comes from Pirellulales bacterium, assembly GCA_020846145.1. GTDB lineage: Bacteria > Planctomycetota > Planctomycetia > Pirellulales > Thermoguttaceae > JADLEL01. The sequence goes on along the minus strand of JADLEL010000014.1, from coordinate 24,227 downwards.
CCCGATTTTCGCGGCGGAAAAGATGATGGTGCTCTAAAAGTGCTTAATCGCCGCGAAAATGGGACTGTCCCCCTCGCGCCGCGGGAAGGGGACAGGTCCATGTTTTCGGCCTATCGTTTGTCCGCAAAATACGTTTTCCCGCCGAAAAATGGACCAGTCCCCGACCGGGACGCGAACGCTTACCCGAAGCCGATCGTAGGTAAAATCCCCGCAGGCAGCGCCGCATGACCAACACCGCCGGGAGAGGTCAAGTCATCCGTGCCGATCTTTCTTGAATCCGCGATCGGTCCGGTCAAAATCATCGTACTGGAATTGTCGCCGCTTGGAAATGGCTTCCGGCCACTTGAAGGCTTGGCCGCAATACAACATAATGGATTGCGCCGGGCCGCGGATTACCGGCTGGCCGACAGTTCGCCAAGATGCCTCCGCCGATTTTACCTTAACTCCCCCGAAGCTATCGCATCGAATCGCTCTTCCGCCTTCCCGCAGAAATTCGTACCGTTGTTACCCGCGAATTGAAGGAGTATTGCCGTGAAAAAATTGCTCTTAGGCGCGCGATCAGCAATCGTTATCGTCTTATGCAGTTTCTCCTCCATCGCTTCGCTGAAGGCCGCGGAAGCCGGCAAGCAGCAGGAGGCCGTCTTCGAGAAGGTCGTCAAGGTCCAAATCAAATACCTGATCTACCTCCCCGACGACTACGCCAAGCAGGATTCGTGGCCGCTTATGATCTTCCTGCACGGGGCGGGCGAACGGGGCGACCATCTCGATCGGGTCAAAGTGCATGGGCCGCCGAAACTCATCGCCGCCGGCAGAAAATTCCCCTTCCTCGTCGTCTCCCCCCAATGTCCCAAGGACAAATGGTGGGACCCGCGCGAATTGCGGGAACTCTTGGACGATCTCGTCGAAAAATACAAGATCGATCGGAATCGCATCTATCTGACCGGGCTGAGCATGGGCGGATTCGGCGCCTGGGCTTGGGCCGCCGAGCAGCCCAGGCGATTCGCCGCGATCGTGCCCATCTGCGGCGGCGGCGATCCCGAAAAAACCAGGCGCTTCGGCCAGTTGCCCGTTTGGGTTTTCCACGGCGGCAAAGACCCGGTCGTGCGGATCGAGCAATCGGAGAAGATGGTCGAAGCCTTGAAGAAAAACGGCGGCAACGTGAAATTCACCGTCTATCCCGACGCCGGCCACGACTCCTGGACCGAAGCCTACGACGATCCGAAACTCTACGAGTGGCTGCTCGAACAAAAACGGTCGGACGAAGCGGCGAAACCGTGAACGTTTATCATCGATCCGCGCGGACGATTATTTCCGAGAGGCTGTTTACAGCACGCCCTTCGTGCTCGGCACGCCGGTTTGCCGCGGGTCGATTTCCATCGCGCCGCGGAGCGCGCGGGCGACGGCTTTGAAGATGCCTTCGGCAATGTGATGGCCGTTCCGCCCGTAATGCAGCACGACGTGCAAATTGCACAGGGCGTTGGCCGAAAAAGCCTGCCAGAAATCGAAGACCAATTCGCTGTCGAAGTCGCCGATTTTCGCGGTAGGGAAATCGACCTGGAAGACGAAGTACGCCCGGCCGCCGAGGTCGATGGCCGCGGTAACGAGCGATTCCTCCATCGGCAGTGCGAAGTGCCCGTAACGGCGGATGCCAGCCTTGTCGCCCAATGCCTCGCGCACCGCCTGGCCCAGGCAGATGCCCGCGTCTTCGACGGTGTGATGCTGATCGACGTGCAGATCGCCCACCGCCTTCAATTCCAAGTCGATCAGCGCATGTTTCGCCATGAGCGCAAGCATGTGGTCGAAGAAACCCACGCCGGTCGAGATTTCCGACTTGCCCGAACCGTCCACCACCAATTCGAGTTGGATGTCGGTCTCGGCGGTTTTGCGTTCGATGCGAGCGGAGCGGGGCATGGCAGTGGGCAGTGGGCAGTGGACAGTGGACAGTGGACAGTGGACAGTGGGCAGTGGTTACTTTACTGTCCACTGCCCACTGCCCACTCTTAAACTATTTTCCTCAATTCTTCCAAACAGTGATCGATTTCCTCGTCGGTGCCGACGCTGATCCTCAGTCCGTCGCCCCAGCCGGGATAGTCCATGTATCGGACGAGGATGCGGCGGCGTTTGAGTTCCTCGTAAAAGGGTCGGATGGGACGGTCTGTGCGGACGTTCCAGACGAAATTCGCTTGCGAATCGACCGTTACAAACCCTAGCTTCCGCATTTCCGCCACCAACCGGCCCCGCGTGGCGAGAATCTTTGCCCGGTTCGCGGCCAGCCACTCCCGGTCGCCCAAGGCGGCCGTCGCCGCGGCGACCGAGAGCGCGTCGCAATTATACGAATCCTTCATCTTCGTGAACTGCTCGATCAACTGCGGCTGGGCCACGAGGTAGCCGAACCGCAGGCCCGCCAGGGCGTACGACTTGCTGAAACTCCGCGAAACCATGATCTTCTCACATTGCTTTACTAGCGACATGCAATTCGTCTCGGCGAAATCGGCGTAGGCTTCATCCACCAAAAGCGGGCACGGCAGCCGCTTGGCGATTTCCAATATTTTTTCCGGCGGGACGACCGTGCCGGAGGGACTATTGGGATTAGCGAGGAAGACTAGCTTCAACCTGGAGGCCCTCACCCCCGGCCCCTCTCCCAAAGGTAGAGGGGAGAAAAAAGCCTCAGGCAGCGTCCAGTCGGCATTAAAATGCACTTCCTCGAAATTCGCGCCTTGTAATTGTGCCAGTGTGCGATAGAGGATATAGCTCGGATACGGCAGCCGCAACAATTCGCCTGCGCCGACCAGCGTTCGCGTAACGATCGTCAAAATATCGTCGCTGCCGTTGCCGCAGAGAATCCACTCCGGTTCGACGCCCCAGTGCTCCGCCGCCATTTGCCGAAACGGATCGCCAAACGTATGAGGATATTTCGGCAGCCGTACAATCGTCCACTGAATCGCTTCCGCCACGGCCGGCGACGGCAAATACGGATTCTCGTTCGTGTTCAGCTTGATAAACGAACCGTCTTGCGGCTGTTCGCCGGGTGTGTAACCGCCAATCGCTTCGATTTCAGGACGGAAGAAGGACATGGGAGGGGCGTGGGGCGAGGGGCGAGGGAATACGGGCAGGTTACAGGGGACAGGTTACAGGGAATAGTAATTGCATGACGTTCAGTATCCTCCCACGCCCCTCGCCCCTCGCCCCTCGCCCCTCATATCTCCGCCCCTCACTTCCACGCTCCCGCGATGCGCCGTCAGCCCTTCTTTCGTGGCGAGCATTTGCACGTCGGGGGCGAGATTGAGCAATCCTTCGCGGTCGAAATGCAAAATACTATTGCATCGTAAAAAGTCGTTCGCCGTGAGTCCGCTGGCGAAGCGCGCGGTGCCGCTGGTGGGCAAAACGTGCGACGGTCCGGCGGCGTAATCGCCCAGGGCAACCGGCGTGTAATTGCCCAGGAACATCGCGCCGGCATAGCGGATTTTATCGGCCAACTCCGCGGCGTTTTCGGTGGCGATGTGCAAATGCTCGGGCGCGATCTCGTCGGTCAGGTGGCAGGCTTCGTCGGCATCGCGGGCGAGAATCACCGCGCCGAATTCTTCGAGACTTCGCCGGGCCAACTCGCCGCGCTCCACCTGCGCGATGGCCATTTCCAATGCGACCACCGCCGCGTCTAAAACTTCTTTGTTCCAGCCGATCAAAATGCTCGCGCCCGGCGAATGTTCGGCCTGCGCCAAGAGATCGTAAGCGGTATATTCGGGATTGGTCGATTCATCGACGATCACCACCACTTCGCTCGGTCCGGCGATGGAGTCGATATCGACCTCGCCATAGACGAAACGTTTGGCCAAGGCCACGAAGAGGTTGCCCGGCCCGACGATCTTATCGACCCGCGGAATGCCCTCCACGCCGTAGGCCAGCGCGGCGACGGCCTGCGCGCCCCCCAGGCGATAAACCTCTTCGATGCCCAACTCGCGGCAGGTCGCCAGCATGTCGGGGTTGTACGCGCCGAACCTGGTGGGCGGGGCGACCACGGCCAACTGCTTCACGCCGGCCACCTGGGCGGGCACGGCCGTCATCAGCACCGTCGAGGGATACGCCGCCGCTCCACCCGGCACGCAGAGGCCCGCGCGCTCCAGCGGGCGATACCTTTGCCGCAAGTATCCGCCGGGCCGCTCGACGCGAACATCCTTGTGCAGTATGGCCGCTTGAAAAGTCGAAATATTCTCCCGCACGCGGCGGATCGTCTCCAAAAACTCCGGATCGGCCCCGGCATGCGCCGCATCGAGTTCTTCCCGCGGCACGCGGATCGTCTCGGCCGTGAGCGGTGCGTTATCGATGCGGGCGGAATAATCGAGCACGGCCGCCATGCCCTTCGTTTGCACGTCGCGGCAAATCCGCTCGACCACTTCGGCCGGCGTGAGCGGCTCGCCGAAAACCTCGATCGTTTTCCGTCGCCCCGCCTCGCTCACCACATTCCCCCGCGGGCTGAGTTTCTCCCGCAGTTCGGCCATCGCGCGGCGAATATCGTCCCGGCGGCTATCGATGCGGCGTATTTTCAAGGGGGAAGGATTCATAGTTCATTCGTAGGACAGATTTCCAATCGGTCATTCCGTAGGACAGATTTCTAATCTGTCGCCCAGACAGGTTGGAAACCTGTCCTACTGTTGGCAGACAGGTTGGAAACCTGTCCTACGATCATAAAAATGACAGCCAAAACCTCCATTTTGTTCATTTTTTCGACTTCAGGAAGTGGTTTGCCAGGATTCTTGCTGACATTTCGGCGACGGTATCGTAAAATAGATGAGGTATGCTCAGGCTGGTTGTCCGGGCAAATCCCCACTGGGGAGTGGGCGGCCGTTTAACGTCGGGAATGAATCCGTGGGAAAACCGTTATTTTCTACCGCCTGCACGACTTGCCACGCACGTATCGCCGTGCTCAAGGAGGAAGCTATCGGCACGATCCAGGGCTGCCCGAAATGTGGTGGCATGGTACTTGTCGCCCCTCCCGAAGGGTGGGTTTCCTCCCATGCAATCCAACTTGCGTCCGGCGGTCAAGCGTCCTCAATCCCCGGTTCCGTTCCGCCGCCCTTGAACAAAGTCTCGCAAACTTATTTGACGCTGGACCTCGAACTCGCACCAACCCTCCCCGGCTGGCAAAAGCTGCTCGCATACGCGATAGAGTCGAAAATCGTTTGGGCGGGAGCGGCGGCCTCGGCATGTCTCGTCGGTGTGTTGATTTGGGCGTGGACGGCATCGTCGCCGTCATCCGTCGAGATCGCCCGTGCGGAGGTCGATTCGTCGAAAAATGTCGCAACAACCGCTCCGGCGGCGAAGCGCGATCCGGTTGTAAAACCGGCCGATAAAAACGTCCAACCTTTCCCCGCATCCGTCATCCCCGCGACCGCTTCGGCGGAATTAAAAGCTCCCGAAATCAAATCCACCGAGGTCAAGATCGCCGAAACGCAGCCGGCGGCAGCGAAAACCGCGGAATCCCAACCGGCGAAATTTACGGCCGCGCCGGCACCCGTTGAAATAAAACCGATCGAAGCGAATCCGCCTGTGCCGGAAATGGTCGAAGCCGATCCAATCGAAATCGAGCCTGCCGCCGAACCCGATCCGCGCTTGATTACCGGCTCCGGCGATGCCGATCCGGTGCTGCCTTCGATTCCCGATCTGCCGCCCGAGGTCGAAATCAAGCCCTTGCCGGTCGAGAAGCCGGCTCCCTTGCCCGTCACGGCGGCGAAGCTCGTCAAGCAGGTTCCGCCGCCGGAGATCGACGCGAAATCGCGGCTCGAGGAAATCGTTCCGAACCTCGACTTGCAGGACGTGCCATTCGCCCAGGCGTTGTCGATCGTCTCCTCGATAAGCACCCTGCCCATTACGCTCGATGCCGACGCCATGCGGCTCTACGGCGTTTCGCCGCGCGATATTATTTCGGTGCGCGTGAAGGACGCCACCGTCGAAACCCTGCTGGACGAGATCGCTTCCCGCCGGGGATTGGGCGTCGAAATCGAGAAAGGGCAGGTCCTCGTTACCGCCTCGGCCGAACAAACCGCGGCGCTTCGCACGGAACTTTACGCGGTGTCCGATCTGTGCGAAAACGGCGCCGCGCCCGCCGACCTGGCCGAACTCGTGCAAAAGTTCGTCGCGCCCGACTCCTGGCAGTTGCACGGCGGATCGGGTTCGCTCAAGATCGTCAACGACTCCTTCACGATCGGGCAGACCGGCGCGGTGCATCGGGAGATCGCGGCCTTTTGCGATAAACTCCGGCTCGCCCGGGGGCTGCCCCCGCGAAGCGCGGCCGATGCCCAGCGCGTGCAACTCGCCTCCGCCTATGCGCGGGCGAAACCGTTGCTCGAAAAGCAAGTCTCCGCCAATTTCCACGAACCGACGCCGCTCGCGCGAATTCTCGACGAACTCGGCTCCCGCGCCGGGGTGGATATTCTCATCGATTGCCGCGCCTTGGCCGCCGGCGGCGCGTCGGAACAGACGGAGGTATCCTACACGGTGGCGAAAAAGCCCCTCGAAACCGCGCTCGACGAGCTGCTGCGGCCGCTCGCGCTCGGCTATCGCGCGATCGACGCCCACACTCTGCAAGTCGCCACCCAAAAGGAACTCGACCGCCGCATCGAATGGGAGATTTATCCCGTCGGCCCGCTTGGGGGAGCGGAACCGGCCGGGCGCGAGCTGATCCTCCGCGTGAAGCAATCCGTCGCTCCCGTGAGTTGGACGGGCCGCGCGCAAATCCGCTACGATTCCGCTTCGCGGTCTTTGCTGGTCTCCCAATCCCCCGCCGTCCAAGCCGCCCTCTCCCGCTACCTCTCCGAAACGCCGCCGAAGAAATAGCCAATTTGTAAGCGTTCACGCCCCGGTCGGGGACTGGGTCTATTTTTCGGCGAAATGACGTATTTTGCGGACAAACGGTAGGCCGAAAACATGGACCTGTCCCCTTCCCGCGGCGCGAGGGGGACAGTCCCATTTTCGCGGCGATTGAGCATTTTTACGGCGCCATCATCTTTTGCGCCGCGAAAATCGGGACAGTCCCCTGTGAACGGTTACGATTTTTCATAATTGTAGGCAAGGTGGAGGAGAGAATCGGGGAAGGCTTCGCCGGCGATGGTAATGGTGCGCAGGGCAGAGCCATGGCAACGGCATCAATCGCACTGACTTTCAGCAGGAGGATGATATTTCGCTGCGCACCCGCAAACGGTTGCGATCAGCGAATGGGCCGGTAATTCAGCCGAAGAATCCGAGGAAAGAAACGGGGACTCCCCAGTCCCGCACGATCGTGCCGGTGGGGATATTGTCCGTCATCTTCCACTCGAAAACGCCGTTATAGAGGCAGAGAAAGATGATCGCCACCAAGATCGCCGCCAGCGCAATGGCGAGCAGGAGCGTGTAGAGGTCGGCCTTGGGCTTGCGATATTGCGTTTGAACGCCGGGCTTATCGGTCGAGCTTGGAGGTAACGCGGTCGCCATTCTTGAATTCGCTTTGTTGAAATTTGGGGTCGATCTTGCACACGGCTTTGTCGGGCGTGGTTTCCACCACCTCGATGCGGCCGACGTAGCTGCTGCCGGAGGGCGTAACGCGATAGACTTCGAGGGGGTGTCCTTTTCGCAGGCCGGAATCGGCGCCGATGGAAATTTCCACCAATCCGCCGCTTCGCACCGCCAGCACGCCACCGCGGACGTCGGGCGGTTGAATATCCGTGTAATCGATTTTCGGATTCAGCTTGAAGAGCCGCAGCGTTTCGGTCGCCTTGGCCAGATCGGCCGCCAACGTGCGGCTGCGCTCCTTGAGCGTGGCCAATTCGTTAACGCGGTCGTGGAGTTCGTCGGTCAGGCGCTGAACATCCTTGAAGTGCAGATCGCGGTCCTTTTGGGCTTGTTCTTCGTTCGCGCGCAATCCCTCGACTTCCTCGCGGAGTTTTTTGGCTTCGGCCTGGGTCACCGACATGGCGGCCACGGCGTCGCGCTCCGATTGCTTCAACTTGGCCTGCTCTTGCTGGATTTGCGTGATTTCGTTTTTCTTCAGCGAAATATCGGTTTCCAATTCCGCGAGCTTGCTCTGGGTATCGCTCTTGATTTTATCCAAATCTTTTTGGAGATTGTCTTTCTGGGTCGTGAGATCGGAATTTTCTTGCTTGGCCAGGGTCAATTGATCTCTCAATCCGCCTTGCTTGGTGATTTCCTCGCGCCAGTTCTTATGCGTGGCATAAACCATGAGCGCCATGGCCATGAAAATTAGGCTCAACACGACAATCAGCACCGTGAAAATTTTTCCAATGAGGTTCATGCGCAACCTTTCCTGGTATGCCGGCCGCAAACGCCTTGATACTCCGCGCGGACCGCGGTGCGATAACTATTTCCCCGAAAGAGATGATTATCCCACGACGGACCGTTTGCGGTATAAAACACAACTCCTTGACAATCTTAGCCTACTAGCGGGCGCAAATGCCCGCACGATTTATCTTTTTAGTATAACTTCGCTCAATTTCCCATGTCAACCGAAAGGGGCGTAACCGGGGAAAGATGGGGGAAGAATTGGACAAATGCCACCATTGCAGGGGGAAGACGCGGGAAAATGGTAAATTGTTCGGGTTGGATGGATTGCCCTTGGAAGATACCCTACTGCGGAGGGGGTTCGAGAGGAGGTCATTTCGCGTTGGTAGAAAATATGAATCGATTAGCACTCCGTCGATACCGGAGCATGTAATCGAATAGATATTATCAACTTCCCGCGACAAATTGGAAATCCGTCCTACGATGTTTTTTCACGCGCATTCCGAATCCGACGGCGATCGCGCTGCCAGATGCCGGCAATGGCGAAAAAGATGCAACCGGCGAAGCATAAGCCCGCGGGCCAATCGCCGTATTGGAGATAGAAACTGCGGCGGGAATCGAGATCGACCTTGGCTAAGAGCGTCTCCGTTTCATGGCGCGGACCTTTTTGCAAGACGCGGCCGTTGGCGTCGATCGAGGCCGAAAAGCCGGTATTCGCCGCGATGAGGAACGGTTTGCGGCACTCGACCGCGCGAAACGCGCCGCATACGAAGTGCATGTCGAGTTCGCTGGAGCCGCGGAACCAGCCGTCATTGCTCAGATTGATGAGCATGTCCGGCTCTTGGTTTTTTTCTCGGAGCACATTGACTTGCTTGCGGATCACGTGGGAGAGCACGCTTTCGTAACAGATGTTCGCCGCGATGCGAACGGTCCGTTCATCGAGAGCGGATCGGCGAAGACGATATTTCAAATCGAACGCCACCGGCTCCTTGCCGGGCGTCATGCCGCCGCTCAACGGAGTCAGGCCTTTCTCGTAGATCCACGGGAAGAGGTCGGCGAAGGGGATGTATTCGCCGAACATCACCAGATGGATTTTGTCGTAGCGGCCCAGCAGTTCGCCGGCTTTCGAGACGTAGGCGGCCGAGTTGAAATACTGCACGCCGGAGGCCGTATAGTTTTCGGTATCCAGTCCGACAAGAATCGGCGTCCCCAATTTGTTCGTCGTCTCGGCGAACGCCAGCATGTTGTGCGCGGCCCAGAGGCGGATGTTCTCGCGGGCCTTTTCGCCGGATATTTTGCCCTGAATGACCTCCGGATAGTTGTCGCCGGCGTCGGCGTCGAGGGCGATTAGCCGCTCCTTGAAAAAGATTTCCGGCCAGACGATCAGGTCGAGTTTTTCGCCGTTTTTCGCCGCCTTCTTCACGGCATCTTGCGAGAGCGCGAAATACTGCGCGTAGAACTTGTCGCGAACTTTCCGATCCTCGCTGCCGAAGACCGCGTCGATCGAGCCTTGGATAAGCGCGATTCGCGGGCCGGGCGACGAGGCGGTATTCGCGATGCGCCAATAGCCGTAGCTTAGCACGACTGCGAGCAGCATTATCGCCGGAGCGAGCGGCCAGATGGAAAAGGGGAGCGGGGAGAGAGGAGAGGGGAGAGAGGAGGAGGGAGGGGAGAGAGGCGAGTTTTCGCAGGGGAGCATCCTTGCCAGGCAGGCGGCGACGAAGACGATCGCGAAGGTTACGCCGTGTTCGCCGGCCAAGTCGGCGATTTGAATCAGCGCGATCCAACGATATTGCGTATGCGCGATGTCGCCCATCGACATGCCGGTCAGCAAATGCGCCCGGGCGAGTTCCAGGCCGGTCCAGACCACGGGCGCGGCGAGGATCACTGGCAGGCGGAGCCGGTGCACGGCGCTGCGGGAGAGGGCGATGAATGCGGGCACGTAGAACGCGAAGTAGGCCGCCAGCGCGATCCAGCCGATGCTCGTCGCGGGATGCGGCAGGCGGAGCCAATGCAGGGCGGCCAGCCAAAAACTGAATCCGATCATCCATAGCGCGAGATACGCCTTCGGCCCCGCGAGTTCTTTCCGCCGGATGAGCACGACCCACGGGACCGGCGCGATCCACGCCAGCGGCCAGAGGTCCATCGGCGGCAGCGCGGCCCAGAGCAGAACCGCGCCCCCGGCGGCGTAAAGGAAAGTCGGCGATTTGAAGCATCTTGGGAAGGTCATCCGTTACGTTCCACTCGTTTAGTGAGGTAGGTTATGCTTTAGCATAACGATACGATCGACCAAAGTGTTATGCTAAAGCATAACCTACTTTTTTACCTCCTCACTTGCAAGAACGACTCCAAAATTTTCGTTCCGCAATCGGTCAAAAAGCTTTCGGGATGGAACTGGACGCCGAAGAGCGGGTATTTTTTATGGCGGATGCCCATGATTTCGCGCTCGCCGCCGGGGGCATCGCTCCACGCGCTCACGAGGAATTCGTCGGAGAGCGCATCGGGTTGGATCACGAGGCTATGGTAGCGCGTGGCGACGAACGGATTGGGCAGGCCGGCGAAAAGGCCCTGGCCGTCGTGGTGGATGTCGTCGGTCTTGCCGTGCATCAGGCGGCCGCAGCGGACGATTTTTCCGCCGAACGCCTGGCCGATGGATTGATGCCCCAGGCACACGCCCAGGAGGGGAATTTTCCCCGAAAACCGCTTCACGCAAGCCAGCGAGATGCCCGCCTCGTCCGGCGTGCAAGGGCCGGGCGAAATGATCAAATGCGAGGGTTTTTTGGCCTCGATTTCCTCGACCGCGATTTTATCGTTCCGATGCACCTCCAAATCGAGCGAAGGATCGATCTCGCCCAACCGCTGCACGAGGTTGTAGGTGAAGGAGTCGTAATTGTCGATTAAGAGAATCATGGAATTCGGTCCGGGCGTTTAACTTCGCAGCGAATAGGATTGCTACCGAAGTGGGTAACCACCTATCCGATTGCATTTTTCCCCTAGTTTAGCTACTTTTGCACGAATTGGCCAGACCGATCGCAATGCCTTGGGATTTGGAATACTGATTTGATCGAAAAAATGCCAAAATCTGCCATTGATGCCATGTTAAGATAGAATATGATTAAGTAAGTGGAAAATAGCATCGAATTGGACAACATTCATGTTTTGTAAAATGTGTGCAACGATGAGGAGTATGCAATTATGTCAGTAGTTATCGATATTACTCCCGAAACCGAAAAGCTTTTGCAGGCCGAATGGGGCGACCTCAATAAAGCGGCAAGAGAGGCGTTGATTATCGAAAGCTATCGGCAGGGAAAATTGAGTTTGGGACAGTGCAGCGAGATTATGGGAAAGAGCCTCTTGGAAACTGAAGCTTTTTTCCACTCGCGTAGCGTCGATTTGCCGCTTACGGGAGAAGAGATCAACCGCGACCGAAAATGCGTGGAAAGGATACTCAAGTGATCGTCGTTTCGGACGCGGGGCCGCTGCATTATCTCATCAAAATCGGGAAGATCGATCTATTGCGGATCTTTTTTTTCGGGGATCAATGGCTCGATAACTTGAATCAGTTTTGGAAGATCGTTTGTCACCGTGTTCCACACTTCATCGATGTCAACTCCATCGTAATGGTGAATGAGGATGTCTCGCATTCCAGTCATCATTTGCCAGGGCAACTCGGGATGGCTCGCACGAAAGGCATCCGAGAGCCGTTTCACCGCTTCGCCAAGTATCAGCAATTGATGCATCACCGCCGATTGGGTTTTCAAATCGGCAAGAAAAGCATCGCGATCCATTCCCCGGGAAAAGTCCTGGGTCAACTGGGCGGCGTTCGAAATATCCAGGAGTGTAGCGTCATCCAGCTGCATAGATTCGTTCCCGATGTTCCAAAATTTCTTGCTTTCGTATCCAATTGCGGCTTTTTTCCAAGCCGTTTAGACTGACTAAATCCACATTTCTGCCAAGCAGAGCGGAAAGTTCCTCTTGCATCATCCCGTGCTCGCCAAGCCCCCAACCGGCATTTTTATCGAAGGTTACGAGAATATCCACATCGCTCGCGGAAGTGAAGTCGTCGCGAAGAACCGAACCAAATACCGACAATTCGCGGATTTTCCACTTGGTGCAATAATCCGCAAGTTGTTTTTCGGAGACTAAGATTGCCGGGGGCATAAAATATTGCTCCTTTTAGGTGATTCCGTGCGCCAGTTCGTAGGCCGTGATCTTCCCTTCGTGGGCGAGCGTCATGCCGATGTCGTCGAGGCCATTCAAGAGGCAGTGGCGGCGGAAATCGTCCACCTCGAAGGGGAATCGCAGATTGTATTCGTCGCGGATTTCGCGTTTTTCCAGATCGACGGCGAGCTTATAGGCCGGATGCCGGGCGGCGCGCTGGAAAAGCTCTTCCACCGCCGCTTCGTCGAGTGGGATGGGCAGCAGGCCGTTCTTGAAGCAGTTGTTGTAGAAGATGTCGGCGAAACTGGGGGCCACGATCGCGCGGAAGCCGTAATCCTCCAAGGCCCAGGGGGCGTGCTCGCGGCTCGATCCGCTGCCAAAATTACGCCGGGCCAGCAGTACGCTCGCGCCGCGAAATTCGGGTTTATTCAGCTCGAACGCCGGATTGTCGCGCCCGTCGTCGAGGTAGCGCCAATCGAAAAACAGGAACTTGCCGAATCCGGTCCGCTCGATCCGCTTCAAAAATTGCTTGGGGATGATCTGGTCGGTATCGACGTTCGAGCGGTCCATCGGCAGGACCAGGCCGGTGTGGGTGGTGAAGGGACGCATAATTCAATGATGAATGATGAATGATGAATGATGAATACCGATGAGTTTTACGAATGAATTGTGCTTTGTTCAATTCATCATTCATCATTCAGCATTCATCATTTCTGTTACTTGTACTCCCAGTCGCGGATATCGACGAATCGCCCCACGATGGCGGCGGCGGCGGCCATGGCGGGGGAAACGAGGTGCGTGCGGCCGCCCTTGCCTTGGCGGCCTTCGAAGTTGCGGTTGCTCGTGGCGGCGCAGCGCTCGCCCGGTTCGAGCTTGTCGGGATTCATCGCCAGGCACATGCTGCAGCCGGCCTCGCGCCAGTCGAAGCCCGCCTCGGTAAAAATCTTATGCAGCCCCTCGGCCTCGGCCTGCTTCTTGACCAAACCGCTGCCGGGCACGACCATTGCGCTGACGGCGGGGGCGATTTTATGTCCGCGGACGACGGCCGCCGCGGCGCGCAGGTCTTCGATCCGCCCGTTGGTGCAAGAGCCGATGAACGCGCGGTCGATCTCGATCTCTTTGATGGGCGTGCCGGGCTTGAGGTCCATGTAGTGCAGCGCCTGGGCGACGGCTTTTTGTTCGGTGAGGTCGGTAAAATCGGTCGGATGCGGCACCTTGCCGCCGACCGGCGACACCTGGCCGGGATTCGTGCCCCAGGTAACTTGCGGCTCGATGTCGGCGGCTCGAAAGATTTCCGACCGGTCGAACTTCGCGCCGGGATCGCTGGGCAAGCGTTTCCAACGCTCGACGGCAGCGGCGAAATCCCGCGGCGCGTAAGGGCGGCCTTCGAGATACGCGTAGGTCTTTTCGTCGGGCGCGATGAGTCCCGCCCGCGCGCCGGCCTCGATCGTCATGTTGCAAACGGTCATGCGCTCCTCCATGCCGAGCGCGCGGATCGCCTCGCCGGTGTATTCGATGCAATAGCCGGTGCCGCCGCTGGTGGAGATCCGGCCGATAAGGTAGAGGATGACGTCTTTCGCGGTCACGCCGAAGGGCATTCGCCCTTCGACGCGGATTTCGAAGGTTTTCGGCTTGTGTTGCAACAGCGTTTGCGTGGCCAGCACGTGCTCGACTTCGCTGGTGCCGATGCCGAACGCCAGTGCCCCGAACGCGCCGTGCGTGGCAGTGTGGCTGTCGCCGCAGACGATGGTCGTGCCGGGCTGGGTCAATCCCAGTTCCGGCCCGATCACGTGCACGATGCCTTGGCGCACGTCGTTGAGATCGAAAAGCTTGATGCCGAATTCCCGGCAGTTTTCGCGGAGGGTGTCGATCTGCTGCTCGGCGATCGGATCGAGGATCGGCAGGGAGCGGTCGGTGGTGGGGACGTTATGATCGGCGGTGGCCACGGTCCGCTCGGGCCGGCGGACTTTTCGGCCCGACAGGCGGAGGCCCTCGAACGCCTGCGGACTGGTAACTTCGTGGACGAGTTGAAGATCGATATAGAGGATCGTCTGCTTCCCCGCTTCGGCGTGGACCACGTGGTCGGCCCAGATTTTTTCGAACATCGTCCGGGGAGTATTGGTATCGGATGCCATGGATTTTAGGAGAGAGGTCTTGATTTTTCGGTCTTAGGTCTTGGTTTATTGATCGAAAACGACATGTTTACCACAATTATCAAGTAAAGACACATTTTAGCGTTAAGGGATTCGATTGAATAGATGGGAATCCGAATCAATCCCCGTCAATCAAAGTGGGGGATCAGGTCCCGACGGCTTCTTCGACCGGATCTTGGTGTCGCCACCATCGGGCGGCTTGCTCGCGCGACCAGCCGTCGGCGCAATGACAGGCGTCGAGGGCTTCCGCGAGGCTTAAAGCGTCGGGGAAACGGTCGGCGGGCGATTTCGCCAGGCAGCGGAGGATGACTTGATCGAGGTCGGCGGGGATCTCGGCCCGATGCGCCGACGGCGGAACGATCGTCTCGTTCACGTGCGCCAAGAGCACCTTGAGCGGTTTCTCGGCCAAGAACGGCGGGCGGCCGGCGAGAAGGAAATAGCCCACCGCGCCGAGCGAATAGATATCGCTGCGGGGATCGGGATTCGTATCGCCGGTGGCCTGTTCGGGCGACATGTAGAGCGGCGAACCGGTAATTGAACCTTCGACGGTCAATTCCAGCGGCTGATCGTCGAGGATCGGCTTGACCAGGCCGAAATCGAGGAGCTTCACCACGTCGTGGATTCCGCCGCGCTGGGCGGCGAAGATATTGCCGGGCTTGAGGTCGCGATGCACCAGCCCGGCGGCATGAGCTTCGTTCAGGGCGTCGCAGGCCTGCCGCAGCAAATAGACGACGCGATCCGGCGGCAGCGGGCCGAATCGTTGGACCAATTCGCCCAAGTTCATGCCGGGCAGGAATTCCATCACGTAATAGAAAGTCCCGTCGTCGGCGCAGCCGTAATCGAAAATTTCGACAGTGTTCCAATGCGAGAGTTTCGCCGTGGCGCGGACTTCGCGTTGGAAGCGGGCGAGAACTTTGGGATTTTTATTCTTGTCGGGCCGAATGAGCTTCACCACGCAGGGCCGCTTGAGCATTTGATGCTCGGCCAGATAGACTTCGCCCATTCCGCCCGCGCCGATCCGCCGCGTGAGCCGATATTGCCCCAATTGCCGGGCCTCGAAGGCTTCGCGGCGCAATCCGCCGATGGTTTTCACCCCGAACGCACTGCCGCCGCCGGCCACGGCCATCATCAGGATGAAGCCGATAAGCGCATTCCAATCGAGCGCGTTTTGCACGCAGGGGATGGACGCCTTCATGACCAAGAGTAAAACTACGGGGGCGAGCGACATCGCCCCGATGATTGCGGCTGCCCGGCGCATGCTGTTGGGAATAAACAACGCGTAGGTGAAAACCAGCAGCAGCCACGGACCTTCGAGCAGGTCGAAACTCTTCCGCGAACAAGATTCATAAGTGTGCGAGCAAGTGATGACGAGGAAATAAACGGCGGGCGCGCCGAAAATGAAAAATTCGGCCGTGCGGAGTTTCCAGAGCGCGACATGGCGATCGCTTTGTGAAAAGAACAGCGCCACGAATGAACCGAGGATGCCCGTCGTTACCGCATTTAACGCTAGGAAAAAAACTTCCGCCGGCGAGCGGTAATCGGTAATGAAAACCTGCCGCGCGAAAAACACCGCGAAGCCGGCGAACAGAACCACGGCCGCCAAACGCAAACGCCGCCGCAGGAGTTCGTAGATTTCCCGGGTTAGTTGCGGCCCGCTCCCTTCGACCAAAGCGATGGCCGGATTGGGAGTAAAACCGGCGGGCGCACTGCCGGTCCCATCGCTCGACGATTGACTCCGCGGCAGGGAAATCAGGGTCGGCTCGCTATCGGAGCGTTCGGAAGAGTGGTGATCGGCTACGGGCATGAAAAGTGAATATCCATCAAGGAGCATTCTCCTAGTAGCATATTATACGAGTCCTAAGAAAGAGGCGAGTGGGGAAAGGCGATTTATGTTCAGTATAATAATGATAATAGGGATTGCAAATGACCTTGGTGGCGTCTTTTGCCCTTATCCCGCATTATTCATAAAAGCGATTTGTAGAAGCGGCATCTTGCCGCTTTTGCCTAAAATGCGGCAGGATGCCGCATCTACGATGTTCATGAATAATCCCGGTTATCCGATCGGGATTTGAATCGAAAATCCGCAAAAAACGGTGCAATCCTTAGAATCGACATGCCGATACCTTTGATATGCGCCCGCTTGGAGAGATGCGCCGCGTTGCCCCATATCGGGGGGAAAAGCCGAACGGAATAGGGAGGAGCCTGAACCCATGCAAGTGAAAGTTTACGTACCTAAAGTCATTGAGATACCCAGCGAATATCTGCCGGCGTTGGCCAAACGCGCCGCCGACAGCTTGGGCGACCGCGCCCAAGAAGTCTCCGCCACCCGCGGGCACCTCGTCCGGCAAGCCGTGCAGGACGGATTGCTCCGCGAGTTCGACACTCTCGTCAACGAAGACGGCACGGTCGATCTGGTCTGCGATCCGGGCATGGAAATCCCGCTGGAACTGGAAAGCAAAACGCTGAGCGTGTCCGAACTGCTCGAGGCCCTGCAATACAAACGGACTTGGGCCGACGTGAAATCGTCCGAAGCAGCGTAGCCATTTCGTCGTTCGCCGGGCGTCGCGGGCAACTTGCGCGTGCCAATTGAATCGCACCGGTTGGCTGCCAAAGGCTCGCGCCATGCGGAAGACGCCCGCAACGTCCGAAGCCCGTTTTGCACTTTCCCGGACACTCCGTTTCGATCCGTCTTATGAGCGCCGGCACTCGAAATCACGAATTGGGCAGCCAACGTCCTTCCGCCCGCTCTCTGTCCGGCGATCAGGCCGAGCGGGAGCGGTTGCGCATCGTCCGGCTGGACGAGGCGGCAGTCCCGGCCGGCAATTCGTCGGAAGGCGGCGCGAGGTCTCCCCATCTACAGCGTCGGCATCCGGCCGAATATCCGGCCCCAGCGCGCACGTCCGAACCGCGGGAGACGGATGAAGGCCCGGCGGCGGAACCGCTTCCGGCGCGCGAGCCGGGCGTCGATCTGGCGGCCATCCGTCCGCGCGACCTCGATGCGGGCAAGCTGGCCGCCTTTTTGCAAGACGTTCCCTCGGCAAAACGGGCCGGCGCGCAATCGGCGGCATCCGCCAAAGCCGTGGTCATGCCCTTGGCGAATACCGATTTGCGGGAGATTTTCCAAGCGGACGGGATTTGCCTGGTGGCGCTGCCGCGGGAGACTGCATCGATGCCGACAACCGAAGCCGGACCCGAGCGGGAGGTTCCGCCGGCTTGTTCCCCGGTTCCGCCACAACAATCTTCGCAGATGCTCGACAAAACGCAGCAGTATCTGGTCGATAATTGGCCCAAGCTGCCGCCCAACGTGCAAGCGGCGATTCTCAACGTGATCGATGCCGCCACCGGCCCCGAAGAAGATTGAATGGACATGCGTCGTTCCGTGGGCGGCCCCCCGATCGGTGCATCGGAATTCTATCCACGGCAATGCTTTTTGCTTTATCTTCTTTACTAGCAATAAGTTAGTCAAAACCACTGAATTAACTACTAATCGCGGAGTATCCTGATAGGTCATGCGAGTTGACCCACAGGGATGATAACCATCTCTCCGAAAAGAGAAATAATTCACAATTGCTTGACATGGCAATTGATTTTAGTTAAATTAGCGAACAGAGAACATCTTCAAAAAATCGTAACATTTTAGCCGAATGAAGCGATCAGCGAGCCGCGGGGTTTATCCCGGCGCTTCGGATGGAAATGGCAGTCGGTCGAAGCGCCGGGATAAACCCGGCGGCTCGCTGATAAAAATCCCGTTTTTCGACATTGCTCCTCCATTCGGCTAAAATGTTACAAAAAATCCATCTCGGAAAGAGGCAGCGGTAGCACCCTAAATTAACTCGATCTTCCGAGGTTCTTTTGCGGAAGTGGTTGGGTGCGATCTCATCGTTCGCGAGTTCAAACTTGCGGGCCGTTTTTCCCGTTGCTCAAGGGGCCGGGGCGGTTCGCGCGTAAGTCGGTGCGCCACCGGCGTATCGCGAAGGGAGAGAGGCGACAGAAAGGCGCCACCGCGAAATGGGGGCGATTCTGCCGTCTTCTTCTTTCATTCCATTTCGATCGAACAAACATCTTTGCATGGGGGAAATCTTATGATGTCGAAGAAATCGCTTTTAATCGCCGCCGCGCTGCTGGTCGTAGTATCGACAAACGCAATGGCCGCCGGCGTGAACGTGAACAACTTCAACGTTGCCCTACTCAGCATTGGTCCCACGAGTTATCTCAATCTCAATTCCACGGCCTCCTACGGGATCGTCGGCGGCACGATTACGACTCCGATCCCAACGCCGTACTCTACGATCAGAACGTATGTAAAAAACGGTTTCGCCAACTTCGCTTGGAATGGGCTAGGCGGAATCAACAGTTCCGTCGCCGCCGCCGATCCGCTCCAAGTCACGGCACTCGCCCTTGTGAGTGGCAGTGACATGATCAACGTTCTCGGGGAAACCACGTTCCACGGTCGCACGGTGGCAGCGACGGATTCCCTGATTCGCTACACCTATTACGGCGACGCGAACTTCGATGGCGTGGTGAACGCCGCCGACTACGCTAAAATCAACTACGGCTCTACCCACGGCGGCCTCTCCGGTTGGGTATGGGGCGACTTCAATTACGATGGATCGATTAACAGCTTTGATTACGATCTTATTAATTACGTCGATTCGTTGCATTTGCCGCCCCTCGGTCCCGTCGTACCCGAACCAACCGCGCTGGCGCTCTTGGCCGTGGGAGCGATTACGCTCGTATTCTTCCGCCGCCGAAGATGATTTTTGCCGGAATCGCAAGACTCTTAGTCGTAAAGGAATAAATTACCGAATTGGAAAGTAGTAGGCACACTCCGTGTGCCGTAATCCACAGACGGCACACGGAGTGTGCCTACTACGATTTCGGCAACTTATTGTTTTACGGCTCCTTACCCGCGGGCCGCCTTTCCAAAAGGCGGTCCGCGGCCGTTTCTCGGCGCTCCTCAGTTCAACCGGCCCATGTAGCGAATGAACTCTTCGTCGAACTTCCGCCGGCTGCCGAAGATTTTCTCGAATTCCTCGATTCGCTTTTCGGGCGCGTCGGTCAAGAGCGGTTTCTTCTCGGAGAGCAGTTTCAGGTAGGCGATATACTCCTTGGGCTTCTGGCGGAGGAGGAAGTAGGTCAGCGCCCAGGCCTCGGCGTAGGCGTCGAGGCCGGTCTTCGTGTCGCGGAAGCGCTTGTCGGTCGAGATTAGCGTCTCCAGCGAGTCGGCCGGCCGGCGGCGGAGGTTTTCTTGAAAGCGGTCCAGCCGCAGATAGTTGACCGCGCCGATGCCGCTCCAGCCTTTCGCGCTCCGCAAGTCGGGCGTTTCGAAATACAGCGCGATCCCCTCGCTGAACCACAGCGGGCAATCGGCAAGCCGGGTGTGCAGCCCGCAATTGAAGGCGATCTGATGCGTCGCCTCGTGGACGATCGTGGCCACCGTTTGCAGGGCCTGCGGCTGGGCGAGAATCTGGTTGATTTGCGCCATTGTGCTCCCTCGGCCGCGCGGGCCGCCGCCGTTTTCCACGCCCGACAGATCGTACATCGTCATTCGATTCGAGGTGAGGCTATAGTAGCCGACGATCGCTTCGCCGGCATCGCCCAACTCGGACTTGGAGAATTTCAAGTACGCCGCGCGGTCGGCGAAGACGATCGCCACCAGCGGAAATTCCGGCTCCTTGAGGGTGAAGCCTTTCCGGGTCCAGAAGTTCGTAAAAGCCAGGTAAAGCCGCTCGAAGAGCGAGCCGCACCAGCCGGCGTAGGCCTTCGAGGTGTCGTAAAAAATCAAATAATGCGCGGTTTTGAGGACATCGAAATTGGGCGGCAGTTCGGCGAGTATTTTCTTCGCCAGTTCGTCGCGGGTGAAAGGCTTGAACGGGGCGTCGTCGCTGGTATGCTTGATTTTTTCTTCCGGCGGGACGGCCCACAGCACGCCGTCGCGTTCGAGCAACAACAGGCCGCCGTCCTGCGCCTCGACCAGCAACCGTCCCGCGATCTCCCGCTCTTTGCCGTCCCGCTTGAAGGCGATGCGGTCCATCGCCCCGGCGCGTGGGGCGACGAGCGGGAGGAGGACCAATGCGAGTTCGGCGATGGAAATAATTTTCATCGTGATTGGATTCGGTTAATTCGTTTCGCCCGGAGCTAACGGCGCCGTGCGGAGATTGCCGCGGCAATCGGTCGAATGGCGATGCCATAAAATGCCGTCGCCGTTGGCTCCGGGCGAAACGATCGCATCGCACCTTTTCACTATACCAGATTCCGACTTCTAAGGCATAATTTTCCCCTTTATTCGCTTTATGGCGATTTTACCGGGCGTCGCGCGCCGTAAAGGGCGATCGAAACCAAGCTCGTGAATATCATAAGCAACATCAGGCAGAGGCCGGCGACTTTATCGTCCACGCCGTAGTGGATGAGGTTGAAAATCGAAATGGAAAATAGGCGCACGTCGGGTGGACAAACGAGAATCGAAGCCGCCAAATCGCCTAACGACACCGCCAGGGCGACGATCCATGCGGCAAGCACGGCCCTCCAGCGCATCGGCAACGCAATCCGGTAGAACTGCGTCCAGGAGCCTGCTCCATCAACCGCGGCGCTTTCCAAAACGTCGCGGGGAAGGGAATATATTGCATACCAGATAACCAGCGATGCAGCGGGAAGGCATTTCAAGATCAACACCAATGTCGGCGCGAGAATCGATCGATTATAGAGCCAGTAGAGCGTCGGCGCCTCGGGGCGATTGAGAAGATAGATGACGCCCAAACCAAGCAGCGGTCCCGGCAACGAAAAAACGAACGCAATTACGCAGAAATAGGCGAATTGGAAAGTGCGACGGGCATTTTTCGAACTCCGCCCCCACCAGGCGAATACGGACGCTAAAATTACGGCGATCGCCGCCGAAAGCGCGCCGATCGATATCGACCAGCCGAATTCGCGGGAGAAATACTTTGGCGATCGAAAGATCATCGAAAGGCATTTGACAATCGAAAAACTGCGAATCCAGCGGGTTTCAGTTTGATCGACTTGCACGCCGGCCTTATAGAACAAGCTGAAAAGCGGCACGCCGATCAGCAGCAGCAAGAACAAGGTCGCGAGGCCGGCCGCGGGTTTGCGCCATCGGCCAAGTTGAAAGGTCAGGCTGGGAGCAATGCCGAGCGAACGTTCGCGAGGAATGAAATGGTTCAGCAATTGAATGCCGGAGAGGATCACGAATACGGTTAATGCGACGCCAAGCAGAATCGATGCGACCGGAACTCCCGGTTCTTGGCCGATGGCGATTTGCGTGTAAAGCTCTTCGGCGTAAGTGCGGATGGCGAAGAAATCGGTTACCGTCATTTCGCCCGCCGTGGTTACGGCGACCCACAGCACGGCCGCGCCGACGGCGGGCAGGGCGTTTTTCAGCGTAACGCGGAAGAAGACTTTCCCCGGCGAGGCGTCGAGCAAGGCGGTTTCTTCCAAATCCCGTTCGCTGCGGCGAAGGCCGAGTCCGACGATCAACACGACCCAAGGCAAGGCGGCCATCGCGTGAATCCAGATCGCTCCCCGCCAGTCGTCCACCAGCGGCGGCCAATGAGTGATCGCCGTCCACCAGCCCTGCAAGCCGAATCCCGCCTGCCACGCCGCCGCCTGCAAATACAGCGGCACGAACAACATTGCGGTAAGCACCGCCCGCCAAAAGTTCCGCCCCGGAAAATCCGTCCGCCAGAGCAGCCCGGCGAACACGATTCCCAACGGCACGCTCACCGCGCAGGTCGCCGCGGCGAGGTAAAAGGTGTTCAGCAGCAGGGAGAGCGTGCGGGAGTCCACTGCGAGTGGTCGTTAATATCTGCAATAATGCAAATAAATAAGGTGATGGATATCTTTATCGAGGATACGATGCTAAACAATGGCATATTCTTCGACGGGGATGCGCATGGCGTAGAACAACATGCCTCATTTCTTTTCGATCAGAAATAGAAACTCCCGGTTCGGATTTTCGGCATCGCGCGTCCACTCATTGGTCCATTTCATCCCCGCCATGACGTTTTGCTTATAGTCGATTTCGATGGCATCGAGGATTTCTCCATGCGAACGGATTGCTTCGTTTAATTCCTCCGCGGTTGCCCGACCGCCTGAACTGTAGGAAAGAATTATCCATTGCGCATCGGTCGATCGCAGCAATTTGTCGATCGCTTTCACGGCAAGAAATCGCCCGTCCGAATCGCGGCGGAATTCCTCGAATACGGACGCGGAGATCGTGTCCGAGGAATCTGCTCTACGTTTCGCCTTTCCGAAAAGCTTGGGCTTGTCGAAGAGGCAAATCGTCGTCCAAAGATGATAGTAGGAAGAATACCGCACGCGGGAAGGGGGCATCTTTTCGTTATTCGAACCGTAGGGCGGATCGAAATACGCGAGATCGACCGAGCAACGCTTTACGGTTTCGAAGATATCCGACCTGACGACTTCATGCGCCACATTGCTCGAAAAAACCTTTGGCACTTTAAGGTGCAGTATTTTGAAGGACCGAGGCGACCAATCCTTGAGATAGGAGACGAAATGTCCGAGCGTGCTATCGACTTCATCCAATGCGAGGATGAGGCTGGTTAGCGCAACCGCCCTCTCGACCGGATCGAGCGAAAACCTTTCGATTTCCTCTCGAATCGCATCGAGTTTCCTGGTATTGTGGATTTGCCAGGGTTTTTTCAAACCGTCCGGCTGAGCGGAGTCTTTTGAATCTGGAAACCCACCGTAATGCTCGGTGAACCAACCATCTTTAGCGGGCAGGTTATTGAGATGCGCGATCAAATCGGCGTAATCTTCTTTTTTCTTTTTATTGAGGAGATAACATGTTCCAAACACCTCCGACCAGACGGAAATGTCGTTGGAAATAACCCGATAGCCTTTTTTGGCAAAAGCCTGCGACACTCTTGTCGTGCCGGAAAAGCCGTCTAAAACGGATCGAGCCTCGACCTTATTTGCCAATTGTAAAATATATGGCAAGAGTTTGAGTTTGGAGCCCGCATACTTGATGCCCTCGGTCGGAGGAGACTTGACGGCAATATCGTCGAAAAGCAACAGATTATCCATCATCGTTTCAATCCATACTTCGTTTTTTGGCTTTCGATGTCTTCCTTAATCTTCTCAAGCGCCAACTCGTGTCCCGCGCTTGTGGAAACCAAAGCATGGGAAAAGAGTTTTACCAAAACCAGATTGTGGGAGTAATCGATCCAGCCATTGGTAACGCTATCGAAGTATTTTAATCCATTTATCGAATGAGTCCATAGCCCCCGTTGCAGGGCATTCGCGGCGGCATCTCCATAACGGACCTCGCAGATGTAGTCGCCTTCTTTGTCGTAAAATCGATACACGGGGTGTTTTCTGCGTTTTCCGTCAACTTCACGGATGATTCGCGCGGTATTGTTGCTCGCTCGTTCATAATCGAACACCAAAATATTGCATTGTTGTTTTTTCTCGTGGTAAATCAGGGGTAAAACATTGATGCTATTAAAATCGCTGAACGCCGGATCGGAGAATAGATTTTTTATGGTTCATCCGGTTCAAGCGTACCCGTTCGATTGATCTCGCAGTAGGAAGTTGCCGCGGCCCGAAGGGCCGGCAGTTCGCCCAGCCCCAGGCATCGCCTGGGGTTTGCGACATCGCGAAGAATTTTAT
>JADLEL010000013.1 GCA_020846145.1 Pirellulales bacterium | reverse complement strand
GGCGTTGCCCGACAATAAGTTGCCGGAATCGTAGTAGGCACACTCCGTGTGCCGTCCGCGAATTACGGCACACGGAGTGTGCCTACTACATAGGAATTCGGTAGTTTATTGTCGGACAGCGCCTTACCGCTTTCCAACATGCCCACGACAAGCGTGGGCATGGCACTGGGCGTCCCCGCCCCCGACAAACAAAGCTCGGTATGAACCCCGTTCTAGCATTTGCAATGCTCGATCTCGCCCCCTTCGACGCGGCGCCGTTGTTCGCCGCGAAAGGCGGCGAACTTCTCACCTTGCTGATGATTGTTATTTTCATCGTGGTGCCGCTTCTCGGCCAATTCCTTTCCAAGATGAAAGCTCCGCGGCAGCAAGGCCCCGCCCGGCCCGCAAAGCCCGCCCGCCCCGCCGGACAAGGCTCCGTGCAAAGCGAAATCGAGGCGTTTCTCCGCCGCGCCAATCAGAAAAAAGAAACCGCCGCGAATCGACCTCCGCGTCCGCAGCCCGTCCGGGCCAAAGCGGCCGAAAAGCCGGTCCGCGCCGAAGTCGTCCGCGCCGAGGTGGTCCGCGAGCGGCCCGTCGGCGGCGAAGTCGAGAAGCACGTGAAAAAATACCTCGACGAGGAGGAATTCGTCCGCCGCTCGAAGAAATTGGGCGAGGAGGTCGCCGAGACCGACGACAAGATCGAACTGCATTTGAAGTCGGTTTTCGATCATTCGCTGAGCAAAATCGCCGCCACGCCGGGCGTAACGGCCTCCGCGCCCAGCTCCAAATTGGCCGGGTCGGCCCCCGAAATCACTACCGCCACGCCCTCCGTCGCCGCCTACGACGTAGCAAATCTCCTCGGCAATCCGCTTAGCGTCCGGCAGGCGATCATCTTGAGCGAAATCCTCAACCGCCCCCTCGATCGCTGGCAGCGCGAAGCCGCCTTCGATGCGGCGGCTTGGGATCGGCGGGAGCGGTAGCGCGACGACGACGTTTACACCTTCGATTCCGACCACCATGACGCACGATTTCACCCGCTTGCCCCAACTCGTTCCGCCGGTTGCCGCGGTCCGGCCGAAATCGCGGCGGTACGTGAAAGCGGTTCCGCCCCAGCCGCTGGCGCGGCCGCTCCGCGGCGTGCTGTTCGATTGGTGCAACGTGCTTTACGACGACACCGTCTGGCGCCGCTGGGTCTTGCAACTCTTGGGAAAAATGGGGCTGCACACGAACTATTGCAGCTTCTTCCGCCTCTGGGACCGCGATTTCCTCGACGACGTGCATACCGGCCGCCGCGAGTTTCGCGAGGCGTTCGAGAGTTTCCTCCGCTGCGCGGGCTTATCGACCGGCCAGATCGACGAAGTCGAGGCGGCCGGCCACGCGCGGCGGCGGCAACTCGAAAAACACGCCCGACCGCTCCCCGGCGTCCGCCAAACGCTGTGGCGGCTGCATCAAGCGGGATTCGCCTTGGGCCTGATCTGCGATTCGGAGCATTCGGCGGCCGACTTGCGCGGGCGGATGCAACGCTTCGGCATCGATAAACTCTTCCCCGCCCTGGTTTCCTCGATCGATCTCCGCCGCTGCATGCCCGACCCCGAAATCTACCGCGCCGCCGTCGCGCTGATGAACCTTCCGCCCGAAGAAGTCGCCTTCGTCGGTCACGACCGCGTGGAACTCGCCGGCGCCGCCGCGGTGGGCATGGCCACCATCGCCTTCAATTTCGATGCCGACGCCCAGGCCGACGTCCATCTCGCACGATTCGAGGAGCTAATCCTTGTTCTCGGCTCCCCGCTCGGATAAGAAAGCCCTCGTTCCCACGCTCCGGCGTGGGAACGAGGAAATGAACGCCGAAAAATCGCTCTACTCCGTGCCCTCCGTGTCTCCGTGGTGTTTTCTCGTAAAAAAACGCAAAAAACGCGAAAATTCCTGCCCAAAAAACCGTAACTGCTTAATCCGCATAAACTTCCGCCAATCCACCGCCCGCTCGATGCCGCCGCACGGCTCGAACCCCAAGCCCAAAATCCCGGAAGCGAGCAATTTTGTCATCTTTTTCCCGAAAAAAAACGCGAAAAAATAAAAAAATATTTTCCACCGGGGAATCTTCTCCCGTTGCCGGGAAAAAAACGGCGATACCCCGTATTTCCCGCGATTTACGCGGTTTTTTCCCCACGGCTCGCGTCTCCTGGGAACCCTCCTTTCGGCTCAACAATCCCCCCCAGTATAAATTTTTTCGGGCAGGCGGGAAAAAAAAGTTGACAAACCAAAAATCCTTGATACAAAGGAGTAAGTATTCCTGTTGTAGGGAATAACCAGAGAGATTCGCGCCGAAATGCGCGGTTGTTCGGTTTTATCCGGGAAATAGGCCGAAAAATCCGCTTCGGTAAAGGTCCCTTGAAGCCAGAAGAGGCAAAATCCCGTCTTCGATGTCCGTTCGGATGTCTCTGCCTCCTGTCGCGGAACAGTGGTAGATCGGGTGTTTTTTATCGTGGAATTGAAGTGCTGTAACCTAATGGTGGGGATCGGCAGGTATTCGCAGTTGCGGATGAAAAAAATCCGTAAAAATTATTTGCGGGTACTTGATTTTCCGTTCGGTCCTTGGTAAACTGGGAAGTGTATCGTGGGAATTGGCGTTTGACCCAAAAGAAAAATGCCTCCGGGAGTTCCCGTCGGTAACGCGTCTCATCGAACCGAACC
This sequence comes from Pirellulales bacterium, assembly GCA_020846145.1. Taxonomy (GTDB): domain Bacteria; phylum Planctomycetota; class Planctomycetia; order Pirellulales; family Thermoguttaceae; genus JADLEL01. The sequence continues at coordinate 50,909 of JADLEL010000013.1, read as the reverse complement.
TTGGGTGTCAGTGCGTCGATCGCGAAAGGAGGAAAGGCTACAGAGAAGTACAACCGTGATTAGAGGTCAATTCTTTGACGTCTTCTTCTTCAATCCATCTCGTTTAAGAAAAAAACAACTTTGTATGGAGGAAATCTTATGATTTCGAAACGCGTGCTTTTAACCGCCGCCCTGCTGCTCGCCGTTTCGGCGACGGGCGCCATGGCCGCTTCCGTTAATGTAAACAACTTCAACGTTGCCCTGCTGAGCATCGGAGCCACGGATTATCTCAATCTAAACTCCACCGCGTCCTACGGGATCGTCGGCGGCACGGTAACGACCCCCACTCCGACCCCGTACGCGACGGTTTACGGCTACGTCCTCAATGGATTCGCCGGCGGTGCTTGGAACGGCGTCGGCGGAATCAACAGTTCCGTGGCCGCTGCCGACCCCCTCACCGCCACCACCATTGCAATCGCCAGCGGCGACGATGTTATGAACGTCGTTGGCCAAAGCACGTTCTATGGTCACACGAACGCTCTGACCGACTCCTTGATGCGGTACACCTACTACGGCGACTGCGATTTGAACGGTGTAACAGATCTTACGGACTACGGTTACATCGATTACGCCTACCTCTCCGGCGGCTTAAGCGGTTGGGTATGGGGTGATTTCGACATGGATGGTTCAGTTGGCCTTGGTGATTACGGCTACATCGATTATGTTTACCTGTCCGGGTTGCCCTCCCTCGGGCCATCGACGGCCTCGGCCGCCGCTGCCGCCGTGCCGGAGCCTTCGACGGTGATCTTGTTGATCTCGTCCACCTTGTGTGCGTTCATCGTTTATCTTCGGAAGCGCTAATTTCAACTTTTCGACAACTAAGGAGAATTGTTATGAATCAAAAGTTTTGTGTGGCTCTTGTAGCTTTGGCAATCGTGATGTTCGCTACAAGCTCGTTTGCCGGACTTGTAATGAACTTGACTGCAATGCCCGGCCCCGGTTATTCCGTCAGCCCCGACGGGAAGCAGGTGATCGTGCCACCGGGAGTTCCCACTCCCATCTTGATGCAGGTTTGGTGCTCTCTTTCCGGCACGAACGGTGTGTTCACCGATGACAAAATGCAAACCATCGCAGGTGGCGTTAAGCAAACCCAAGTGCAACCCTCCGGTAGCCATCTCGAACTTACCGATACGGTTACAAAAGGCTATCTTGCCCCCTTCGATTTTGGATCCAGTTCGGCCGTGAATGTCGCCCCCCTCCTTCTTGGAACAGATGGAGCAACGGCTTCGACCGGTTCTTTGGTTTATCGCTCGGCCTCTGCCGTAACGAATACGTCGCTAGAGACTCACTATGCCTTGGGAACCGTTCAGATGATTGCGATGCCCCAACCTGGCACCAACGGCGTGTTCTCGACAGTCAATTGGGCCAAAGCAGGTGCCTATCTCGGCGGTGCGACATTCGTAATCGATAACTCACCCAAGAATGGTAACGCCACCAGCGGTTATCCTTTAATTTCCGTTGGTGACCCCGTGCAAGTTGCAGCAATCCCCGAGCCCTCGACGATTATTCTCTTGGGCATGGGCGCGTTGGCGTTGGTTTTCATCCGTCGCCGCAAGTAATCCCTTCGCGTAAGAATCGTAATTCGACTCTTCCCCGCGGGCCGCCCCAAAATGGCGGCCCGCGGCTTTTTCTTGGCGCTTTTTCGATTGCCCCGGTCATTTCGATTTGATATACTAGCAGAGGAGGAACCATCATGCATTGGCGGATCGTACTCGAGCACGATTTAGAGACGGGCGATTGGGCTGCTTGGTGCCCCGAGTTGCCCGGATGCACTTCGGCAGGCGAATCGGAAACCGATGCTTTAGATAATATTCGAGAAGCCATCGAACTCTATTTGGAACCTTCCCCGCTCGAACTTGCTCCCGGTGCGATTACGCGCGAGGTTCTGGTCTAATGTAGCCGAAAATGCGCCGCTATACCGCACTCGAGGTGGAATCGCTATTATCGCGCCATGGATTCCAACTCATTTCCCAAAAGGGAAGCCACCGTAAATGGAGGCATCCGCATTCGAGACTGCAAGTCATCGTCCCATTCCATCGCGGTCGTCAGTTACCGCTAGGGACGTTGAAAAATATCCTTCTCAATGCCGAAATACCGGAAAACCAATGGAAATTGGAGTAACGCCTCCCCTACCGATTCTCTTGGGCATGGGCGCGTTGGCGTTGGTTTTCATCCGCCGCCGCAAGTAGTCCCTTCGTGTAAGAATCTGAAAAAAGACTCCTCCCCGCGGGCCGCCCCTGAAAAGGCTGACCGCGGTTTTTTTCGTTCGGCCACTTGCCTATCAACAGACGATGAGGTAAATTTAGTTTTTCGATTCGTTCTCCGATATACAATGAGTTGGCATTCGATGCTCGTCGGTTTCCAGCCGGCAAGCATCCTACGGCAGCGCAAACGATGCCGGCTCGTTGCAACTACCGAATTTCAACGGGAATCGGGGAAAATCATAGCTGCGGCAATTAGACGCAAGTCTTTGCAAGGCAACAATTTGGGGGCGTAGCTCAATTGGTTAGAGTACCGGACTGTCGATCCGGTGGTTGCGGGTTCGAGTCCCGTCGCCCTCGCTTTGAGCAGCAAGTGCTTCGTTCATAAGAAGTTATGGCGAGCACTTGCCGTTCTTTTTTTACCGCCCGATCTTTGGAGGGGAAGATCGTGCGATAACGCTGCGTTTGTGAATAGCTTCAAAGACCAATCTTTCATCGAGAAATCAGAAACGCGGCGATACATTATCAATTATCCGATGTATGCTGCGGATGCCTCTTCGGTCTTTTTCCCAATTATTGCGATTTCCTTGACAGTTTTCGCAAGGCGGAATACCATCGGAGCAGGGGATCGCCAAAACGGGGTGCATTCGGTTGACGGCAAGAATTGTCTTTTTTCGTAAGCGTTCACGGGGGACTGTCCCGATTTTCGCGGCGCAAAAGACGATGGTGCCGTAAAAATGCCTAATCGCCGCGAAAAGGGGACTGTCCCCCTCGCGCCGCGGGAAGGGGACAGGTCCATGTTTTCGGCCTACCGTTTGTCCGCAAAATACGTAATCCCGCCGAAAAATGGACCAGTCCCCGACCGGGGCGTGAACGGTTACCTTTTTTCGAATTCGCATCCCATCGGAAAAAAATTCCCGCACAATCATCCCATTTTCGATTACAATAAGAACTTCCAGATTCCCGCAGTATTTCCGCGTCCGAGAGCGCGGAGATTAGCAGGCCCGCCCGAAATCGGAAGTTGATATGCTCTCCAAGGAGCACGGCGCGAGACTTCTAGCAGGAGTAAATAATCTCATTGCCGCCCGTTTGCAGCGCACGATCGGCTCGATTCGGTGCAATAATTCGCGGGGTGACGCTTGCGAGGCCCGCACGGTTTCGTAAAAATTACTGGAATCTCCGGTTTGCGCGATCGGCCGTTGCAAATCGACCTGCGAACCGAGTTTAACGCCGTGGGAGTATCGAATTCATGACCGTAGCGGTTGAAACCTACAATCCAGCCCATGCGGTTTCACGGGATGCTCGGTTGCCGGCCAAGCTCGGGTTTTTCTTCGCGCTCGGACTTGCGGTGCATGCCGCTTCGAGCCTTTACGCCCACACGCCCGAAAGCCCGCAAGTCAAAAGCACGATTAAGCGGGGAATCGGGTTTCTTTGCAGCGACTTCTCCAAGGATTCGCAGCCGGGCGCCCAAGCGTTGGCGGGCATCGCGCTCTTGAAAAGCGGGGTCCTGCCCGATCATCCCAAAATCCTCGCCGCCGTGGCAAAGGTGAAGGAGATGATTCCCGAAAACAATCCGCGAACGGCGACGATCGATTCAATCTATACGGCGGGCATCTCGATCATCTTCCTGGTAACGCTCGATCCGCTGAAATACAAGCCGGAAATCGAATGCCTGCTGCAATTTCTCTACGCCAGGCAAAAAAAACACGGCGGCTGGGGGTATTATAATCGGGATACGGGCGATACCTCCATGACCCAATATGGAGTGCTCGGTTCGTGGGAAGCGCAGCAGGCGGGTTATAAAATCCCCGCGGATGCGATAGAGGGCGTGGCCGAATGGCTCTTGCGCACCCAGGACCCTGGCGGGGGATTCGGTTATCAGGGAAAAGTCGCTCCCGAAGGGAGTTTGACGCCGCAAGAGGAAATTCGCCACAGCATGACGGCGGCGGGCGGCGGATGCCTGTTCATCCTCGCCGATATGTTTCAGATGGAAATGGTGCCGAAGCGGAGCGAGAATCTGCCTTCGGCGTTGAAGGACGTTCGCGCGCGCGAGACGCAGGAAGCCGGCAAATCGCCTTCGCTCAAAACGCGGATCGGCGTCAAGCCGCTGCGCGACGCGCAAGTCCGCGCGAACGAATGGATGAAGAAGTACTACAACATCGAAAACTACGAATTCGACAAGAACAACAACCAATCGCACTTTCATTACGGATACTATTATCTCTACGCCCTCGAACGTTACATGAGCTTCCGCGAGCTGATCGAACGGCACGTGGAAACGAAATGGTACGACGACGGCGTCGAGTACATCGTCAGCCATCAAGCGGCCGACGGCAGTTGGGACGATCAATGCGGCAAGACCGCCGACACCGCCTTCGCCGTGCTGTTCCTCGTGCGATCCACGAAAAAAGCCATCGAAAAGGCGAAAAACTATGGGGCGGATCTCGCCTTCGGCGGCCGCGGACTCCCCAAGCCGGGCGAACGCCTCGAAAATCTGGGCGGAGTGTTAGTGGTCAAGCAGGAGTTGGGGCCGGCCGACGACCTCATGAAAATGCTCGACGCCTCGAGCGCGGCCGATTACGAACGGGCGTTGGAGATGATGTCCGAATTGCCCTCCCAGCAGGTCGAATCGCTGTTCGCGGCGCACGGCGATAAAATCCGCAAGCTGACGCGCGATCAAGAGCCGGAAGCGCGGATGGCGGCGGTGATCGCACTGGGCAAGACGCGGAATTTGGACAACGTGCCCGCCTTGATTTACGCCTTGACCGATCCCGACCGGGAAGTGGTGATCGAAGCCCGCAAGGCGCTCGAGCGAATCAGCCGCAATCCCGTGGGCTACGGCCCGATCGACGATTATAAGGAAGAACAACGACAGAACGCGGTGGCGAAGTGGAAGGCGTGGTATCTTTCCCTGCGGCCCGACGCGGACGTGGATTTTTAAGCGAGGTTTATTTCGATATGTTATTTGCTTCGATGAGCGTAAATACTTTGGCGGGGCACATGGGCAACGCATGCTACGTCTTCCTTGCCCTGAACTTCTTGTGGGGGCTTTATTGCGTGATTCTGCTTTGGCGGCGCGTCTTGAGCCTGCGTTTTGCCGATGAAAGAATGCAAACCGAATTCCTGCACGGAATCCAGCAGATGCTCGACGCGGGCGATTTCGAGGCGGCGCGAAAAATGTGCGCGGACGAGCCGCGCGCGCTCCCGCAGCTCGCGCTGGCCGTGATCGAGAACCGCGACCTCTCCGAATCGCAGCTTCGGCAACTGGTGGCCGAGCTGATGCAGCGCAACGTGCTGGCCGACCTGGAATACCGCTTGAGTTGGGTGGCCACGGTGATCAAGAGCGGTCCGCTGTTGGGGCTATTCGGCACGGTATTGGGCATGATGGCCGCCTTCGGCCGCATCGGCACCGGCGAAAAAGTGCAGCCCTCGCAGATCGCCGATGAAATCGCCATCGCGCTCATTTGCACCGCCATGGGACTGATCACCGCAATTCCCTTCACGTATTTGCTCGCCAGTTTGAACATCCGCATGCGCATCCTGCAAGACTCGCTCGCCTCCGGCATGACGAGGTTCTTGGAACATTTCAAGAAAGTGAGGGGGTAAGTGGGGAAGGATGAAGGATGAAGGATGAAGTATGAATGTTCGCCGCTTGCGGCATCGCACTGCCTACTGCCTACCGCCTACTGCCTACTGACACATGGACACCTCCACGCCCGCATCCGCCGCTTCCTCCGGCCCCAAGCCGTTCGAAGAGAACGCCTTGATGCCGCGGAAGCCGATGACCGACGACGCGCGGTTCGACATCACGGCGATGGTCGATCTGGTGTTCATGATGAACATCTATTTTTTAGTGTCCTGGCTGGTTACGGCGTCGGACGAGATCAACTTGCCGACCGCGCGGCACTGCAAGGCCGCCGATCCCGAAGTGGCGGTCGTGATTACGATCATCGCGGGACAACCGCCCGGGGTATTTTTGGGCGAGGCGACAACCGGCACCCGCATCCATCCCGATGAACTCGAGTGGCGGCTGAAACAGGCCGCCGAGGAGGGGCTGAAGCAAAGACCGCCCAAAGAGTACATTCTGGTGAAAGCCGAAAAGCTGGTTCGGATGCGCGATCTGGTGCGAATATCCGCGGCGGCGACCTCCGTGAAGGGCATGAAGAAACTCTATCTGGCGGTGATCGAAACCAACTAAGGCATGATTCGGTTCAGTTGTCCACAATGCGGAAAGAAATTCAAGGCCCCGGCGGAGCTGGCGGGCCGCGTCGTTTCGTGCAGCGCGTGCCGAATGCGTCTCACGGTCCCCTTTCCGTTTTCGGAAAATGTTCCGGCGGCAACCGCTGAGCATCCCGAGGAACATGAGGCCTTCGCGTTCGAATTGCCCAAGCGGCCGGTATTCGAGGACCTCGTCGATATGACGGCGATGGTCGATATCGTCTTCTTTTTGTTGATATTTTTCATGGTTACTTCGATGCAGGGGCTTTATTCGGCGATCGCCATCCCGCCGCCGAGCGCCGAGAAGGCATCCTCGAAAGTAAAGCGCAACGTCTCCGACTACGAGAACGACGCCGAGTACGCGGTGGTCCGCGTCGATCGCGACAACAACGTATTGTTGGACAACGATGTGATACGCAGTGAGCAAGAGTTGCGAGTAAGGCTGCGTACCGTCCGGCAGGGCGTCAAAGGCGCGACACCCTTGAAAAAACTGTTGATCCTCGGCCACGGCGACGCCCACACCGCGGCCATCGTGAAGGTGATCGACGCGGGCAACGACTCCGGCATGGACGAAGTGCAGTTGGCGCTCGACGAGAGTTCGTAAGGAAACTGAGATTAGGAGGGATAAATAGCATGTTAAGTCCCGAAGGGACGATAGTCGTTAGCCAGGGGGCGTTAGCCCCTGGAAGGAGATTGAGAAAAAATGCATAGCCCCGAAGGGGTGGCAGTAGTGCGATATTCCAAACGACTGCCGCCCTTTCAGGGCTGAAAAGCTCTTCTTTCATTTTATCCTTGTCCAGGGGCTTACACCCCTGGCTAATGACTGCCGTCCCTACGGGACTTGATTCCGGACCATTCTTATAATACCAATTATCACGACACACCGTTCATGACCGATTATCCAGCCACACTATCATCGCGGCGATTGCGCGTATCGGGCTACGACCGCGCGTGGAGTTGGCTGCTTGCGCTGTTGTTGTTCATCGGCACGGCGGTGTTCATCTTGTTCATGGTCTGGCTGAGCAACCAGATTCGCGTTACCGATATCGCGCGGGAGGTGGATTTGACCGAAGTGGGCGACGGCGAGGGGGGCGGCGACGGCCGGCCCAGCGGCGGCACGCAGCTCGAATCGCCCGACGTGAGTGCGGAACCCCTTCCGATCACCGACACCGCCATGACCGACGTGCAGGATTCGCTCGCGGCCGTGGCCGAAACGGTGGTCGAACAGGCGGCGATGCTGGACGATCCCGCCTTGCAGCCGCCGAAGGCCAAGGGCGATTACGGGACCGGCGGCGGATCGGGCGGCGGCTCCGGGCCGGGCCGCGGCCTGGGGCACGGAAAAGGCCGCCCGGGCCGGCCGCAACGCTGGGAATTGCGCTTCGATAAGGGCCAAACGCTCGAAAGTTACGCCCGGCAGTTGGATTTCTTCGAAATCGAATTGGGAGTGATCGTCGAAGGCAACAAAGTCATTTATCTTTCGAAGTTTTCGGCCGGAATACCTACCCGCCGCGAGGTCGCCGGCACGACGGATAAACGCTATTATTTCGTTTGGCAGGGGGGCGGCTTGAAAGATGCCGATCTGGAGTTTTTCCGCCGCGCGCGGGTGAGCACCGAAAGCGGCACGATCTTCATGTTCATTCCGCCCAAGTGGGAGCAGGAGTTATTGAAGTTGGAAAGGGAAAAGAATGGCAAACCGATCTCGGAGATTAAAAGAACCCGTTTTGGCATCCTTTCCGCCGGAGCCGGTTTCAAGTTCTACGTCATCGACCAAATGTTGAAATAACACACTCGCATGTTATCCGCCGAACGATTTTTGAGTATATTGGAAGAGAAAGACCTGCTCCCGCCGGGCGTGCTGGCCAAGCTGCGCCTGCAAGTCGCGCAGGCGAAAAATCCGCCGAAGGCCTCGAATGTGGCGAAGGCGCTGATCGACAAGGGGTATTTGACCCCGGTATTGGCCAAGCGGCTCTTGGGCGTTGAGGAAGACGGCGAGATGGCGACGCCCCCCAAGGAGCGCCCGGCCAAAACTCCGGCGTTTTCGCCCTCTCCCGCGGTGATGCAAGCGATCCCCATCATCGAACCGGCTGAGGATGAGGAGGAGCTTGGCCTGGTCCCTTCCGAAAAGCCGGCGGAGCCGCCGCCCAAGAAAAAATCGGCCGCGCGAACTCCGGCGTCCCCCGGCCGCGAACCGTCTCCCGCGCAAATTCCCACGGCAAAGCCGGTCGAATTCGTCGCGGCCGACGACTCGCCTTCCCTGTTGGAGGACGAACTCACTTCGCTCGAACCGGACGCGGAATCGCTCGCCTCTCCCGGCAAAGCTGCCTTCGAGGGCATCTTTTCCGGCTCGGCGATGGAAATGGCCGCTGCCGACGGCGGCATTTTGGCGACGGGCGCGAAAAAAGGCCTTTTCGGTTTCCTCAAGCGGGGTAAGAAGCCCGCGAAAAAAGAAGACTGGGGATCGGTCTTCATGCTGGTGGGCGGGGGCGGATTGCTGCTCTTGATTTTCGCCGGCGTCCTCTTGACGTGGTATCTCTACCGCAAGGGCCTCGAGGATAAATACCAGCAGGCTCAAAATTACTATAAGGCCGCCTCCTACGAGCAGGCCATCAAATCCTTCGAGGAATTCGCCAAGGCGTTTCCGAACCGTCCCGAGGCCAGTTCCGCCCGCGTGTTGATCGGATTGGCGGAAATGCGGCAGGTCGAACAGGGCGAAGACTGGGTGGAGTGCCTGAAAACCGCAACCGCCGTGTTGGAACGAATCTACCAGGAACCCAACTTCAACGAAGCGCACGGCGATATCGCGGCGATGCTGCCGAAAATCGCCGAAGGCCTGGCCGCCAGGGCGAAGGAGAAATCCTCGCCCGAACTGGTCGCCAAGACCCGCGAGGCGCTGGAACTGATCGACAGATACGTTCCCCAGTCGCTCTTGCAGTTGACGAAGACCAAGTTGGCCGATATCGAAGCCTCGCTCGGATTGACCGAGCGGCAGATCGCCCGCGACAAGGAATTGGAGAAGCGGATTGCCGAGATTCAAGCGGCGATCGAGGAGCAAAAGACGGACGCGGCCTACGCGACGCGGCGCAAGCTGCTGAAAACCTATCCCGATCTGCTCGATAACGCGAAACTCGCGGCGGCGATGCTGGCGATTTCGAAATCCTTGCACGCGGCGGTGAAGTCCGTTTCGGAAACGAAAACGGCCGTCAAAGACGAATTGCCCACGCCGATTATGGCCACGGCCGCGCTCGCCCAGCGGAACGCGAAAACCGTTCTGGAAGACCTGCAAGGCCGCGTCGTCTGCGTCGCCGCCGAGGGCGCGGCGTACGGGATCGACGCCGCGGCGGGCAAGGTGCTCTGGCGTCGATTCACGGGCTATCCGCAAAGCCTGCGGACCATCGCCCCCCCACCGAAGCCCGTCAATGCCGAATCCGGCGCGGACGTGCTGGCGGTCGATTCGGCGCGGAATGAAGTCTTACGCCTCGAGGCCGCGTCGGGCCGCCTGGTATGGCGCTTTTCCGCGGGCGAACCGTTCGTGCCGCAGCCGGTCCTCGCCGAAAACCGGATTCTCCTCGCCGCGCCGAGCGGGAAGCTGATCGCGCTCGACGCCGAAACGGGCGATTCGTCGGGCTATGCGCAATTGCCGCAAGCGCTGCAGGTCGCGCCGGCCGTCGATCCGGCGAAAAAACTGATCTATCAAATCGCCGAGCATTCCAATCTCTATGTCTTGGGGCTGGACGACTTTTCCTGCAAGCAGGTGTATTTGCTGGGACACGAAGCGGGAAGCATTTCCTCGGCCCCGGCGGTCGTGAGCGGCTATCTGGTGATCGGCGTCAACGACGGCGCGCAAGACGCTTCGCTGCGGCTCTTCGCCGTCGAACGCGGCGGCGCGGACAAGCCGGGGATCGCCCTCAAGCAAGTTCAACAAATTCCGCTCAAGGGTCGCATCGACATCACCCCCGCCGTCGATGGCAACCGCGTGCTGGTGGCGACCGATCGCGGCATGGTGCGGGTGTTCGATCTCACGCCCGGCGAAAAGGGAACGCAACTCCGCGACGTGGCGGAAACCGCCATCGAAGGCGGCGAGAACGTCGCCCGCTACGCGCTCCTGCAAGGCGGGCAATTTTGGATCGCCGACATCCGGCTCACCAAGTACGACGTCGTCGGCTCGAAGGGCCGGCTGGTGCCGAAATGGATCGACAACGAAGGCTGCGCCTTCATCCAACCGCCCGTCGCCGCCGGCTCCGCCGTGATTTCCGTCCACCGCAAGCCGAGGCTGCCGGGCGTGTTTGTCACGGCGGTGGGCGTCGAAGAGCCGACGCGCTCCTGGGAAACCATCCTCGCCGTGCCTCCCGCCGGCGAGTTGATCGAAAGCCGGCCGAATAAAAAACTCGCGCTGGTCACGAAATTGGGCGGTCTTTTCGAGTTCGAAGCGGAAAAACTTCAAGGCGATAGCATGTTGGACGCTCCGGTGGTATCCATCGATCCGGCGCGTTTGCAGCAGCCGATCGGCGCGCTGGCGAAACTGGATCGGGGCGCGATCGCGCTTTCCGCCGCGCGGGGAGCGTCGCAAATCAACGTCTTCGATCCCGGCGAGAGCCAATTGCGCTACCGCTGGCTGGCGTTGAGCGAGAAATCGGCCTGTTCGCCCCTCCAACTGGCCGGAGGATTGCTCGTTCCCACCGAAGGCGGCGCGGTCTTTTTGCTCGATCCGCAGAGCGGTAAGCCGCTGGCCGCGCCGTTTCAAGCCCCCTTGCAAAGCGGCTTGAAGCTGGCATGGCAAATGCCCGCCGTCTGCGGCAAGCAGGAGTTCGTTATCGCCGACGGCAAGAGTACGCTCTACCGCATCGGACTGGTCGATTCCCCGAAACCGCATCTTGCCGCTTTGGATCGCGCCGAGATCGCCTCCGATCGGGAATCGCCCGCAGCGGTCGTCGGCAACGCAGTTTTCCTCGCGGGCGAAGGACATTCGCTGGGAATCTTCGAATTGCCGAAATTGAAGCGTCTGAACGAGCACAAGCTGACGGGCCGGTGCGTTTGGGGGCCGGCGGCGATAGAAAATTGCGTCCTGCTGGCGACCGACGATGAGCAACTCGCCTGCTTCGACGCGAAGGGGGAGAAACTCTGGCAAGCCGCCTTGGCTTACGGTCCCCTGGCGGGCAGACCGCTGGCCACGGCCGACGGCTATCTTCTCGCTTCGGCAAGCGGCGTTCTCTGGCGCGTGGATGCCAAAACCGGCAAGGAGCAAGGCAAAGTGGAAACCGGCCGCGCGTTGGCCACCGGTCCCGCGTTGGCGGGCGATCGAGCGCTCGTCGTGGGAACGGATGGAAGCATCTACGAGGTGAAGCAACCGTGATGACCGATTCCCCCAAACCGCTTAACGGCCGCGGCATAAAGTATTTTTCCGTGCCCGTGCCGGTTGGGGCGGCAGTTGCACTGCCGCCCCTCGTTAACCGCGCAGATAAGGGGTGGCAGTGCAACTGCCACCCCAACGAGTCGCGCACCGCGACCGCTGGTCGCGGCTTTGCATTTTTACGAACCGCGACCGCCGGTCGCGGCTTTGCATGGTTGCTGACGGCGATATTACTGTCGTTCGCATTGCGTCCGGCGAATGGGGCGGAACCTCCGCTTTGGGAGCAGGACCCTTACGACACCATCCTATTCGATGCCACGAACAACCATGCCGAAGTGCGGGTCGAACCGCTCAAGTTTCCCAACCGCAAGATTCCCGATTCGCCCAATCCGACCGACAAGATTGAAATTCGACTTCTCGACGAACCCGATAAAAGCGGCCCCGTCGAATGGCGGCACATCGAAAAGATCATCCTCTTCGAGGATCGAGTATTGGCGAAGGCCAATGAGTTGGTCGCCGCCGAAAAGCTCGACGAAGCCTACGATTACTTCAAATATCTGTTCGATAGAAATCCGAATACCGCGGGTTTGAGCGTTGGTTACGAAAACTATCTTTACGAAGAAGCCAAGCTTTCCCATCGCAATCAAAAATACGACGAGGCCTTGGCGCTGCTGCGGCAGATATTCTCCGCCAATCCCAAGCGGCAGGATTTGGACAAAGCATTGGGATTGGCCACGGATAAGCTGGTCGAGCAATACGCCGCTCAAAACCGGTTCGCCGCCGCCCGGATTTTGGTCCGGGATCTGGCCGCGGCCTTTCCCGGACATCCGGTGGCGGCGGCGTGGAGCGAGCGCATCCGCGAACGGGCCGATGCCTATCTGCGCGAAGCGCGATCGGCGGCGCAAAAGGGCGATTGGAGCAAGGCTTCCGAGCAATGCCGATTGCTCGCCGCCGTCTGGCCCGCCTTGCCCGGCGGGAAGGAACTCGCCCGGGAGATTCACCAAAAATACCCGCAAATCGCGGTGGGCGTAATGTCGGCTCCGCAAGCCGGCGGCGGAAACGCGCTCGCCGATTGGTCCCTCCGCCGAGATCGGCGGCTCTGCTACCGCACGCTGACCGAATATCTCGGGCCGGGCATGGAAGGGGGACGATATCTCTGTCCGGTGGGCAAATGCACGCTCGACGCGGAATCGTTGGGCCGACGGCTGCTGATCCAAATCAAACCGGAGATCCGCTGGGCCAACGGAGCGGCGGAGCTGACTTCCTACGATGTCTCCCGCCGGCTTTGGGCCATGGCCGATCCCGCCGATCCCGCCTTTTCCGAAGATTGGGCCGAATTGCTCGCAGGCACGGTTTTGAAGGGCGTCGCCGACCTAGAGGTGGAACTCCGCCGTCCGCACGTTCGCCCCGAAGCGCTGCTGCAAATCCTGCTCGCGCCTTATGGGGAATCGCCGGCGCCGAACGGTCCCGTGCCGCCGAACGGTCCGTTCTTCCCCCTGCAACCGCTCGGCGAGGGCGGAGCCGCCGGAGCGCCGAACGAACTTCAAGCCAACGCACTTCCCAAAACCGGGGCGGCGCAATCGGCCATTCCGCCGACCGCGAACATTTATACGGAGACGATTTTTCGCGCCAATCCTCGCTATTTCGCGGCGCGGCCGGCGCAACCCAAGGAAGCGATCGTGCGCCATTACCCGTTCGGCGCGAACGCGATTCGCGCCTTGAAGCGCGGAGAGATCCAGGTTCTCGACCGCGTCGCGCCTTGGAACTTGCCGGCGCTGAAGAACGATCCGAAAATAACGGTCGGCAAATACGGCGTTCCCCTGGTGCATTGCCTGGTGCCGAACTTCCGCCGGCAGCCGACCGCGAACCGCGCCTTCCGCAGGGCGCTGGCTTACGGTTTGCATCGCGAAGCGATCTTGGCGCAGATAGTCGGCAAGGAGCCGCTGGAAGGCTGCCGCGTTGTCAGCGGGCCGTTCCCGGCGGGGCTTTCCAGCGACGATCCGCTGAACTACGCCTACGACGAGCGGATCGAGCCTCGGCCCTGCGATCCGCGGATGGCGGCGGCCCTGGCGGGATTGAGCTTGAAGGCATTCAAGGAGGCGGAGAAGGCCCAGGGCCGCGAGGCGAAAAAGTTGCCGCGGCTCGTTTTGGCGCATCCCAACGAGGAAATTGCGAATGCGGCGTGCGCTTCGATCAAGCATCAACTGAATCAGGTGCATATCGAAGTGGACCTCAAACCGCTCGCCGGCCCGATTCCCGACCGCGTGCCCGACGACGTGGATCTGCTCTACGCCGAACTGGCGATGGGCGAACCGGCGACCGACGCCGCGCGGCTCCTCGGCGCGAGCGGACTGGCCGGCGGCGGCAGTCCCTACGTCGCGCTGGCCGTCAAGCAGCTCGAACGCGCTTCCGATTGGGGGGCGATTCGCGCGCAGCTTCGCCGGCTGCACCGCATCGTTTTCGACGACGTAACCGTCGTGCCGCTTTGGCAGTTGGTCGATTTTTACGCCTATCGCAAGGGCAACCGCGGCATCGGCGAAAAACCGGTTACGATTTATCAGAACATCGAACAGTGGCAACCCGCGTTCAACTACCCGGACGGCGAATGATGGTTTTTTGTCCTCACGGCGTACGTCAAATAGTTTCCGCAACCGCTCGAAATATGCGCGCAGGGGAGAGGGGAGTGGGGAGTGGGGAGAGGGGAACGTTTAGCCCCCGCGTCCACGCGGGCGGAGAGCGATGCCCCCCGATAAACTCCGATCGAAGCTCGTTTCGCCTTGTCCTCTTTCATTGGCTCCTGAATGCCAGGAAAATCCTCTTCGTTCAATTTGCAATTTGCAATTTGCAATTGCCAATTTGCAATCTAAAATCTCATGCAATTGCCCTCAAATCGAGCGCACTTCTCGCTATTCTCGCATTGATATTGCCGATTACTTCTTTTGCCTCTGCCGCCGGGCTGGAACTCTGGCAGGTAACGCCCTATCGGGTGCGGATTTTCGCGGCCTTCGAGAATAATCCGGCACTGCCGCCGGCGGTGCAAAAGAATTTTTGCGTCGATCTACTCGCGCGGATCGACGGGGTCGTCGGCGCGCCGTGGGATGCCGCCGTCGCTCCCGCCCCGAAGGAACTTCGCCGGGCGATGCTGCATTCCTGGGACGACATCACCGTGGTGCAGGCGGCGCAAATCGCCGAAAACAACGATAAAATCATGTTCCTGGCGGTGAAAACGGAAAACGGCGCGCTTTCGGCGGCCGTGCGCGAATTCGACGTGCGCACGCAGCAGATCGGCCCGCCGGCCGTCCGCGCGGCATGGCATCTCGGCAAGCTGCGCGATGCCGCGCTCGACGCGCTTCTGGCCGCGTTCTCGCCGCTGGCCAATATCGAGAGCGTCGATATCGAGAAGCGCACGACGATTCTCCATTTGAAGGCGGCCGGCTTGCCCTCCCGCGATCCGGCGCTTAAGGTCATTCAGTCGGGCATGATTTTCCGCCCCTACATCCGCTTGAACAATTACGACGGCACGCCGCGCCGCGTTACGCCCCAGGCGTGGACGTTTCTGGTGGTCGATAAGGCCGCGCCCGAGCGGTTGGATTGCCGCATCGAGAGCGGTCTGAGCGTGCCGCTGAACGCCAAGCGCCGCGCGCGCATGGAGCAATTGGCCCTGGCGATTCATCCGCCGAAGGCGGCGAGCGTGCTGGCGCTGCAATCGCGCACCGAGCCGAAAGTGCCGCTGCCCGGCTACGAAGTTCTGGAAATCGACAAGGAAGCGAACGACGCCGCATTTCTGGGGCGATCCGATTGGCAGGGACGAGTGGTTATCCGGCCCACGGAAAAGACGCTGCGTTTCTTTCTGGTGAAATATGGCGGGGAGTTGCTGGCTCGCTTTCCCCTCGTTCCGGGCTTGGAACCGATCGTAACGGCCGAGATTCGCAATGGCGATTACCGGCTCCAGGCCGAAGGATTCGTGATCGGACTTCAGGAGGAATTGGTCGATCTGTTCGCGCAGCGGGAACTGCTCCGCAAGGGAGCGCTAATGAAGATCGACGCCGGCGAACTGGATCGGGCGAAAGCCCTGTGCGAGGAACTCGACCGTCTGGCCGACGGTCGGACTTTTTTGCTGAAACTCGCCGAGGAGCGGAAAAAGCTCGATACGAAGGACGCGGTCGTGCAGGCGCAAATCGACAAGCTCTTCGCCGATACCCGAAAACTCGTCGAGCAATGCCTCGATGAGAAAGTCGTCGAGCAGTTAGCTCAAGAACTCCGCGACGCCAAGCAGAGCGGCGCGAAGAAGCAAGAGTAAAAGCCGCTCGCGGCTTCGCAATGCGTTGTCGAGCCGCTCTGGCGCCGCGTGGACGCGGCGGCTGAACTTTGCATTTTCTATCGCAACAACTCGATCAGCCCCCACACGAACAGCGCGCCGGCGATGAGCGTCAAGGGGATGAGCATCAAGAGCAGCGCCGGCTGCAGGTGGCGGCTCCACGAGTCGGCTTCCGGAATCTGCATTTCCAGCGTCGATGAATCTTCTTCGTCGCCCGAATCCAAATAGAGCGCCGGCGGACTCGCGCTGCTCTCGGAACTATCGGAGACCTGGGGCAGTTCGGGAAAATCCAATTTCGTATCGGCAAGCGGCGTTTTTTCCGCGCGCGGCGCGGGACGCCTCAGCGGCGGCATCGCGATCGGTCGAGCGGCAACGCGCGGCGGGGCGAGCGGCGGCGGGGGAACGGAGGTATCCGGCGGCGCGTCGAGGGGCGATGGGCTTCTCGTCGCGGAACCGACCGCGGTAGTCGCCGCGTCGGCTAGGGGACCGCCCGGCAACCACGGTTTCAAGCGTTCCCGAACGGCCGCGGCTGAGGGAATCCGCTGCGCGGCGTCCTTGGCCATCATGTCGGCCATCATATCGACGAATTCGGCCGTCAGCCGCGGATTCAATCGCCGCGGATCCAACGGTCGCAGCTTGCAATGCGCCATTGCTTTATCGGCAGTCGTGCCGCCCGGAAAGGGAACCTTGCCCGTCACCGCGTAATACAGCGTGCAACCCAGCGCGTAGATGTCCCATGCCGGCGTGGGCGACCACGGCGAAGCGATCTGGTCGGGCGAGAGGTAATCCGCCGTGCCGACGATCTTCCCGAAGCGGGGATCGCTCTCTTGGCCGCCTTCCAGCGGGCCGGCAAGACCCAGGTCGGAGAGTTTCGCCTCGCCTTCCGGCGTAACCAGCACGTTGCCGGGCTTCACGTCCCGGTGGATCATGCCTTGATGGTGAGCATACTCCAAGCCTTCCGCCGCTTGATAGATGATGTTCGCGGCGGCGGTCATCCCCAGCGGCCCTTCGCGGCGGACCAGCTTTCGCAAGTCCGTCCCCGGAACGTATTCGGTTACCAGAAAATGCACTTTCCCATCTCGCCCCGCGTTCAACGCAGCGACCAGCCGAGGGTGGTCCAAACTGGCCAAAGTGCGGATTTCGCGGGTGAAATTGGCGATCGCCTCGGGCGTTGATTTGTCGCGCGGCAGCACTTTCACCGCCACGATGCGGCCGGATTCGCTGTCTTGCGCCTTGTAAACCTGTCCCATGCCGCCTTGGCCGAGCGAATCCACGATCCGATATTGATTCAGATCGAATTTCGTGCGGCTGTCGAGCAGTTGTTTGGCTTGCCAGGCGTTCAAAACGTTCATTTCCACCAGTCGCTCGGCAAGCTGCCGGTCGCTCGGCGGAGCGCTGGGATCGGCTTCATCCCCTTGCGACCAGCGCACGGTTGCCCGGGCGTCATCGAGCTGCATTTCGTCGAGCAACCCGCTGGCCAACGCGCATTTTTCGAAAACCGATCGTTTGCCGGAAGGCATGGGGATAGGGGATAGGATTATGGCAATCGATATTTATTGGAATTGTACTCAGTACGGAGTACTCAGAACACAGCACTCGTTGTTTCGTTCATGCTTTACACTGATAGTAAATGCAACAACACAATTCCATTATAGAGTTACAACTGACATCCCCCTTCCGCCTTCCGCCTTCATCCTTCATCATTCATCCTTCATCATTCATTCTTACTCCAAACCGTCGCCACGCATCGGGCAAGGGGGCCTCGAAAGTGATGTTTTCGCGCCGGACCGGATGTTCCACGGTAAGCCGCCGGGCGTGCAGGGCGATGCCCCCCCCGAACGCTCGCCGGCTGCCGTATTTGCGATCGCCGACGATCGGATGGCCCAACTCGGCCAGTTGCAGCCGGATTTGATGTTTCCGCCCGGTGTGCAGTTCAACTTCGACGAGGGAGAGTTTTTTTTGCACGATTTTCAAGCGGCGGTAACCGAGGCTGGCTTGCCGCGCTCCTCGCAGGGTAGCGCCGACGACCCGCATCCGCCGGTTGGCTTCATCGCGGGCGATATGATGGGTGAGCAGGCCCGATAGGGGCGTTACCGTTCCTTCCACGAGCGTCCAATAGATTTTTTTCACCCGCCGGCTGCGAAATTGCTCCGTCAAGCGGGCGGCGGCCTTAGAGGTCCGCGCGAAAAGCGCCACTCCGCTCACCGGACTATCCAACCGGCTTACCACGCCCAAATAAACGTTGCCCGGCTTTTTGTACTTTCGCTTGAGGTAATCCTTGGCTAGTTTCCAGAGCGACGGGGTGTCGGCCGCCGCGCCCATCGTCGCCAATCCGGCAGGTTTGACGACCGCCAGAAGATGATTGTCTTCATAAAGGATTTGGAGGGAATGGGTCATGTCGAGTGCTTGCCGCACGGATCGAAACCTGATTATTTCTCAAACGTTCGCGAAAGAATCAGTATAACGCCCGCGGTCCGGATGTCCAGCAACTCGCCGGAAGGCTTCATTCTTTCGCCTGAAAGACCGCAGGCACGATTTCCGCCAAGACCACCGCGGCGAGCATCAGAGCAGCTCCCGCGACCTGGATGCCCGACAGTCGATCCCCGGCCAGGACGTATCCGAAAAACATGGCGAAGACGGCTTCCAGGGAGAGGATGACGACGATCCTCGCCGCCGGCAACCGCCTTTGGGCCAGCGTCTGCACGTAGAAGCCCAGCGCGGTGGCGACGATTCCGGTCAGGAGAATCGCCTTCCAAACCTCGCCACTCGGCCAAGCGAACGCATCGGTCGCCGGCCAAACGGCGGCGAAAAGCACCGCGCTCGCGGCCGTTTGCCCGATGGTCAGGGCCAGGGTATCGTAATGCTTGGAAAAACGATCCAACAACACGATGTGCAGTCCGAAGCTGACGGCCGCGATCAACGTCAACAAGTCGCCCCGCGCCGGCGCGCTCCAACCGAATCCGGTCAATAAAGTCATGCCCAGCATCGTCAAACCAAGCGCCGCCCAGAGCAGCGGCCGGGTATGCACGCCGAATAGCAGCCGGTTGAGCAGCGGCGCGGCGATCACCAAGATGCTCGTAATCAAGCCGCTGTTGGTGGGCGTGGTGTAGCGCAATCCGAGGGTTTGGAAATAATAGCCCGCGGCCAGCGCGATGCCGATGCCTCCTCCCGCGAGCAGCGCCTTCTTGCTCACTCGCCTCCAGCCGAGAAGGCCGAGACAGAGGAGTCCGATCGCGAAGCGAAGCGTCAGGAACGAGGCGACTCCGTAAGCCGACGCGGCCTCCTTGACGACCGTGAACGTATAGCCCCAGACCGCGGTGATCGACAGCAGCAGCAACGCCAAAAGGTGAGAGTTCATGTTCTAGCCCGCATTATTCATAAAAGCGATTTGTAGAAGCGGTATCTTGCCGCTTTTGCCTAAAATGCGGCAGGATGCCGCATCTACGATGTTTATGAATAATCCCGGCTAGGAGGGAAAATTCAATGCGGGCGCCAGTCGGTCCGCGCCGCGCGGGACTAAAATCGAACATAACTCCCCGGCGGGATTCACCCCCGCGTACTGCGAACCTTCGGCAAGGCAAATTCGCCTTTCGATCGGCAAGCCGTTTCCCAGCCGGACGGCTTCCGCCGGCGTCAAATCCACGCGCGGCAGGCACTCGACCGCGAGCAGAAGCGGCAAGAGGCGGCTCGGTAAGTTTTCGGCCGAAAGCGATGCCGGATCGACGGCGTCTTCCAACCGGAAATTGCCGATCGCCGTCCGCGTCAAGGCCGACATCACCGCGGCGGTGCCCAGCGATTCGGCGATGTCGCGCCCCAGCGAGCGGACGTACGTACCGCCGCCGCACTGGATTTCCAGCGCCACTTCGGGATAGGAATAGGATTTCACCTCCAGGCGATGCACCGTGATCGGCCGCGGTTTCAATTCCACCGGCTTGCCCTTGCGGGCCAACTCGTAAGCGCGCCGACCCGCTACTTTGAGCGCTGAGTAGGCCGGGGGGCGCTGCATGATTTCTCCCGTGAATCGCACTGCGGCAGCCGAAAGCTGTTCGAAGGTCGGCCGGGGCGGATCGGCGAGTTCGGCTACGCGGCCTTCGATGTCTTCGGTATCGCTGTTCCGCCCGAGCAAAAAAACGCCGACGTAGGTTTTCGGCAGCCGCTGCACGTGCTCGATTAACCGCGTGGCGGCCCCCACGCAAACCACCAGCACCCCGGTCGCCAAGGGATCGAGCGTGCCGGCATGGCCGGCTTTCGCGGGCCGAACCAGCCGCTGCACGACGTTCACCACGTCGCGCGAAGTCATGCCCGACGGCTTGCGGATATTGAGCAGACCTTGGATTGTCATTCTCTCGAAGCGGCGGCGTTAGAGTTTATTCACGATCTCAATGATGGTTTCGTAGTTTTTCAGCGTCAGCGGCGATAGCTCACGGCCGTAGGGCGACGCCGACGGCATGAGGACGAAGCCGCGCCCCTCGCCGGCGGTGCCTTCGTGGAGGGCGCGCTTCACCTTCTCGGCAAATTGCGGCGTGGGCAGGTTCTCGATATCGGCGACTTCGAGGTTGCCGAAGAGCACGAGCTGCTTGCCGTATTTTTCCCGCACGTACGAGAGTTCCACGTCGCCTTGCGGCGGCGGCTCGATGGGATCGAGTCCGTCCGCGCCCATCGCCGCGATGTCGTCCAGAATGTCGCGGAGCCGCCCGTGCGAATGGATGCGGGCATAGCCGCCGTAACGGTGAATGGCCTCGATCATCGGCGTTACGTAGCGGCAAACGTACTCGCGGAAGAGCGCCGGCCGCAGGTAGGGCGGCGAGGCGAATTCCGGCCCGTAAATCCGCCAGAGCCGGCCCGGCAGCGCCTTGGCCACCATTTCGGTCTTCGCCGAGAGCACTGCGGAAAACCGCTCCAGCAAGCGATGGAACCGCTCCCGCTCGGTCGCGGCAATCACCGTGTAATCGCCCATGGCGAACAGCAGCGCCGCCAAGCAGAGCGGGTCGGGCGTGTCGATCATCACGATGCCCGTGTCGCCCAGCGCCGCCTCGGCCTTGTAAACCGGCGTCGGATCGATGGCCATGTCTTCCGAACCGAACAAGTCGAGTTCCAAAAACGCGTCGAGGTCTTCCACGTCTTTCAGCAGGTGCTCGGTGGTCCAAACGGTGTTGATGTCCGCGTCGCGGCGGGTTTGCATCCGCAGCGTCCGCCGCCCGGCTGCGACCGTGCGCCGGGTATGGCGGTGGTCGCCGTCGATCCACGTTTCGTCTTTCGCCAAATGGCCGATCGGATCGGGATCGATCTCCTTGAACGCCACGCCGCGGACCACGATCCGGTCGGTCTCCTCCCGCGTCAATTCGATAAGCGGATGCCAGGAAGGATGCGTGTAAATGTTGAAGCGATCGGGATTGTCGGGATTCTGATCGAGTCCGTTGAGTTCGTAAAACGAAACCGCCGGCCGATCGACCGGCTCGCCCCGCAGCGTGGCCATTAAGCGATCGCGCCGGGTGGATCGCGCATTGGTTTTAACCGCGTCGAACACTGCTTTCGAGCCTCCAAAATTCGGAAATATCACAATTCAATATGCTTATGATATCAAAATGCGGCGTTGCCGCAACCGATCGAATCGTTTTATCGGCTATTATTCCCTCGCTCCGAAGGAGCAGCCGTTCACCCAGCCCAAGGGCAACGCCTTGGGGAAAGGTCCGATCGTGGAAATCTTTTCGGCCCAACGGGCCAACAGTTCTCCCACCGGCAAGGCGCATCGGGTCTTGCCGTCCGCAGTGGATGTGATATGGTATTGTGTGCTCGAATCACGCCTTGCCTGCCGAGGTATTTCGACGGCCGGCAAACGTGCCGCGAATTCCCCGCAACTCAAACTTACGTTCACGCGCCATGAAACCACTCGTCGCTTTTCGCTGTTCGGTCTCCAAGGCGTTTATGCACCAGGCGATCGGCGTTTCGTTCGACCGCGACTACTATTTCGATCCCTTCAAGCGGCGCGAAATCGACGCCCTCTGCCACGCCTATACGGCCGATCGCCTGAGCGACCTCGACGCCTTCCACACGGAGAGCAACCTCGGCCGCAAATCGCATTTCCGCCCGAACCAGGTCCTCGTCGGCGGGATCCAGCCCAATTTGCTCATCGGAATGTTGCTGGGCGCGGAATTCATTCCCAAGCCCGGCGGCGACGCCGACATCGCGCCCGCCTGCTGGGCCGACAAACCGATCGCCGAGCTTCCCCGCCCCGAGTCGCTCCTCGAACATCTTATCGTTCGCGAATTCGACGATCAGATCCGCGAAATTCGCCGCGATCCGAAACTCATCGCCATTCCGCCGTTCTTCTGGGACGCTTCGGGCCAGGCGACCATTCACGGCGCGCTGACCACCGCGCAGAAATTCTTCGGCGAACAATTTTATCTGGACATGCTCATGCAACCGGATCGCGCCCGGCAGGCCCTCGAATGGATCGTCGATGCCAACCTTGCGCTGGTGCGGCATTACGCCGTGCTCGGCGGCATCGAAATCCGCAGCCTGCACGTCGGCGAATGCTCCTCTTGCATGATCGGACCGGCGGAGTGGACTAAGTTCGTCGCCCCGACGCTCGACCGCCTGGGCCGCGAACTGGCGCCCGTCCGCCTGCACTCGTGCGGGCCGAGCGACCACATTCTGCAACCCGCCCGCGATATTCCCGCGGTCGCCGATATCGATCTCGGCGGCACGACATCGCTGGCGCGCGTCCGCGGCATATTCGGCCTCGATTTCCCCGTCAGCATCGCGCCCCCGGTCAAATTGCTGACTGGCGGTTCGCTGGATGATTTAATCGCCTGGACGACAACCCTGTCGGCCGAGAATCGAGGCGGCCCGCTGGAAATCGTCTTCCACCTCGAGCCGCAGTACCCCCTCGATATCCTCCGCGAGTGGCTCGTTAGGTCGCGACCATTATTCCTCTGAACCTACGAAAAAGGAGTTACGCCATGAGACGAGCGTCGTTGGCATGTTTTTTTACCGCGTTCTCACTTCTTGGCGCCTTGGTCGATCATCGATTGCTCGGCAATGAGCCAGCCGGCGGGATTGCGAAATCCGTAATCGATCATCTCCTCCCGCGACCACGTCAACTCGACCCGATAGCCGAAGAATTCATTCTCTCCGCCGAGACGACCATTACCGTCGCCGGACCGGACCGCGAACGAAGCCGGTTCATCGGCAGGCGGCTCGCGCAAATGATCGAGGACGAATTCGGCCTGCGAACGAAGGTTGCGGCTCAACAAGCCGGCGGCGGATGGCGATTCCATATAAGCTCAATTGCCGACGTCCTTCGCGATGCGGATAATCTCCCCGCGGCAGCGAATGCGGAGAACGCGGAAAACTATCGGCTGCGCGTCGATGCCCGCAGCGCGAGCGCGACCGCGGCGTCCGCGCGGGGACTGCTCTGGGCCGCCATGACCTTTCGCCAACTCCTGGCCAAACGCGGCGAAAACGTCGCCGCGGCCGGCGTTCGCATCGAAGATCGGCCGCGCTATCCGTGGCGCGGGTTCATGATCGACTCGGGGCGAGCGCCGAACTCGCTCGCCCAGATGAAGCGCATCGCGCGGATTTGCTCCGCTTTCAAGCTGAACTTCGTGGTTTTTCGCGAAGGCGACGACGAACTGGCCGCCGTCCGCTACAAGACCAACAAACTCGGCCGCGAGAATCCCCTCGCGCTCGGCATCGACGAACTCAAGGAGTTCGTCGCTTATTGCGAGCAGTTGGGCATCTGCGTCGTTCCCGAAATCGAGTCGCTCGGCCACTCGGCGGCGAAAGGATTCGCCTACCCCGGATTGGCCGTCGGCGGGAGAAAAACGCATTATCCGGGCATCGGCTACCATGTCCGCAAGGCGAGCCTGAATCCCGACGACCCCCGCACGCTGACCCTGCTGGAGAGCATCTACGGCGAATGGATTCCGCTCCTGAACAGCCCTTTCGTGCATCTGGGATTGGACGAAGTCCGTTTGTCGAAGGATATCCAAGCGCAGCACATGGAGCGGCTGCTTCCGTTGGTCGAACGCGTGGCGCGGCAAGCCGGGCGAAAGGTAACGCCGCTCGTGTGGGCCGATGCGCCGCCAACGCCGGAAGCTTACCGCAATTCGGTCGTTCGCGTGCCGTGGTCTTATGAAGGCCAGGAAGAAATCGGCTTCGGCAACAAGCACCTGAACAATCAGCATATCCAAGACCTTTGCGCCGAGAACTGCCCGGAAAAGGTGATCATGGCCGGCGGTTCCAACTCGAAGCACACGCCCTACTCGAAGAGCGAGTACGAGGGCGCCTTCCGCAATCTGGCGGAATGGGCGCGTTTCGGCGACGCCCGAAAGAACTTTATCGGCCTGCTCGTGGTGCAGTGGAGCAGCAACATGCTCGATCTATGGGTTCCCGATTTTCTCGCCGGCGCCGACGTGGGTTGGAATCCGCCGCGCGAGATGCCGGCCTTCGCACCGCAAATGGACCGCGTTCACGCTAACCTTGCCAGGCTTGCCGATGCCTCCCGGCCAGCTCCGGGCGAAGTCGATCGGCCCGCCTGGGACGGCATCTGGCTCAAAGGCCGGCAGTGGGATAAGGATATCCTCAAGAGTTCGCAAGCCCAAGCTCCTAGCCCCGCTTCGGTAGAGTATTTGCGCTGCGAATATCGCGTCGATCCGCTGGGAATCGATATTCTGAATCCGCGACTTTCTTGGGAAATGCACGATTCCCGCCGCGGTACGATGCAAACCGCTTATCGAATCCTCGTGGCAAGCACGCCGGAGAAACTTACCGCCGAGGAAGGCGATCTCTGGGATAGCGGCAAGGTTTCCACGAATGATTCGGCGCAGATCGAGTATGCCGGCAAGCTGCTTGCCTCGCGAACGCGCTGCCGCTGGAAAGTCAAAATCTGGGACCGCGAAGGAAAGGAATCCGCCTGGAGCAAAGCGGCACTCTGGACGATGGGCCTCTTGAATCCCGGCGAGTGGAAGGCGAAGTGGATCGGCCGCGACAAGGAGCCGGCCAAGCCGGAAGGCAAAGCGATCCCCATCCAAGGATGCTCGCTCTTGCGCAAGGAATTCGAGATCGGGCGGCCGATCCGTCGTGCCACACTCTATGCCAGCGCGTTGGGCATCTACCGCATGCACCTCAACGGCAAGCCGGTGGGCGACGATTATTTCATGCCCGACTGGACCGATTACAACAAGCGCGTTTACTACAACACCTACGACGTAACCGAGTTGGTAAAAAATGGCCCGAACGCCCTCGCGGGTATTCTCGGGCCGGGATGGTACAGCGGGGCCGTCGGCTGGTGGATCGAGGGCAAACTGTACGGCAAGCATCCGCGGTTGTTCGCCCAATTGGAAATCGAACTAGAAAACGGCGAACGGCTCCTCGTCGCCACCGACGACTCCTGGAAGGGCGCGGACGGCCCCTATCTCGAAGGCGAACTGCAAGCCGGCGAAACGTACGATGCCGCGCGGGAAATCCCCGGCTGGGATCGGCCCGGCCTCGACGAGACGGCATGGCGTCCGGTCGCGGTTGCCGAAAAAATCGCCGCCCGGCTCGAAGCCTTCCCCGGCGTCCCCGTCCGCCAAACCGGCGAACTGAAACCGGCCAAAATCACCAAACCGAAACCGGGGATTTACGTTTTCGACATGGGCCAGAACTTCACCGGCGTCGAACGCTTGAAGGTCCGCGGCCCGAAAGGCACGCACGTGGTCATGCGGTTCGCCGAACGGCTCAATCCCGACGGCTCCATCTACACCGCCAATCTCCGCCGCGCGCGCTGCATCGATACTTACATTCTCAAGGGCGAGGGCGAGGAAGTCTATCAGCCGCGGTTCACCTTCCACGGCTATCAATACGTCGAAATCGCCAATTTTCCCGGTAAACCCGACGAAAACTCGCTTACCGGCATTGCGCTCAACTCCGACATCCCGCTGGTCGGCTCCTTCGAGTGCTCCAATCCTCTGGTCAACAAACTGTACGCCAACATCGTGTTGACGCAACGCGCGAACTTCCTTTCGGTCCCCACCGATTGCCCCCAACGCGACGAACGCCTGGGCTGGATGGGCGACGCCGCGGCGTTCATGCGGACGGGAACTTACAACGCCGACGTCGCCGCGTTCTTCACCAAGTGGCTCGTCGATGTGGACGACGCGCAAGGAAAAGAAGGCGATTATCCCCACTTCGCTCCCCGCGCGATCGATCCCGCCGGCGCGGCAGCGGCCTGGGCCGATGCCGGAACGATCTGTCCCATGACGATGTACAAAGTTTATAACGACAAACGCCTGTTGGAAAAGAATTACCCCGGCATGGTCAAGTGGATCGAGTATTGCCGCGGGCATAGCAAGGACCTGTTGCGCCCCGCGGAAGGATTCGGCGATTGGCTCTCGATCGATGCCAAAACTCCGCAGGATGTTTTCGCGACGGCCTATTTCGCCCATAGCGCGAAGCTCACCGCCGACGCCGCAAGAATCCTCGGCAAAGCGGAGGACGCCAAAAAATATGACGAACTCTGCGAGCACATCAAGGCCGCGTTCAATAAGGCTTACGTAACTCCCGACGCCCGCATCAAGGGCGAAACGCAAACCTGCTACGTGCTGGCCCTGGCGTTCGATCTCTTGCCCGTCGAGCTGCGCGAGCAGGCGCTGACTCATCTGCTGGACGGCATCCGCTCCCGCGACACGCATCTTTCGACCGGATTCCCCGGCACGGCCTTGCTCATGCCCACGTTGAGCCGTTTCGGCCAGACGCCGCTCGCTTACAAGCTCCTTTTGACCGAGACCTTTCCCTCCTGGTTATTCCCGGTCAAGCACGGCGCCACGAGCATTTGGGAGCGTTGGGACGGCTGGACGCCCGAGCGCGGTTTCCAAGACCCCGGCATGAATTCCTTCGCCCATTATGCCTTCGGTTCGGTAGGGCAATGGATGTTCCAGACGGTTGCCGGCATCGACCTCGCCGAACCGGGCTATCGAAAAATCGTCATCAGACCCGAGTTGGGCGAAGGACTCGATTGGGTCAAGGCTGGCTATCGCTCGCAACAAGGCACGATTCGCTCCGCATGGCGCAAGGAAGGCGGGAAAATGTCGCTCGACGTTACGATCCCGGCAAACGCCGCGGCGAAGGTCTATCTCCCTCGATGCAAGGACGTATCCCCGGAAACCGTCATCGAATCCGGCAAGCCCCTCGCCGGCGTTTCGGAGATCACCGTCAAAAAAGGCGATTCGGGCATTGTGCTCGAACTGGGCGCCGGCGAGTACCGTTTCGTTATGCCCTGGAAGGATTGATTTTTCATTAGTTCCCGTTGCGCGATTCATTCGTTGGGTAGGTCGAGCGTAGCGCAAACCCACCTACATCGGGATCAGTGCATGGTGGGTCTGCGATTGACCCACCCTACTTTTCTTTGCCATTTTCCCCATTTTTCATTTTTCCTCTTTACACAATGAGTTTTTCCATTCTAAATGACATGATTTTGTCGAAAACTCCTCTTTTCCCCATTTTCACACCCGACTACAATCCACGCTTATTATCCTAAATTCAATACCGTCCTTCGATCATGAAAAAGTTCCTCATCACCTTTTTGAAAATCGCCGTCCCGCTGGCGATCGTCGCCTATTTGATCTGGAACTCCACGCGCGGAGGCGATCGGGCGAACGCCTTCGCCAACTTGAAAAGCCAGCCGAAGAATTGGTGGTTTTTCGCGGCGGCTTGGGCGGTTGCGACGGCGGCCGTCTTGCTCACCTTCGTGCGTTGGTGGTTTTTAGTCCGGGCGCTCGAAATCCCCTGTCGGTTCCGCGACGCCTTGCGGATCAGCTTCTGGGGATATCTCTTCAATCTCGCCCCGCTGGGGATCGTCGGCGGCGACTTGGTCAAGGTGGTGATGCTGGCCTACGAGCAGCCGAGACATCGAGCCAAAGCCGCCGCCTCGGTGGTCGTCGATCGCGTGATCGGCCTTTATTTGCTGTTTATTGTCGCCACCGTGGCGATTTTCTTGAGCGGTTTTTGGCAGATTCCAGACGCCGGCATTCACTTTATCTGCCGAGCGACCCTCGGCTTGACGGCCGTCGGTACGCTAGGCATCGCCGTGCTGCTCCTCCCCGGCGCAACCGACGGCAAGCTGACCCGCGCGCTGGGCCGGTTGCCGCGGATCGGACGGCCCGTCGCCAGCCTGATCGACGCCGTGCGGATGTATCGCCGCAAACCGCGCGCTCTGTTTCTCACTTCCCTGATGACCGTCGGCGTGCATTGCCTGTTCGCCTTTTCGGTCTATCTGATCGCCCGCGGATTGCCCGGCGAAGTCCTTTCGCTGGGTAAGCATTTCGTCATCATGCCGCTCAGCTCCGCGACGGCCGTGATCCCCTTCGCCATGGGTCCGCTCGAATTCATGCTCGACTTTCTCTACGCCAACGTGCCCGCGGCGGCGGGCGCGGTCATTCCCCAAGGGCAAGGACTCGTCGTGGCGCTTTGCTATCGGCTGATTACCGTGTTCATCGCTGCGCTGGGGGCGTACTATTATCTCGGCAACCGCAAGGAAGTCGCCGAGGCCATGCACGAAAGCGATGGCGAATCGACCGCCCCCCCGCCCTCGAACGCCGTCCTCGCCGCGGCATGGAGTCCGCATGCCTTAACGCCGCGCTCCGGGCGGCAACCGAAGGTTGAATGGAAGAGGTGAATTTTGGAATAGGCGTGTTACCGCCGAATCGCCCGCGGGATGCACCTATTTTCCGAACGCTTTTCCGGCTATAATGCATTACGGTCGGTGGATCGGAGGGACGTTGCGCAGACGCAATCCGACCCGGTCGCATCGCGCACGATGCCGAACCGGACTAATCGCGTGATTTAGCCTCGCGGCTTGGCGTTTTTCTCCATCGGGGCCTTTTTTTCCTGCCAATCGCCTACAACACGGGTACGCCACCATGAAACATTTATTAATCGGCTTATCGACGTTGACGTTCTGTCTTTCGATTGCTCCCTGCCGCGCCCAGGACAAACCGCTTGCGGTCGTGGTGATGGACCCCTTGGCCGCGCCGCTTTCCTGCCCTTGCGTGGAAGGCTTTGCGCAGCGGCGCTACGAAAAACTGGGAACCTATCTGGAAAAGCAATTGCATCGGCCGGTAAAAGTGCTCTTCGCCGACGATCTCTCGAAAATCGTCCGCGGCGAGACGGGCAAGAACATCGATCTCGTGATCGGCAAGCAATCGCTGGTGAAGTTCGACGCGAATCTCCTGAGTATTCCCCTCCGGGAGCTTGCCATGCTCACCGATAAGGAGGGTAAAACCACCTTCACCGGATTGTTCGTGGTGCTGCAGGACGATCCGGCGCGGAGGCTGCAAGACCTAAAGGGATACACGGTGCTTTTCGGCCCGCCCGATTGCGACGAAAAATTCAAGGCCGCGGCCGACGCGCTGCAAAAGGCGGGCGTCAAGCTGCCGGCGAAGCTCGAATCGCGGCCGGGATGCAGCGACTCGGTGCTGGAAATGATCGAGTATTGGGAGAAGCCGACCGCGGCGGTGATTTCGAGCTACGCCGCCTCGCTGCTGGAGGGCTGCGGCACGATCGAGAAAGGCGCGATCCGCGTCGTCGGCGAGACCAAACCGGTGCCGTTCGTGACGGTCTTCGCCGCGCAATCGATGGATGCCTCGACGGCCGAAAAAATATCCCGGGCGCTCGATATGGTGAAATCGTCTCCCGAATTATTGTCGGCGTTGGAATCGAAAAAGGGATTCATCATCATTCCAGGAAAAAGCAAATCGGGTCGGCCTGTCGAGAAGCAAGGTCCAGCCGCCGACGGCAAAGAGACCGTCGATAAAAAAAAAGTAACGGCCGAGGATAATGCCGCTTGGCCGGGCTGGCGCGGCCCGAACCGCGACGGCGTCGTCGCCCGTCTTCCCCCGCGTTTGCCCGAACGAACGAAAATTCTCTGGTCGAAAGAACTCACTGGAGTGGGATTGTCGGGCGTCGCCGTATCGGGCAAATACGTGATCGTGGCCGACCGCGACGCGGCCGACACCGGCGATATCTTCCGCTGCCTCGACGCGGCCGGCGGCACGGAATTGTGGAGCCTCGAATACTTCACGCGGGGAGCGATCAAGGACTACGGCAATTCGCCCCGCGGCACGCCGCTCATTTACGACGGCAAAGCCTATACCCTGGGCGGACTCGGCGATTTGCATTGCCTGAATCTTGCCGACGGCAGAATCCTCTGGAAGAAAAATCTCGTTCTCGACTTCGGCGGCATCGTGCCGACCTGGGGCTTCTGCTCCTCGCCGCTGCTGGCGGACGACAAAATCATCGTCAATCCCGGATCGCCCCGCGCCGCGCTCGTGGCCTTGGATCGGCACTCCGGCAAGGAAATTTGGCGAAGTCCGGGCTTCCCGTCCGCGTATGCTTCGTTCATCGCGGGCACTTTCGGCGGCGTGCGGCAGATCGTGGGCTACGATGAGAAATCGCTCGGCGGCTGGGATGCCGCGACGGGCAGGCGGCTCTGGACGCTCGTGCCGCCGCAAACCGGCGATTTCAACGTGCCCACGCCCCTCGACGCCGGCGGCAAATTGCTCGTCAGTTCGGAAAACAACGGCACGCGAATGTACGGTTTCGCGTCGGGCGGCGTCATCCGGCCCGAACCGCTGGCCGAAAACGCCGACTTGGCCCCCGATACCAGCACGCCGGTGTTCGCGGGCGGAAAAGTTTTCGGCTGCTGGAACGCGCTCTATTGCCTGAATGCGGGCGACGGCTTAAAATCTCTCTGGACCGGCGAGGACGAAGCGTTTTCGAGTTTTCCGATGCTCATCGCTTCGCCCGAGCGCGTGCTCGCGATCTCGAACCGCGGCGAACTGATTCTGGTGAATGCTTCTTCCGACAAGTTCGAGGTCATCTCCCGGCTGCGTATTTTCGCCGAAGATACCGAGGTACTCTCCCATCCCGCGTTGGTCGGCGATCGGCTCTATATTCGCGGCGCCACGAAGGTCGTCTGCGTGGATTTGTCGGCAGAATAGCGAGTTTGTCTCGTAGGACAGGTTTCCAACCTGTCGAGAGCCCGCGCCATGAACCGACAGGTTGGAAACCTGTCCTACGAGTACAGTCCCTGCGTCTCGATGTATTGTTCCACGGCTCGCGGCGTTCGATAGCGGATACTCAAGCCGGCGGCGGCGCGGCGGCGGATTTCGCTGCCGCTAATATCGACTTGGGGCATTTCGACCTGATGGGCGCGGATTTGCGCGATCCGTTCGGGCGTGGCGAAGGGGGCGAGTTCGGCGAAATCCAACTCGCCCGCCCCCGGCCGCCGCGCGGCCAGCGGCAGGGCCAATTCGAGAATTCGCTCGGGACGCCGCCAATTCGGCAGATCGAGCAGCATGTCGGCGCCCAGCAAAAAAAATAGTTCCCGGCTTGGATCATCGCGGTGGAAATGTTCGAGCGTCTCGAAAGTGTAATTCACGCCGCCCCGATCGAGTTCGTAACGGCTGACCGCGAACGTCGGGTGGCCGGCAATCGCCAGTTGCAGCATCTCCACGCGGTTCTCGGCCGGCGAAAGCCCCCAATCTTGTTTGTGCGGCGGCACCGCCGCGGGCAGGAACCAAACCGCATCCAGCCTGCACTGCTCCCGGCAGCACTCGGCCAGGAGCAGGTGCCCGTAATGCACGGGATCGAAAGTGCCGCCGAAAATGCCGAGCCGCATGGGAGTTTACAGTTTTCAGTTTTCGGTTAAATTGGAGGTTATGATGCGTTTGTTGTAAGCGTTCACGCCCCGGTCGGGGACTGGTCCATTTTTCGGCGGGATGACGTATTTTGTGGACAAACGGTAGGCCGAAAACATGGACCTGTCCCCTTCTCGCGGCGCGAGGGGGACAGTCCCATTTTCGCGGCGATTAAGCACTTTTAGAGCACCATAATCTTTTGCGCCGCGAAAATCGGGACAGTCCCCTGTGAACGGTTACCGTTTGTTTAAGTATGGCTTTGGTCGGTGGTGGTGCGGCCATCCCCGGCTCTACAGGGCTGGCGAGCCGTCGATACCGCATTTATGCTTGGACAGCCGCTAAGTTTACACCATATTGGCCGTTTCGTGCAGAGGAGGGGCTTTTTAAGGAGTTCTCCAATGAGACCTGTACATTGGCTGGACGGCGTGCTTGGCGACCTGCGGGATGTTGACGATATCGCCCTGGCGATTGCCGAATCTCCGAAGTTTCGACAAGCGATTCAAAAGGGGATCGATGCCGCGTTTCAATGGGAGGGGCTTAACGAGCACGACCCGAAAAAACAAGCCAGCAGTTTCGAGCAGGAAATTCGGGTCGCCATTGTGGATGCAATAAAGAGCGAACATTAGTGGTCCTGCAAATACTATTTGACAGGTCGTTGGGATGGCAGTTGTACTGCCATCCCTGGGGCGACGGTGCAACTGTCGCCCCAACGGATACCTGCCAATTAATAATTGTCGGACCACAAGATTGCATCCTGGAATTGAATCTACCGAGGATCATTATTGCGGCATGTCCGATTTTCAGCCCAAAATTCACGCCGAGATCGCGCATGCCGACCGCGAAAAGCGGGGGGTGGCGTTCTGGTCCCTGATGGCGGCGGTGCTGCTAACGACCATCAAGGTGGTTGTCGGCATCTGGACGAACAGCTTGGGCATTCTCGCCGAAGCGGCGCATTCCGCCTTGGACCTCATCGCCGCCGCGATGACGCTCTGGGCCGTGCGGATGTCGAGCCTGCCCGCCGATCGCGAGCACTCCTACGGCCACGGCAAGTTCGAGAATCTCTCGGCGCTGTTCGAGACGCTGCTGCTGTTGGTTACCTGCGCGTGGATCATCTACGAATCGGCGAACCGGCTATTCTTTCAGGCGGCGGTGGAAGTGAAACCGAGAGTTTGGGCGTTTTTAGTGATCGTCATCTCGGTCGCGGTCGATTTCTCTCGCTCCCGGGCGCTGAAAAAAGCCGCCGACAAATACAATAGCCAGGCGTTGGAGGCCGACGCCCTGCATTTTTCCACCGATATCTGGTCGTCGCTGGTGGTCTTCTTCGGCTTGATTTGCGTGTTGATCGGCCAAAAGTTCGAAGTGGATTGGTTGGAGAACGCCGACTCGGTGGCCGCCTTGTGCGTCGCCGGGATCGTGGTTTGGGTGAGTTTCCAACTTGGAAAAAAGTCGATCGACGACCTGTTGGACAGCGTTCCCAAGGGCTGGCACGAGAAGGTGGAAGACGCCGTCAAGCAAGTCGCCGGCCTGGGCGAAATCCGCAAGCTGCGCCTCCGCCGCGCCGGGCCGGAAGTCTTCGCCGACGTAACGGTCGCCGTCGAGCGCGCCGCCGCTTTCGAGAAAGTTCACGATCTCTCCGACGCCGTCGAAGCGGCCGTCCGCGGCGTTCTGCCCGAGGCCGACGTGGTGGTGCACGTCGAGCCGGTCGCCACGGATGCCGAAGACGTAACCACCAAGGTGCGCTTGCTTGCCGCGCGGCGCGAGCTGGGCGCGCACGGCATCCGCATTTACGAAGAGCGCGGCCAGCGCTGGCTGGAACTGCATCTGGAAGTTTCCGAATCGCTGACGCTGGACGAAGCCCACCGCAAAGCGTCTGAATTCGAACGGGCCCTGCGCGAGGCGCTGCCCGGTTTGGAGCGGATCGTCACGCACCTCGAGCCGGCGGGCGATTCGACTTCCACGATCCGCGCCGAGCCGGTCGGAGAGAACGGCATCCGCCAGGTGCTGGAGCAATTCCGGTTGGACCACCGGATGGTCTTCGATCCGCACGATTTGCACGTGCAGCAAATCGGCGACGAGCTTTCGGTTTCGCTGCATTGCACGCTCGCCCCCGCCACCTCGATCGCCGACGCCCACGATTTCACCGTGCGGCTCGAGGATTATTTGCGCAGCCGCGTGAAACGGCTGGGCCGGGTAGTGATTCACGTCGAGCCGCAGGAGTAGGGGCTAGAGATCAGGGACTAGAGATCAGAGTTTTGGAACTTTAGCCCCTAATCCCCGATCTCTAGCCCCTGATCTCTAATCCCTCTATTTCACTCTGGAAACAACTTCGTAGAAAGATACCGTTCGCCGATATCGGGCAGAATGGCGACGACGAGCTTGCCTCGGTTCTCCTCGCGCTTGGCGATATGCACCGCCGCCCAGGCCGCCGCGCCGCAGCTAATGCCGCACATCAGTCCTTCGAGTTTCGCCAATTGCCGGGCGGTCTCGAAGGCGTCTTCTTCCAAGACCTGAACGACCTCGTCGATGACTTTCACGTTCAGCACGTCGGGAATGAAACCGGCGCCGATGCCTTGGATCGTGTGTTTTCCCGGCTTCAGTTCCTCGCCGGCGCGGAATTGCGTGATGACCGGACTGGCGACCGGTTCCACGGCCACGATTTTTACTCCCGGCTTGCGGGCCTTGAGCACTTCGCCCACGCCGGTGATCGTGCCGCCGGTGCCCACGCCGGCCACGAAAATATCGACCGCTCCGCCCGTGTCGCGCCAAATTTCCTCGGCCGTGGCCTTGCGGTGAATCTCGGGATTGGCCGGATTCTTGAACTGCTGAGGCATGTAGTACCGCGGATGGGAAGCCGCAATTTCTTCGGCCTTGCGGACCGCGCCCGGCATTCCTTCGGCGGCGGGCGTGAGGATTAACTCGGCGCCCAACGCTTTCAGCAGCCGGCGGCGCTCGACGCTCATGCTTTCGGGCATGGTTACGGCAAGCTTGTATCCCCGCGCGGCGCACACGTAAGCCAGCCCGATGCCCGTGTTCCCGCTGGTCGGTTCGATGATGACGGTGTCTTTTTTGATGAGTCCGTCGCGCTCGGCGGCGTCGATCATCGAGCGGCCGATGCGGTCTTTCACGCTCCACAGCGGATTCGCGTTTTCCAGCTTCCCCGCCACGGTCGCCGCGCAGCCCGCGGAGATGCGATTGAGCCGCACCAAGGGCGTATTCCCCACGCATTGCGTAACGTCATCGAAGATCTTTTTGGCAACTGTGGTGGACATGGTCGAGTCTCCAAGTTCGATGAATCCTAATAATCTTTCCAAAGATAGTCAACTCTAATATCGAGCTATAATATACTTGGACTTTAACGGAGTCAACGGTTATTTCGCCGCAAAGCACTCACGCAGGGGGGGGCGTCGGGGTACGCTGGGAGTTGCATCCGGCCGTGTTCCTTGAAATAATGAATAATAACTGGAATTATTCATAAACGTCGTAGATGCGGCATCCTGCCGCATTTTAGGCAAAAGCGGCAAGATGCCGCTTCTACAAATCACTTTTATGAATAATGCGGGATAATGGCCAATTAATCTCCTATGAAAATTACCGGCGGACTGGGCCGTCCCCGACGCCGCATCGTGGCCCGACAAATACAAATTGGCAGGTTCATGTTGGGGCGATAGTTGTACTGTCGCCCCAGGGATGGCGGTACAACTGCCATCCCAACAACCTGTCATTTTACGGTTGTCGAACCACGAGAACGCTCCCGCCCAATGAATTAACCTCCAAGAGTTCGATTTACATATTCGGTGGGCGAAGCCCCTTCCTGACGCCTCCAAGCGAAGTTGCATTTTCCCGTGGACGAATCCTTCGATCCGTATCGCAAGTGGCTGGGCATTCCTCCCGAGGAACAACCGCCCCATCATTATCGATTGCTGGGCTTGGAGTTGTTCGAAGAGGATGCCGACGTCATCAGCAACGCGGCGGACGCGCGGCTGGCGTTTTTGCGGTCCTTGGCGAAAGACAAGCATACCGACATGGCCGACCGCATCGCCACGCAGATCAAGGAGGTCCAATTGTGTTTGCTCGATCCGGCGAAGAAGGCCTTTTACGACGGCCAATTGCAGCGCCGCGTTACGGCGCTAAAAAAGGAACCGTCCGCCGCGGCCGCAATTTCGAACGGCGCGACAATCCTCTCGCCGAACGGGGGAAACAAGTGGACTTCGACGCCTCTTCCCCCGCAACCGTCTTCAATGGCGGGAGAAAATCATTCGCCGTCTTCCCCAGTTGCCGCCAATGCGATTCCCGAACTGCGCATTCCAACTTATACTCCTCCGCCCGTACGTGCTCCGCGGGAAAGGTGGCGTTTGCTTGCGGCGACGATGCTGGGATTGGTCGCCCTCGGATGCCTTTTGGTTTATCTCTTGGTGAAATACAAAAAGGATGGGGGAACGGGCGAAAAACCCGCCGTCGTGCGAACCGATTCGAGTGGAGACAAATCGCGCGCGGCGAATTCGTCGCCTTCCACCCGCCGGGATGATTCGCCGGGCGGCAAGCCGGCGGAGAACGCGGCAAATTCGACCGGCGACCCCGAAAAGCATCCCCCGCTGAAAGGCGGCGATTTCCCGATCGTACCGCTCGTGCCGGACGACAATAACTCCGCGCGGATGCCGGGCGGGAATGCGCTCGACAATGTGCCTCCCCACCATTCGAGCGCGGAACCGGCGCGCAATGCCGATGATTCGATGCCTCCGAAAAATGCCGGGCACGACGCATCGACTTCCGGAGAACACAACCTCTTGGAAGAGGATTTTAGCGGTGATGTGAATCCGCCGCCTGCGAGTCAACCGGCCGGCGAGCGGCAGCCGATACCCGACGAAACCACCCGCCGGACTGCCGAAAAGTCCGTGCGCGAAATCTACGCCACGCAGATGGCAGCCGCGAAAAACGGAATGCGGAAGCGGGCGCTGGCCGATCGGTTGTGGTCTCAAGCGATAAGAACCAATAACGATATCGCGGCGCGGTACGCGCTGATGTCGCTCGCGGTCCAATTGCTCGGCGATTCGGATCGGGTGCAAAGCGCGCTGGACCGCGTCGATGCATTCGCCGAGTATTTCGCGGTGAATCCTTGGGAGATGAAATTACAGGCCATCGCCCAAGCCGCCAAGTCGGCTCAGGCCGCAAGGGACAATGCGGCGAAAAGCGCGGGCGACGAACTCGTGCTCCTCGCGCGGCAATTCGCCGAGCAAGCGAAGGAAGCGGGCCAAATCGAGATTGCCGACAAAACGCTCAAAGCGGTCAATCCGCTGGCGAAAAAAGACCCCATGCTGATGCGGGAAATGAACATCTTCGCCCAGGAAATCAAGCGGCTGATGGCGCGCTATCAGCCCGTTCGCAAGGCGCTCGACGCGCTCAAGCAGAATCCCGACGACGCGGACGCGAACGCCCTGGCCGGCCGCTGGACGTGCTTCGAAGAACGCGATTGGGACGAAGGGCTGCCCATGTTGGCGAAATCGTCCGATGCGCCGCTGGCCGAACTCGCCGCCAAGGATATTGCAGCTTCCAAGAATCCCGCCGGGCCATTAGCGGCCGCCGACGCCTGGTGGGATTACGCGCAGAAGGAAAAGGGATCGGCCAAAGCCGCGGCGCTTGCGCGCGCGGAGCATTGGTACGATCGCGCGCTGCCGAATCTGGCCGGACTGGACCAAGCCAAGGCCGACTCGCGGCTGAAAACGATCGCCGGCTTCGATGCCTCGGCCGCGCCCGGACGCGGCGTCATCCAAACCGGGAACGTCGCCTTGGCTTCCAACGGCACGCGCGTGGAGGGCGTCGCGGCCAACGCCGATAAACTCCTCGACGGCGAAAGCCGCAATCCCGGCTGGGACGGCGCGGCCGCCAGCGGTCCGGTGCCTTGCGAATGGACCATCACCTTCGATAAGGTCTATCTGCTCCAGCAAATCCGCTTCCACTTCTACGACGGCGACGCGCGGTTCTACCACTACGTAATGGCGGTTTCGGCGGACGGCATACGCTATAAAACGCTCATCGAGCGCAACCAAGGCCAATCGTTCCGCTGGCAGATCATTCCCGTCAAGGGGCTGCCGGTCAAATCGGTCAAGCTCTACGGCACCTTGTCGTACAAGAATCAAGTTTTCTCCGTCACCGAATTCGAAGCCTACTGCATCCCGCCGAAGAGATGATGATCGTTCATTTCTCGCCTTCGATCACGGCCAGCGCGGTCTCGATGCGGCCGAAGGGGGCGGAAACTTGGATGCCCGCGACGCGGTCGCGGATGCGGGCGACCGATTCCCGCGCGATCTCGATGCCCATCGCCATTTGCCCCTCGCGGCTTTCGACCGACGCCATGCGCTCCATCACCGCGTCGGGCACGGTTACGCCCGGCACCTCGTTCCGCATGAAAGCCGCGTTGCGGTAACTCGTAAGCGGCCAGATGCCGGCAAGAATCGGAATCTCGAACTGCTCCACTTCATCGAAAAATCGCAACAGCGCGTCGGGATCGAAAACCGGCTGCGTGATGGCGAATTCCGCTCCGGCTTCGACCTTGCGGCGGAAGCGGTCGAGTTCCCGCTTGCGATCCAAAGCCGTGGGATCGAGTCCCACGCCGATGACCGCGAAGGTTTGCGGATCGATGGGCTGGCCGCCGAGATCGAGGCCCTCGTTGAGCCGCCGCTGCACGGCCGCCATGCCGATCGAGTCGGCGTCGAACACGCCGGTGGCGTGCGGATAATCGCCCAGTTTCGGCGGGTCGCCGGTTACGAAAAGCAGGTTGCGGATGCCGCAGGCCGCGCAGGCCAAAAGATCGGCCTGCATGCCGATCAGGTTCCGGTCGCGGCAGCAAAAATGCAAGATCGGCTCGATTCCCGCCTCGCGCAAAATGTGCTCGGCGGTGATGAGCGGCGAGATGCGAGCCGACGCGCGGGGACCGTCGGGAATGTTGATCGCCGTCACGCCGCGCTCGCGCAGGGCGCGGCTTTTCTCGACCGTCGAACGCAGATCGTACCCGCGCGGCGGCACGAGTTCCACGGTCGTTACCCATTTTTTTTCCGCCAAACGCCGGGCGAGATTCGATTTTTCGGCGAACGGCAGCGGCGGTTTGCCTTCCGCGGGCTTTGCGGCGGCGATGACGACGGTCGGTTTCGATTTCATCCGCGAAAGCGGCTTGATCGCCTGGGCCATCGCGCGGATGTGTTCGGGCGTGGTGCCGCAGCAGCCGCCGACCGCCGCCGCGCCCAGGCCCACGAAACGCTTGGCGTATTCCGTCAGATATTCCGGCGAGCAGAGATAGATGCGGCGGTTATCGACCTCCTTGGGCATGCCGGCGTTGGGCTGCACGATCAAGGGGAGCGTCGTCAACCGCACCGCCCGCTCGACGGCCGAGAGCAGGCCGTCCGGCCCGCTGCCGCAATTCATGCCCCAGGCGACCGGCGAAGGAGAACCTTCCGGCAGCGGCGCCATGAGCCGCTCGACCGTCTCGCCGGCAGCCGTCTCGCCGTTCGCCTCCAGCGTGAACGATAGCACGAAAGGCGTATCCGGCATGCGTCCCATCGCGGCGGCGCATTTTTCCAATGCCGCCCGATTGGGCTGCGTTTCGAAGAGGATGAAGTCGGCTCCGCCCGCCGTCAGACTCTCGACCTGCTCCAATATCAGATCTTCGATCTGAAATTCGTATTGAGACTGCGACGGCAGCGGGCCGATCGAACCGGCGACGAACAACGGCCGCTCCGCTTGATCGGCGACTTCCCGCGCGAGTTTCGCACCCGCCCGATTGATCTCGCGCGCCTTCTCCCCAAGCCCGAAATGCGCCAGCGCAATGCGGTTCGCGCCGAATGTGTTCGTCGTCAGCACGTCCGCCCCGGCGTCGCGGTATTCGGCATGAATAGTGCGAATCAGCTTCGGATCGGAAAGCGATAACTCCTCGAACGACCGATTCGTGAAGACGTGATGCCGATACAATTCCGTCCCCATCGCGCCGTCGAAAACCAGCACGCCGCGAGAAAGGGCCACAGAGAAAGTAGAGTTAATCATAATTCATGGAAGGTTCAAGGCTTCTTCTGTTCTTCGAGCCAAATCATGATTCCCGGCATGGGCATGGGAGAGTCAGTCCATTCGCCTTTGCCGACATTCAGCGCCATGCGCTCTTCCAGCAAAATGACCGGATCGCCGTATTGTTCGATTTCAGTTCCAGATTGTCCAAAATGGAAGCCGCACCTCGTTATTTTGGTTTCCGAAGTCAGTTCATCCATCACGGCAGCAGAAATGGGAACTGTGAATGTACAATCGGAGCCAGTTCCAGTGGTATAGGTAAATGTGACGGGGTCCAACTTCTGATTCTGATACGATACCGTCATCAACCAGACTGTCTCTTTCTCTTTCAATTGGCGAATGGTCACGGAAAGCCACATTTCACCGCTCAACAGGAGTGGGTGTGAATAAGACTTACCCGCCGGCAGGCCTTCTTTGGGTGTTTCACCCGAGAAGACTTTTAGAACAAATCGTCGTTCCGGTGGGAGATATAGCCGCCATTTCCAGAATAGTTCCTCAGAGGTCAGGACTTCGGCACCGTGAATGACGCCTTTATGGCCGACCACCAAATAGCCCGCCGCTTTTCGCATCAACGCGGCCTCGGCCTCCGCTTGCACCATGCGATGTTCGGCATCAGCCATCCGCCGATACATGAGAATGCTCGTGAGAAGCAATGCGAGACAAAGCGTGAGCCAGAAAAGCGAGCTAATCGAGAATTGGAATTTCCATTTCATAGCACCCCCCGCTGATTCGTTGTTTCCGCTACGCCGAAAAATCGGAATCGATCGTTGCGCGAAAGTGGAACAAAATCAAATCCCAAAACGGTCCAAAACAGCGAGATCGTGAGTCAAGTCTTCAAGGGTCGGACGATAGATGGGAATCTTCCGCTTCATCAACTCGTCTTCGATTCCGTTTCGGTCCAAATTGGCCAAGCGGGCTGCGAATGTTAGGGAGAGTTTTCCGGCATCGAACAAGCGGCAGGCGATCTCGATGAGCAATTCTCGTTCTTTCAATCCGGCGGCTTTCAAGAACTCGTCAGGGATCGTGATCGTAGCCATTTCTCGCCCTCTTTTGCGGGAGATTCGCCGTCATTCGAATTCAAACCTTAGCGACGAGAGGTCTCTACTTGCGTGGAGGATGGTGATAATCTCACATTGCCGCCTAGCGATTCGGTAAAGTATCCGATAATTGAAGTAATGTATCTCGCGAAGGAGCGGATTTTTTACTTCTCGGACGATTTCGCCGATTTCCGGAAAACGGCGCAGTTTCCGCACGCTTTTCACCAAATCGCTCACGAATCGATCTGCGATTCGCTGCGAATCCATCGCGATATAGCGACGAATCGATTCGATATCTTCCAAGGCCAAATCCGACCAATGCACGTTCATGGTTTCACATATCTTTTTTCGACTTCTTCCTGTGAAACCATGCGGCCCGCATCCAAATCCGCCAAACCCAACTCCACTTTTTTCCGAACGTAAAACTCATACATCACGTCGTCCCACGTCGCCTCCTCCGGGATTTCATCGAGGAGTTTTCGGACTTCATCTTTGACTCGGCTCATGGTTGATCCTCCACGAAGACGGATTTCCAACTTATCATACGGCGATCGGTTGTAAATCAGTCCAAAATTAACAGGTTGGAAACCTGTCCTACATTTATTTCGGCGCCAGCGTGCAAACCATCCGCCGGCCGTGGTGCTGGGGCGGGGTTTCGATCTTGCAGACGTCTTCCAGTTTCGCCAGCACTTCGTCGAGCACCTTGCGGCCTTCGTCGATGTGCGCCAGTTCGCGGCCGCGGAAGACCACGCTCACGATCACCTTGTCCTTGTGCTCGAGGAACTCCCGCGCCTTGTTGACTTTCACCATGATGTCGTTGTCGCCCGTCTTCGGGCGGACGCGGATCTCCTTGATCTTCATCTGGTGGCTGTGCCCCTTGTGCGCGCGCTTCTTCTGCTGGTACTTGAACTTGCCGAAGTCCATGATGCGGCAGACCGGCGGACGCTCGTTGGGCGCGACTTCCACCAGGTCCTGATTCAAGGATCGGGCTTGCTCCATGGCCGCGTCGGTGGGCATGATGCCCAACTGCGCGCCGTCCGCGCCGATCACGCGGATCGGCGTAACGCGAATTTGTTCGTTGATGCGGTGTTTACCATCGCCCACGGTCGGCAGTTTCCACTTACCCATACGCAAGGGTCCTCGGTTGTTATTGGTCTTAGGTCTTTGGTCTTAGGTCTTGGATTATGTAGTTCCTAAGTCCTAAGACCTAAGACCCAAGACCTAAGCCCCTCAATACGCATTCGCTTCCGTTTTATGCCCCAATCCGGCGGAGCCTTTCACCACATGTCGGATCGTCTTCTCGCGGATTTCCGTCTGCAGCTTGGCTATGGCTTCCTCGACGGGGATGGCCCCCATGTCGCCCTGCAGCCGGTCGCGGACGGCCACCTTGCCTTCTTCGGCCTCGCGGCCGCCGAGGACGAACATGTACGGAATCAGTTCGAGTTGCGCGTCGCGGATTTTCGCGCCGATCTTTTCCGCCCGATAGTCGCCCGTTACGCGCAAACCGGCTTCCGCAAGCCGTTTCTGCACCTGC
Source organism: Pirellulales bacterium (assembly GCA_020846145.1). GTDB lineage: Bacteria > Planctomycetota > Planctomycetia > Pirellulales > Thermoguttaceae > JADLEL01. The sequence goes on along the minus strand of JADLEL010000013.1, from coordinate 8,486 downwards.
CGGCCGTAATCTTCGACTTTCTGGCTGACGACCATCACCCGCACCTGCTCCGGCGCGAGCCACAGCGGAAAGGCCCCGGCGAAATGCTCGATCAGCACGCCCACGAACCGCTCGAACGAGCCGAACGGCGCACGGTGGATCATCGCCGGCTGGTGCGGCGCGTTGTCCGGGCCGATGTACTCCAGGCCGAAGCGCTGCTTGCCGGGCAGATTGTAGTCCAACTGCACCGTCCCCAACTGCCATTCGCGGCCGATGCAGTCGGTTACCACGAAATCGGCCTTCGGCCCGTAAAACGCCGCTTCCCCGCGCTCGATTCTGACGTTCGGCAAATCCAATTCGCCGCAAACTTGCGTTAGCGCCGCCTCGGCCTTGTCCCACGTTTCGGGATTGCCCACGTACTTGTCGCTCGCCGGATCGCGGAAACCCAGCCGCACGCGGTAGTCGTCCAGGCCCAGCGTCTGCAGCACGAGTTGCGTCATCTCGATGCAGCCGCGGAACTCGTCCGCCACCTGATCTTCGGTGCAAAAAATGTGGGCGTCGTCCTGGGTGAAGCCGCGCACGCGCGTCATGCCGTTAAGCTCGCCCGACTGCTCGAAGCGATGCACGTGGCCGAATTCCGCCAGCCGCAGCGGCAAATCGCGGTAGCTGCGGGGCTTCGATTGATAGATCGTAATATGATGCGGACAGTTCATCGGCCGCAACAGGTAGCGGTCGCCGTCTTCCATCTCGATGGGCGGGAACTGCGCGTCCTTGTAATACGGAAAATGGCCCGATGTTTCGTACAACCGCACGTTGCCGATGACCGGCGTATAAACCGGATGATATCCCCGGCGGATCAACTCGCCGTACAGGAAGTTTTCCAACTCGCGGCGGACGACCGCCCCCTTGGGCAGCCAGAAAACCAGGCCCGAGCCCACATTCGGTTCGATCATGAACAACTCGAGCTGCCGGCCCAGCACGCGATGATCGCGGCGCTTGGCCTCTTCGACCCGAAGCAGATAATCGTCCAGTTCCTTCTTCTCGAACCACGCCGTGCCGTAAAGCCGCTGCAACTGCTGCTTCGAGGAATCGCTCTTCCAATACGCGCCAGCCACCGAAAGCAGCTTGCAGGCGCCGATCGCGCCCGGGCTGGGGATATGCGGTCCGCGGCAGAGATCGATGAACTCCCCCTGCCGATAAAACGAAACCTGCGATTCGTCCTTCAAGCCGTCCTCGAGATGCTCGACCTTCAACGTCTGGCCGAGTTCCGCGAACAACTGCCGGGCGTTGTCGTGCGCCAATTCGACGCGCTCGAACGGCTCGTCTGCCTTCACGATCTTCGCCATTTCAGCTTCGATCTTCGGAAAATCCTCTTCCGACAACTTGTGCTCCAATTGAAAATCGTAGTAGAAGCCGTTGTCGATCGTCGGTCCGAAGGCCAACTGCGTGCCGGGGAAAAGCCGCATCACCGCCCGCGCCATCACGTGGGCGCAGGAATGGCGCATCACGTCGAGGCTCTCGGAGTCTTTTTTCGTGAGCAGCCTAAGCGAGAGTTCCCCGTCTTCGGGAAGAAGACCGTCGGCGCCGATCAAACGCCCATCCACCTGGGCCGCCATCGTCGCCTTGGCCAAGCGCGGGCCGATTTCGGCGGCGATATCGAGAGGTCGAACGCGATGCGAATACTCCTTCACGCTTCCGTCGGGCAGGTGGACTTTGAGCATAATCTCCTACGTTTTTCGGATGGAATTCTCCATCCCCCTCGAAGGTCGATACAAAGAACCTTCCTCAAACGGATGGAGCGGAAAACCTTTCGGCCAATAAAGTATAGTGTGCAAGAGAATTGTATCAAGAGCTTTTTTATTGGGATCATCTGCAAAGGGATCGGATTACCATCCTTGCGAGGGGTGATTATGAGTTTATGTCAATTCGCCGACTTGTTTCAGGATTGCACTCCTCGTTAAGGACGCCAAGCGAAAACCTCGAGCTTGGAGTTGATCGAGCAATGGCTTCACTGCGCCGACAAGTCTTGCATTTTTGGCGTCTCGGAGTATTCCAAGCGTGCCGATTAACCGGATACCGAGAGTTTCGGCAACCCAGCGCGCTAGTCCGTCATCCAAGATCACGATTGAACCGGGCGATTCCAAAGCCAGCATCAATACCTCCGTTTCGCCTGGGCCGAGTTCGCTTATTAGCGGCAAAGCCGCCGCGCTGGCGGGACGCCGGATGATGATCCAATCCATCGCCGTTACATCGGGAAGTTCGATTCCATGTCGTTTGCCCGCCGCCAGCTCTTCCACGACCGCCGAAGGCACGGTAATCTGCTTGGCAAGAGAAGGGAGCAAATCGAGCATTCCGATTTGATGTAGATACTGAAGAGGCGACGTATTGCAGATGATTTCAGGCAAGCCTGGCCTCCCGCTTGAAATCTTCTTCGGTCAAACGAAAGGTATCCACGTCATAATCCGCCAGTTTGGAAAGAAAAACGACTCGAGGCACGCCCGCCAATGATGCCGCGGCCCCCGAGGAGATTCTTCCCAATTCAAAAAGCTTCATCGCCGCCGCCATGCGCAAGGTTTCTCCGATCGCTTGCGGCGAAAGTTTCAGCGCCAACAAGGCTTCATTCGGCAATTCAAAGGTAATTTGGCTCACGTATTTCGCTCCTTGCAGATGGGCTTGAACCGTGATTATATTTCTATTCTAAGCATAGCATTCCAACTAAACAATGTATATTCGGATAATTCGCCACTCCATTAACCCATTAACCTGGACATCGCGGAGCCGAAAAGGTATAGTAATCGCGTTGCAAATCGTTTATTCCCCCTTGGCGCGCGTCTCGCCATATCCCCACCCCCCTCAGGAGTCGTTCCATGCTCAACTTCAGGCCACGTTGGAATTCAACCTCGTTCGTTCTCGCTATGGGTCTGATGATCTTGGTTCTCGCCGGCGCGGCCGGAATGCCGGAAGCCCCGCCGGTCTCGTCTTTCGCGCCGGCGGATGATTTGGTCCGCGAGGCGGAAAAATACGTCGCCGAACTGGCCGAAACCGTCGCCGCGGTGGAGAGCGGCGAAGAAACGTACAACGACGTTAAGGAAACCATCGAGAAGGACGCCAACGCGCTGATCGTCGTCGCGCTCTGTTTGGGCAAGCACGATCGGGACAATAAATTCAAGGCTTCGGCGGGAAGTTTAATGAAGGCCGCCCAGGAAATGGCCGCCACGAAGGACTTCGCCGCGGCGAAAAAAGCGCTCGCCGGCGTGCAGGATGCCGCCGCCGGAAAAAATAAAGCGGATATCGAATTGAAGTGGGAGAAAGTGGCTTCGCTCCCCGCGCTCATGAAACACGTGCCGGCGCTCAACACGAAGTTGAAAAACTACGTCAAGCCCGCTCGTTTCAAGGCGAAGAGCAAGGATGCCGCGGGCATCACGGCCGTTTTGGCGGCGGTCGCCCAGGGTTCGATGGCCGACGCCGGCGAGGCGAAATCGCCCGAGCAAGTCGAGCAATGGCGCAAGTTCTGCCAAGAAATGCGAAATTATGCCGCCGCGATGAACGAGTCGATCCGTGCCGGCAACGTGCAAGCCACCGGCGCGAATCTGCTAAAACTCGGCAAAAACTGCGAAGATTGCCACGCGGTCTTCCATCCCGAAGCGAAGATCGAAGATTGAAAAACTGCGTTGCCTCCGCCTTATTTAGCCCCCCGTGAATACACGGGGGGCGAGGTTCGAATGCTTCGAGAGCGGGCTTAATCGAGCGGAAGTACCGCATCGCCCCCGTGTATTCACGGGGGGCTAAATGATTTTTTCATTCCAAAATCATAAGTTCGGCATCTCGATAAAATCCCACGGCTTGGCGGGCAGGCCGATCTCCGTATTATGGCGTTCCACATACTCGATCCGATTCCAGATCGATTCTTCGTCGAAGCAAAACCGCTTGTCGTAATGTTCCGTCCAAATTGGTCGTCCCGGACGCAATCCCCAGCGAACGGAGTCCTTCGCGCACTTCACGATTTTCTCGATCGGATATTCGGATGCGGCCGTCAACAAATGAACGTGCCACGATTGCACGGATAATGAGAAGATGCTCAAATCGAGGCGCTCTTTAAAGGAATGTCCGATCCATCGTCCGACGTTCCGGTACTGTTCGGGATCGAAGAGAAAAACTGGATGTTTCAATCGTTTTCGATCCGCGTCTTCCAATTCCGGATTCGGCGGAAGGAGCCGCCCCTTATCGATCCAACCACGCTTATCGCCTCGGAGCCACGTGCCATACGTGGTCATCGTGAACATGATCGCCAAAGTTTGATTCATTCACGTTGCCCCCAAACTATTTAGCCCCCCGTGAATACACGGGGGGCAAAGCGGGATTTTGACTCCCAATTTTTTTCCAATCGTTCGACCCGCGCCCCCCGTGTATTCACGGGGGGCTAAATAAAACTAGCTCCTCGCCGCCGTCCGGCATATTTAGCCCCCGATGAATACATCGGGGGCAATGCAGGGGACTTCGCCAACTCCGCCCCCCGTGTGTTCACGTTTCGCCAACGCTGCCCCCCGTGTATTCACGGGGGGCTAAATATCACGGGGGGCTAAATATCGAGGAGAACAAAATACGAATGCCGAAGACAGGACTTGAACCTGCACAGCCTTAACGGCCACATGGTCCTGAGCCATGCGCGTCTGCCAATTCCGCCACTTCGGCTCGCTCCTCTATTTTTAGTGCATCGATCGCCAAAATGCAAGAGGGCTTGCGAAGGGGGAAGGGGGAAGGCGGAAAGCGGAAGGGGGAAGGCGGAAGGCGGAGAACAGCAGGCGGAAGTCTCTCAATTGCCGTTCCTCATTCTTCATCATTCATATTTTTTCATTCCCCCTTCCCCCTTCCGCCTTCCCCCTTCGATAAAAAAACCGCCGCCCTCCCGCATGGGGTGGGCGGCGGCGGATTAAGCGAACTTTATCGAAGTTTACAAGTGCTCGGTGGCCGCCGGATCGCTGTTGTTCCGCGTAACCGAGAAGAACAACGCCGATGCGTCAACGTCCTTGCGAACGCCGCGCACGCCGCCGTCGCCGAACAGGCAGTTGATCACCGACGGATGTCCCGAGGACGGGCCGTACTCGTAGGTTCGATTCAACGAGGGCTGGGTCTGGCGGGTTCCCGCTTGGCAAGGGGCCACGAGCGGATCGAGCTCGTAAGCGCCGGGAGTCTTGCCGGTGATGCCGAATTCGAGCGCGAAGAACGTTACGATGGCGCTCGTGCCGCCTTGATCGTAAAATTGGCCGTTGAAGCCGGGGAGCGCGAAGAACGATTGGTTCCACTTCACCGGCGTTACCGTGCCGCCGGTCTGCCCGCCCTGCGCAGTCGTCGGAATGGCGACCATGTTGCAGTCGCTGCCGGCGATCCAGGAACTGGCGGTGTAGTCCATCGTTTCGCCGCACAAGATCGTGTGCGAAGTGCCGTCGGCCAAATCGCTGATGCGAATGCCCGAATTCGTGGGATACAGCGCGCCGTCGCATTGGGTCATGCCGGGATACGGCGCGGAGGTCGCCGTGCCGGTGTACTGCACCGCCGGCTGGAAGCCGACGTAAAACGCCGAAGACATGCCCTTGTAATTGGAGAGGGCATGTTTCTTGCCCACCGGCGAGTTGGGGGCGTTGGGCCATTCATAGGTTTGATTGGGATTGCTAGGGCAAAGGAACTCGTTGATTTGAGTGTCGCGCGCGTAGGCGATGGCGTTCGCGCCCGAACCGCCGCCCGACGGCGCCGTGCCGTTCGAAGTCAGCGGGATGATCAACGTGCCCGGAGCGCCCGGAAGCAGCGTCGTGTTTTTGATCTCGATGGGATTGATGGAGTTGTAGATCGTGTCGTATTCCATGTTCGGCAGGATTTTGAACAGGAAGCTCCATCCGCCCACGGGCAGTGCGTTGTTCGCGGGATTCTTCACCACTTCGGCGGAGCCGGGGAAGTATTTCCGGGCGTCGTGGTAGTTGTGCAGACCCAAACCGATCTGCTTCAAGTTGTTCGTGCAGTGCGCGCGGCGTGCCGCCTCGCGCGCAGCCTGGATCGCCGGCAACAGCAGGGCGATCAAGATACCGATGATGGCGATAACCACCAGCAGTTCCACGAGGGTAAAACCTCGCTTGCGGGAAAGTGTGACCATGACAAAGTCTCCTCTACGAAAATGAAGGAAATAAGGCACCAACCGCGACGAACGCCGCCGCGGAACAAACGCAAAATCTACGGAATAACGGAAATGAGTAAAACGGGTTCGCCATCCGGTTCGGCCGCGCCGGTTACCCTCGCGCCGGCAATACGGCCCTCCCATGCTGCTAATATCGCTGACCCCGCTCGTTCCGGTTGCGCAGGACGGGGCACCCCCTGCACCCACTAATTCTAAGTCATCGGCCCAATGCATGTCAAACAATTTTTTTATTATTTTGATTCGCCAGGGTTTATTACCCCCTCGTTAGCATGGCAACGATAATCGCAATAGATACAAAAAACCAAGCTGGGGGGGATGGGGGGTATTGCTTCGCCGTCGAGGAATTGCCGCGCTCCCGCGACAAGTAAATCACCCCCTCGAAATAATGGTGTTTTTCGCCTCGTAACTTGGATTTTGCATAAGAAGCCCCGAAGGGGCGACTGTCATTAACCTGCCCCGAAGGGGCGACAGTCATTAGCCTGCCCCGAAGGGGCGACAGTCATTAGCCAGGGGCGTCAGCCCCTGGGAGACAGTTTCCATCACCACCAAAGCCCCGAAGGGGCGGCAGTAAGTCAAAATCACTCTACTGTCGCCCCGTTGGGGCTAATCGACCTGTGATCATCATTTTCCAGGTTTTGACACCCCTGGCTAATGACTATCGTCCCTTCGGGACTGAGCTACACTGCGTATCTAAAACTCAGGTAATGGTGTTTTTCGCCATGAAAAAAATCCTCCGGTTACGGCTGCTTCACGTCGTAGCACCAGAGCGTGCCCTGGTCGCGGAGATAAAACCGGCCGTTGGCGACCACCGGGTAGGCCCAAGCCTTTTCCATCCGGCCGTGCAGGTGCTTCGGCTGCTCCGGCGGCGTGAAGCGGCCCTTCTCGCGATAGGCCTCCGGCGTCGCTTCGACCAACGCCACCTCGCCGTTCTCGCCGTGGATGTAAAACCGGCCGTCGGCGTAAAGCAGCGACCCGATGCCGATGCACTTGTCCTGCCAGCGCACCTTGCCGGTGGCGAATTCGGCGCACAGCAATCCTTGGGAGGTGGTGCCGTAAAGGTCTTCGCCGAGCAGCACCGCGCCGCCGATGCAGTTCGGCAGCGCGCGCTCGAAATAAACCTGCTCCGCCGAAACGCCGTCGTTTTCGGCCTTCAGGCGGACAAGCCCTCCGCCGGCGCGGGAGGAAGAATAAACGCAACCGTCGTGCGCGACCGGCGTGGGGATATTGGCCGGACTCTTGCCCGACTCATCGTAGCGCCAGAGGAACTGGCCGGTCTTCGCATCGACGCCCACCACGCCCTTTTGCAGGAATTGGACGTACTGCTTGCGCCCGGCCGCCTCGACGATCGTTACCGAGGCGTAGGCCGCCTCCTCGCCGCCCGGCACGGCGGACTTCCAGACCACTTCGCCGGTCTTCTTGTCGAGCGTTACCAGCGTGGCCTCGCCGCCGCCGGGCGTGCAGACGAGCGCGTCGCCGTCGATCAAGGGCGATTCGGCATACGCCCACTGGCCCGGCTTGCCGCCGAAATCGGTCCGCAAATTCTTCTTCCATCGCACGTTGCCGGAGGCCGTTTCCAGGCAGGCCAAGTCGCCGTCGGAACCGAGGGCGAAAAGCACGTCGCCTTCGACCGTGGGGGTTGAACGGGCCATGGGGAACGGCGGCCGCTGGTTCGGATTGCCCACCTTGCCGAGCCGCACCGACCAAATTTGCTTGCCGTCCGCAATGCTCAACGCCTGGACAAACTCGTCGTCCAGCCCGCGGCTGCTAAGGACGTAGATTCGCTCGCCGACCACGGCGGGCGTGGAGTAGCCGTCGCCGATCTCCTTGACCTGCCAGAGCAATTTCGGCCCCTCTTTCGGCCACTCCTGGAGCAGGCCGGTTTCCTGCGAAGTCCCGTCCCGCTTCGGCCCCCGCCATTGCGCCCAATCGGCGGCGTCGGCGGCCATGCAAATTAAACCGAAACCAAACGCGGCAAAAACCCAATGCTTCGTCTTCATGCTCCACGCTCCTGAAAATGAATGTTTCGTGGGGAGGAATAACGCCACAGAAAGAAATTCCAGGGGCATTCTACGCGGATTGGAAAAGAATATCCAGACGGGACAAAAGCGAGCGGGAGAAAATAAACCGCTCCCTGTTTTCCGGAATTTTCGGAGAATCGACTTATCGAGAGCAATTTGATTAGGAATAAAAATCGGTTCATCCGGTTCAAGCGTACCCGTTCGATTGATCTCGCAGTAGGAAGTTGCCGCGGCCCGAAGGGCCGGCAGTTCGCCCAGCCCCAGGCATCGCCTGGGGTTTGCGACATCGCGAAGAATTTTAT
>JADLEL010000012.1 GCA_020846145.1 Pirellulales bacterium | reverse complement strand
GGCGTTGCCCGACAATAAGTTGCCGGAATCGTAGTAGGCACACTCCGTGTGCCGTCCGCGAATTACGGCACACGGAGTGTGCCTACTACATAGGAATTCGGTAGTTTATTGTCGGACAGCGCCTAAGGTTGCGGAGAATGCCCTGCGGATCGTTCGACAATTTGCCTTGGAAGGACGCTCGGGCCGGGTCTCGCCATCGGCTCAACTGGCCGGGAGTGAGAACGGCGAGATTTATTTCCGTTGCCGCGCGCAGGAGATTCTTCCGCGGCGCGCGGCGGTATCGGTCGGCGTCGTCTTCGGTTTCTATCCCGCCTGGAAAGCGTCGCGGTTGGATACGATCGAGGCCTTGCGATAAGAGTGATCGAACATCGCGGCGCGAGTTCACTTTTGCCCCAGCTTTCGGTATTCCCGCCGCGCCACGCCGGCCGCGCCGATATATCCGGCGTCGCCGCCCAAGGAAGCGAAATCGAGAACGGTTCTGTTCGCGCACGTGCCAAGCGCGCGACGGCGGATTTCGGCGTCGATTCTTTGCAGGAAGCGGCGGCCCAATGCCGACTTCTTGCCGCCGAAGGTCATCGCCCCGCCGAGCAGCACGATTTCCGGATTCACGGTGTGCAGGATGCTGACGATGCCGATTCCCAGATAGCGGGCGGTCTCGTCAATAATCTCCCGCGAGAGCGCATCGCCCGCCTCGGCCTCCTCGGCGATCATCTTGGGCGTGAGTTTGCCTCCGTCGGCGAGCCGTTTCGAGAGCGAACTGGTTCGACCGACGTCGAGCGCTTCCCGCGTTCGCTTGATGACGGCGGTGCCGCTGGCGTAAGCTTCGAGATGCCCATGCCCGCCGCACCCGCAGAGCCGGGCGTCGTCGTGGCAATCGATGATGATATGCCCGCACTCGCCGCCGCAACTGTGCGCGCCTTGGAGGACCACGTCGTCGAGGATGATGCCGGTGCCGATGCCGGTGCCCAACGTCAGCAGCACCATGCTTTTGTAATCGCGGCCCGAACCGATCCAAAATTCGCCGTAGGCGGCGGCGTTGGCGTCGTTCTCGAAGGTCACCGGCAGGCCGCACTGCTCGGCCAGCTTGTCGCGGAGCGGAAAATCGTTCCAGCCCTTGAGATTCACCGGTTTGACCAACATGCCGGTGGGGATATCCATTTCGCCGGGCGAACCGAGTCCCACCCGGGCGATATCGGCCGTTTTCAAGCCCGCCTCGGCCGCGACTTTCTTCACCGACCGGCCCATCCGCGCCGTGCCGTCTTCGACTCCCTTGGAAATTTCCGTGGGGATGCCGAGGTGCGAAAGCGTGCGGCCGAGATCATCGACCAGTCCAACTTTGATGTTCGTCCCGCCCAAATCGACGCCGACGAAAAACGGTTTTTGAGCTTCCCCGAGCGAAATGAATCGGCTTTTCGGCGGCATCGGCGAACACCTTTTTAGTATTTTTTCCCGCTCCCCTCACCCCACTCCTCACGCCCCACACTCCTTGCCCCACGCCCCCTCATCCCTTGCCGTCCTCCCGTTCCACGTCGCGGATCATCTGCAAAAATTTCTCCATCGAGGGGCAACGCCGGCCGAGTTCCGGCTCGATGCAAAAATGAATCGCTTTGGCCAGCACCGGATTGATTTGCGGACGATATTTATGGATATCGACGGGCGGTTTGTCGTGGCTCATCGCCGCCATGCCGGTGTTGCCCCACTGCCAGGGCAATTCGTAAGTGCATATTTCGAAGGCCGTCACGCCGAACGCGAAAATATCCAACCGCAGGTCGGTGGGCCGGCGGCGGACCAGTTCGGGCGCCATGTAGTTCGGCGTCCCCGTGCGGTTGCCGGGCTGCATGAACTCCTTGATGGCCGGCACGGTCAGCCCGAAGTCGATGAGCTTGATGTCTTGCCCCGTGTTGGTGAGGATGAAGTTGCGGGGGCAGACGTCGCGGTGGATGTAACCCGCCTCGTGGACGGCGGCCAAGGCTTCGGCCGCCTGGCGGATGAACTTGACGCGGCGGCCCTCGAAATGCGGATCGCGCGCGATGAGCGCCGAGTGCAGCGTGGCCCCTTCCAAAAACTCCATCACCAGGTACTGCTCGCCCTCGGTCGTCAATCCGATCTCGTACGTTTCGACGATCCGCGGATGCTTGAAGAGCATCGAGATTTCGCCTTCGGTCGGCTTCGTCAGTCCTTTGAAGCGGGCCTCGAATTCGGCCGTCTTCTTCGGATCGAGGATCTTCAAGCCCACGATTTTATCGGTCCGCAGATCGCGGGCCATGTAGAAATCGGACATCGTCCCCTGGATCGCCTCGCGCAGCAACGCGAACCGCGACGACACGTTCAGCCGTCCGGTTCCGAGAATCGCTTTGATTTGGTCGATGAATGGCATGGGGAACGTGGACGGCGACGGGGGAACGCCTGCTCAGACCATTTGAACTTCGACGGGGATGCCCGTTTCTTCCTTGCGTTGTTTCGGTGAAAGGTAATTCAGCCGCTCGAATCCGATGACTTGGCCCCTCCGGTCTTTCATGAGAACCACGTCGTTATCGGCTTCCTCGCAAACGTGCTCTTTCTTCGGGTCGCAGAACCACACGCTGAGCGTGTTCCCCTTGCGATCGAAATATACTCTTAACTTGTCCATAACTCGATGCCTTTCTTGATGTTCTTCGTGAAATAAGCGGTCACGACGAAATATTCGGCCTCTAACTCCGGCGCGACGACGACGCATAAATGGATTTGCCCTTGGGGAGAATAATACAGATGCACGGTTGCATCTTTGCTGCTTTGGCGGATCAACTTCGGATGTTCCAGGCAGTTTTTCAGTTCCCGTTCGCGTCCGGCAAGCGCCGGGTGTTTGAAGCGTACTATTTCCCGCCAGCGGTCTCGCGCCAACGTCACATGATATCCAATTGGAGATTTCACCCGGAATAGGTTCCGTGCCATTAATCTTGCTCCGCGTAGTTCATTGTATTCCGGTCGCTCCCTCGCCCCTCTCCCCTCGTCCCTATCATTATTTTCCGCAATAGTCGATCGTCCGCGCCAGTTCGCTCTTCAGATCCTTCCGCCGCACGATACGGTCGATGTACCCGTGCTCCAGCAGGAATTCGCTGGTCTGGAAACCCTTGGGCAATTCCATGCGAATGGCGGCCTTGATGACCCGCGGGCCGGCGAAGCCGACCATCGCGTTCGGCTCGGCGAAGATCGCGTCGCCCAGCGAGGCGAAACTGGCCGCCACGCCGCCCATCGTCGGATTGGTCAATACCGAAATGAACAGCCCGCCGGCCGAATCGTAACGCGCCAATGCCGCCGAGGTCTTGGCCATCTGCATGAGCGAGAGGATGCCTTCGTGCATCCGCGCGCCGCCGCCGGAGCCGGAGATGATGATGAGCGGCAACTGCTGATCGACGGCCACTTCGATGATCCGCGTGAGTTTCTCGCCGACGACCGAACCCATGCTGCCCATCATGAAGCCCGAATCGGTTACGCCGAAGGCCACGCGGCGGGCGCGGATCATGCCCGTGCCCACCACGGCCGCCTCCGTGAGGCCGGTCCGCTTCTGTTCCCGTTCGAGCCGCTGCGGATACGGGGATCCCGGATCGACGAAGCCCAGGGGATCGGCGGTCGTCAGCCCGGCGAACCGCTCCTCGAACGTCCCCGCGTCGAGCACCTGGGCGATCCGCTGCCGGGCGGGCACATACCAATGGTCGTCGCATTCGGGACACACGTTCAAATTTTTTTCCGCCTCCTTGCGGAAAATCGTCTGCTGACAGCCCGGACACCGTATCCAAAGCCCCTCGGGAACCCCTCTTTTAGGGCGTTTCAGCATGCTTTTCCAACGGTTTGAATCGGAAGGACTGGACGACATAGTGGAAGTGGCCATTCGTAGTCGGGATATAACCAGTTAGCGGGGTGGGTGTAGTTCATGCCAACAATACCCCATTTGACCATCACTCATGCCATTATAGGAGATTGGGGCATTTTCCCATAGAGCGGGTTGGGGTAGAAAATTCCCTTACTCATTCGTGGAGCATCATTTATAATTACCGCGAATAAGGACTGCCTTTCGATGCGTTGCGAGACGGAACCGATAAAGGAATATCCGGGTGCCCTACCTCCTCGACTTCTGCTATCTCTTGCTGATTCTTCTCTCTCTCCCTTGGCTGGCGAAGGAGGCGATCCGCAAGGGAAAGTATCGGGAAGGATTCGGGGCGAAGTTGCTGGGACTCGTGCCGCGAAGGACTTCGGCGAAAAAATGCCTCTGGTTTCATGCCGTGAGCGTGGGCGAAGTGAACCTGCTCGAGCCGCTTTTGAAAAAAATTCGCGTACAACGGCCGGATTGGGAATGCGTCGTTTCGACAACCACCAAAACCGGCATGGCGCTGGCGAAGAAGAAATACGCTGATCTAACGGTCTTCTATTGCCCGTTGGATTTCACCTGGGCCGCGGCCGCGGCGATGCGGCGCATCCGGCCCGATATGCTGGTGCTGGCCGAACTCGAACTTTGGCCGAACCTGATCCGCGCGGCGCGGCGGCGCGGCGCGAAAGTGGCGGTCGTGAACGGCCGGTTGAGCGAAAAAAGTTTTCGGGGCTATCGGCGGATTCGCCGGTTGATCGGTCCTTCGTTGAGGCGGATCGATATCATCGCCGCGCAGGACGAAACTTACGCCGAACGCTTTGCCGCCTTGGGCGCGGACCGGTCGAAAATCGCGGTTACCGGCTCGATGAAGTACGACGGCGCGGAAACCGACCGGCAAAATCCTAAAACGCGGCGATTGCGGGAGTTGGCGGACATCGAGGAGGGCGATATCGTCTTTCTCGCCGGCAGCACGCAAGAACCCGAGGAAGCGGCCGCAATCGACATCTTCAAGCATCTCGCCGATGAGTTTCCCCGCTTGAAACTGATTATCGTCCCGCGGCATCCCGAACGCTTCGGCGAAGTGGCCCAACTGCTCGAACGGTCGGGCGTCGCCTGGCGGCGGCGAACGGCGCTGGAGAATCGAAAGCGAGCCGCGGGGTTTATCCCCGCGCCTAACGCAACGCCGCCGAACAATATTCCCGATAAGCTTACGGCATGGGAAATAATCGAAACGCCGATGCGCGGGGATAAACCCCGCGGCTCGCCGGCAGAAAACAACTCGAAAGCGCCAAGTATTCCACGCGTCTTGCTGGTCGATTGCGTCGGCGAACTCGGCGCCTGGTGGGGGACGGCGCACCTCGCCTTCGTGGGCGGAAGTTTCGGCACCCGCGGAGGGCAAAACATGATCGAGCCGGCGGCTTACGGCGCGGCCGTGGCTTTCGGCCCGAACACCTGGAACTTCCGCGACATCGTCGCCGCGATGCGCGAACGTCAGACGGCCGTCGTGGTGAACGATCCCGCCGAACTCGAAGCGTTCGTCCGCCGCGGTCTCGCCGATCCCTCCTACGCCGCCGATCTTGGCCGACGGGCGCAGTCTCTCGTAAAAGCACAATTGGGAGCGACCGAGAAAACACTGAATCTGCTTCAGGTCGATTAGCATTCCATTAGACCATCCCGATTCTTGACGGCCATCGTTGTCTTTTTCCGCCTAACCGGGATTATTCATAAACATCGTAGATGCGGCATCCTGCCGCATTTTAGGCAAAAGCGGCAAGATGCCGCTTCTACAAATCGCTTTTATGAATAATGCGGGCTAATCCGGTTATCCTCAAAATACCGATGAGAAGAGATGGTCCTTTGGGTGCCCCAATGTTGATTCCGCGCCCGCATGGCCTTTTCGATCACGGAGCGATATCCATGCACGTTCGACAACTCCTTGTATTATCGGCAGTTACGGCGCTTTTTTCGGTAACTCTCGCGCGTGCCGATGAAGGCCGATACGTCCAGATAGGCGGCATCACCTATTACGACGTTTATCGCACCGTCCCCCGAACGGTATTGGAAACCGCGAATCGCCAAACCACCCGAACGGTCTATAAAGAGCAAGTCAACACCGAAACGCGCGACGTTGCCCGAACGTGGTGGTGTCCGGTAACCAGCTATCGAACGGAGACGGAGCTTGTCGGGAAGTGGAATTTTTTCATCGAGCCGTACTATGAGACGCGGTTGGTTCCCGAAACGCACTGGGTGCAGCACAGCGAGGTGGCGAAGATGCCGGTTACCTGCCGAAAGCTCGTGCCCGAAACGCAAACCGTGCAAGTTCCGGTAACGACCCGGAAGGTCGTTTGGGAAACGGTGCTCGTCAGCCGCATGATGGTCGGCGGCGCTTCGCCGGCGGGCAACGGTCCGGTGCCTCGGCCCACCCCGCAAGCCACGCCGACGCCGACTCCCTTGCAAACCTATCGGCCCGTGCAATCCGGCGAACCGATCGGCGGCATCGCGCGCCTGAGCCAGGATCCGCCGCGCTACGGCACGAATCCCTCGATTACGCCGCTCGCGCGGTAAAAAGCGTTTCCTCAAGCGTTCACGCCCCGGTCGGGAACTGGTCCATTTTTCGGCGTGAAAACGTATTTTGCGCCGCGGCGCAAGGGGGACGATCCCATTTTCGCGGCGATTAAGGTGTTGTCCGACAATAAGTTGCCGGAATTGTAGTAGGCACACTCCGTGTGCCGTCTGTGAATTACGGCACACGGAGTGTGCCTACTACATAGGAATTCGGTAGTTTATTGTCGGGCAGCGCCTAAGCATTTTCACGGCACCATCATCTTTTGCGCCGCGAAAATCGGGACGGTCCCCCGTGAACGATTACAAGAACTCAATTTCTCAATCCGCTGCGCCCATGCTCAGGACGAAGCATGGGCGGAATGCAACCTCGTGCGGCGGCGCACGGGTCGGGTGTTGCTCCATTCCTTGGTGAGCGTCTCGAAAACTTCGGGCGATTCGTAGCGGATGATATTCTTCCCTTCCGGAATCGGGCCGATGAGTCCGCGAAATACCGGCAAGCCGCGCAGCCCCAAATCGGTGCTGCAATCGTCAACGCCGATTTGCGAATGACGCTTCAGCAACGCCTCGGCATTGTCGTAATCGCGAATGCGGATTTCCCCATCCGCGCCGCGGGTTACCACGCGAAAGGTATCTTTGTTCATGGTCTTGCGAGAAATTCGGAGAGGGGGTGGTTTTCAGGTATTCACTCCTGGATATCGGCAGACCTAACCCTTGATGCAAAAGCAATTTACAGTCTTCGATACATCGCGGTCAGCCGCAAGAATCGGCAGATCGCGCATCGCAGCAAAGGTCGCTAGGATCGGAATCGCCACCACCCATAATAATGGCATCTATTGCGCGTTTTTCCGGCGTTTTCTGAATGGAGTCGGATTTTTCTTCCGGTCGTCGAAGTGCTGTCAGACCGTATTTTCGTGAAAAACGCGTCGTAGGACTATTCTGCGATATTATGGTGGGCATAGACCACCCTATGGCATTGTTGATCTCTCCCCCTGTTTCGGTCCTTTATTCTCGACTTTACCCCAATTACACTAAGGTAATGGGCAAGATTCTCGTCTGGATTCGAATTAAATTCATTTATTATTCCATTTCTGTCGTCGCAACCGTAGAAACGATAGAGACTTCGGTGGAAAACTATCGGCCGAAAACGGGAGAATAGGCTTTGTATAAGCGTTGTATTTATGTCATTATCGCGGCGGTGGCGTGGTCGCCGTTTGGAGATCGGCTGATTGCCGCGGAAAACGGCGTTCCGCCGTCGGCGACCATTCCGAAGCCGGTCGTTGCGGCCACCGGTCCCGAATCCGCTTCGGCAAGCCCCCCGGTGTTGCCGTCGAGCAAGGCGGAGGCGTCAACAACATCCAACCCGCCGGTCGAGCCGCTTCCGGGCCGAGTGGAAGAGTTGAAGCCCACGCTTTTCTACCTTCCCGACAAAGAAGGCCGGCTGCAAGCGGTGTTCGATTTCGGATACGAAGAATTCGTCGAGCTTTACAAACTCAAGCGGCAGTTGGAGCAAAAGGAGCAGCGGCCGCGTTATACGCTGGAAAAGCTGATCGCCGCCGGCAAAGAGGAGGAAGGCCGCGCCGAATTGACGGTCCGCTTGCAAGTCGCGTTGCACGACGCCGATTGGGTGCGCATCCCCCTGCGATTCGATCAGGGGCTGCTGCTTAAGCCGGCGGAATACAAGGGGAACGGCGATTTCATCGTGCAATACCTCGGCGGCGGCGAAGGTTACGCGGCTTGGCTGCACGGTCCGACGGACAGTCCGCACGAGATCGAGATGCGGCTCGCGGTTCCGATCGCGACCGCCGGTTCGGAGCACAAACTCAAACTGTACCTCCCGCGGGCGGCAATTTCCGAATTCACGCTGAGCGTGGCCGAGAATCAAGTAACGGCGCAAGGTTCGGAGGGCGCCGCGATTTTGCCGCCGGTTGCATCGCCCTCGGGCGGCGCGGAGATCGCCGCGCGCGGCGCGAGCGGCGATTTCGAACTTTCGTGGCGCAAGTCCGGCAACGCGAACGGACCGACGCCCGCGGTGATCGAGGCGGTGGGTTCGATCCTTGCGCGGCTCGACGACCGGGGCGTTTCGAGCGAAGCCGCCTTGACCGTGCGGAGTTACGGCGCACCGTTCGACCGCTTCACGGTGCGGTTGCCGGAGGGCGCGGAATTGACTCCCGCCAACAACGCCGGCTACGCGCTCGCGCTTTTGGAGGAGGGTCAAAGCTCCGCGGATCGCGGACGATTGGTGGAAGTGCGCTTGCCGAAAAAGGTTTTGGGGCCGGTCGAGGTCCACCTCTCCTGCCGCCGGCAAGGGGAGGCGAAAGAACCGGCGGCGTGGCGGGAGCTTTCGGGATTCGAAGTGCTTGGCGCGGCGCGGCAGTGGGGCGTGCTTGCCGCCACGGCATCCGGCGATTGGCAAATCCTTTGGGGAGCGAGTCGGGGCGTGCGGCAAATCGATCAATTGCCCGAAAATCTCCGCGTTTCCGGTCTGGCGGCGGGTTTCGAGTATTTCGCGCAGCCGTTCGCGATCCAGACGCGGTTGATTCCGCGGCGCACGCGGATCAACGTGGAGCCGGAGTACCTGCTCATCGTGGACCGCGACCGCGTGCGGCTCGACGCGAAATTGACCTACGCCATTCACGGCGGCAAGGCGCACGCGCTGAGGATCGCGATGCCGGATTGGCAATTGGACCGCGTCGAGCCGGAAAATCTCGTGGCCGCCGAAGGTCTCGAAAGCGATGCAAAAGGCATACTCACTATCCCGCTGATCGAGCCGGCGTCGGGGACGCTCGAATTAAGGTTGAAGGCGCAACGCCCCATTCCGGCCGCCGCGGCGGCGATCGCGGTCGGCCTGCCGCAGCCGCAAGAGACCGCTTCCGTTTCGGCGGTGGTGGCGGTCTCGCCGGCCGATAATGTCGAACTCACGCCCGACGGCAACGCGAGCCTGGGCCTGATTCGCCAGCAAAACGCCTTGCCGCTCAAACTGCCCGAACGCCGGCAGGAGCCGCTGTTCTATCGCAGTGAAGGCAAGGCGGCGATATTCGCGGCGGAGATGCGCGTCCATCCGCGGCGGATCGCGGTCGAAATGACCGATCGCGTGCAACTCGGAGATCGTTCGGCCGAAGTCGAGCAGAAGTTCGCTTATGCGATCGACTACGAGGCCGTCGATCATTTATCGGTCGATGTGCCGCAATCGATCGCGAATACGGCGACGCTTGCCATCGAGCGCGACGGCAAGCCGCTCTCGTTCCGGACGATCGCCGCGGGCGAGGTTCCCCCGGCGCCGGCGGGGATGTCGCGGGTGCGGATTTCCCTGCCCGAAGCCTGCCTCGGCCGCTGCACGATTACCGCGCGTTACGCTTTGCCCTTGTCCGCGCTGCAAACCGTAAAACCGGCGCTGGAAACGATCCCCCTGATCGTCCCCGCCGAAGGCGAAGCGTTGGGCAATAAGTTGCTGCTGACCGCGGGCGGCGGAATAAAAGCATCGCCGGTCGGCAATACTTGGCAATTGGCGGAGAAAGAGCCGGTCCGTTCCGGCCGGCAATCGCCGCAGAGCTATAAGGCCGAAGGACGCATCGACCGGGTGGAGGTCGAAATCGACCGCGAAGAAACATCCGGCGTCAACGCCACGGTCGTCGAGCGGGCATGGATTCAAACCTGGCTGACCTCCTCGGCCCGGCAGGACCGCGCGGCATTTCAACTGCTCACCAACCAAAGCGAATTGACGGTCGCCCTTCCGCCGGAAGCCGCGCTCTCGCAAATGGCCGCGCTGTTGGACGGCAAGCGGCTCGAAGTCCGCCCAATGGGGAACGACCGGGTGTCGATCCCGCTTTCGAGCGGCGGGGAATTGCGGCGCTACGCGCTGGAAATCATCTATCATTTCGGCGAGTCGGCTCCCGTCGCGACGCGGTTGAAACTCGTATTTCCGCAAATCGACTCGGGGAATTGGACGCGGCGGCTGTATTGGCAATTGATTCTGCCGCAAGACAAGCACATCCTCGCCGATCCGCGCGGTTTTGCCGGCGAATACCGCTGGGGATTTCCGGGGATTTTCTGGGAGCGACGGCCGCTATTGAGCCAAGAGGAATTGGAAACCTGGGTCGGCACGGCGCATCGGACCGGGCCGTCGGAGGGCCTCAACGTTTACTTGTTCAGCGCCTTGGGTACGGTGGAAGGGGCCGAAACGTGGACGGCGTCCCGGGCGTGGATCGTGCTTTTATCTTCGGGAACGGCGTTGTCGGTCGGGCTGTTGTTGATTTATTTCCCGGCGCTGCGTCATCCGATCGCGATTTTGGTTCTCGCGTTCGGACTCTTGAGTTTAGGGCTGATTTACCCCGAACCGGCGACCGTGCTGGCCCAGGCGTCGAGCATCGGATTGGTCTTGGCGTTAATCACCGGCCTCTCCGTGCGGATCTTCCCCCCACGGAAGAAGCGGAAATCCGAACCGCCGGCCGCGAGAGCGGAAATCCCTTCGACGAAAAGCCCGCAGTTGGTTCCGGCGTCGGCGGTATCGGTGGCGACCACGCAAAACCTGCCGACGCTGTTGGAATAATTCCATGAACAATCGCATCCTCTCGATTATCGCTCTGCTGCTAGTGCCGACGGCGGTTTCCGCGCCGGCCTTCGGCGGCGAGCGCGAGGGGGAGACGTCGCCGCTGCGGTATCGCCGGATATTGGCGCCGGCCGCCCGGATGGCCGATTGGCCGACGGGCGAAGGGAAATATCTCCCCCTGGAGACGAAGGAATTCGAGCGGCTCCTTTCGGAGTTGCAAGCGGCGGGCGATTCCGCGCCGACCTTTCGCTCCGCGCAAGTGCGCCGGGCGGAATATCGCGTCGAGCTGGAAGGCGCAAGTATGCTTTTCGGGAAAGCCGATCTGGAAATCGCGCTCGCGGCCGACTCTCCCGCGCTGTTGCCGCTCGAACCATGCAACCTCTCGATTCGCAATCCCCAGTGGGATCTCACCCCTCTCCCGACCAACCTTCGATCGGCGCCCGGAGAGGGAAATTTATCCAAAAAGGCTTTGCTGGGGACGAATCCTCTCGGAAAGTTGGGCGTCGTCGTCGAACGGAGCGGAAAATTGCAATTCGACTGGTCGCTGGCGGGCCGGCGCGATGCCGGCGGAAACGCGGTCATTTCGCTCGATATTCCCTCGGCCGCGGCGAGTTCGCTCGTGCTCGATCTGCCCGTGGAACTTATGCCGCAAATCGAACCGGGATTGGTTTTCGGGCCGCAGGCAATAGAACCTCGCCCTTCCGATTCTCGTCCGCCGGAAAACGCGAAATCCCTTCAAAAACGCTGGCGAATCGAATTGGGAGGAATTAACCGCTTCCGATTGAAAATCGTTTCCGGCGGGCAGCGGGAATCGGCGGGAACCTTGCCGCGGTTGAGCGAATCGCGGCATTACGACATCTCGGCGCGAGGCGTCAACGTATCGGCGCAATGGAAGCTGCAAGGCGGGAGCCAAGCGCCGACGAAGATCGCCGTGCTGCTCGATCCGGGAATGGAACTGGTCGCGGCGCGCTGCGGCGAGAGGGCGGCGGCGTGGACCCTCGAATCGTTGCCCAACGAAAATGGCGCGCGGGCGATCGTGAGCATTCCGCCGTCGTTCCCGGAAACGAATCCGACTTTGCGGCTGACGGCGATCGCGCCGCTCGCGATGGATCGCCCCTGGCGATTGCCCCGGATGCGCCCCGAAGGCGCGGCGTGGGAAGACGGGCTGATTTCCGTGGCGGCGCTGCGGCCGCTTTGCCTCGAGCGTTTGCGGCCTTGGGAATGCAGTCAAACGGGGACCGGTCCGCTCGCCGCGCCGCGGCTCGGCGAGTCGGCGGAGTTTCGCTGCTTCAATGCGGAAGCGACCGTCGAGGTGGCGCTGGCCATGCATCGGGAGGAAGTGGAGGCCGCCGTGGCGACGGCGGTGGAGATCGGCGGCGGCGAGATTACGGCGCGGGTGGCGGGCGACTTCCGCGCGGCGGAATCGTCGCAATTCGCGCTCGAGGCGAAAGTCGCTCCCGCGTGGCGGATCGATGAAGTAACCTCCGTTCCCGCCGATGCGATCGCCGATTGGAATTTGGCGACCGCGCGCGACGGAGATCGAAGGTTGACGATCCGGCTGGCGAAGTCCATCGGGCCGGAGCAGATGGTGCGGGCAATCGTCGCCGCGCGCCGCTTGCGCCGTCCGTCGGAGCGGGCCATGAAATTGAGCGACTTGCAGCCTTTGCATTATTTGCCGCCGGTCGAGAGCCGCCGCTGGATGTCGCTCGGGGCGGTCGGCGGGAACGAGTTGAAGATTCAAGGAGACATTTTGCCGCGCCGCGTTCGGGTCAAAGACCTGCCCGCGACCGATCGAGAATTATTTTCCGTTTCGCCGGGAGAACTGCTTTTTTCGGAAGATGCCTTCGGCGCCGATGCGGAAGTCGCTGTCGAGAGCCGCCGGCCGGAGTATTCGGCCGCCATCCACATGGAAGCGGAGGCGGCGGGCGGCCGCCTTCGGGAAAGCTGGAACGTGCGTTGCGTGCCGGGAACGGCGCACGTCGAGCGAATTTTGGTGCGACTTTCGGAACGAAGCGAATCGCCTCCGCAGTGGAAGCCGGTCGGCGCGGAAGGTCTTGCGCTAACGGCGCGGAAGGCGTCGAATGGCGAACCGGGGGCATCCGCAACGAAAAATGGCGCGGAAATTTGGGAGCTCGTTTTCAGTCGTCCGCAGAGCGCGCCTTTCGAGTTTGCGGGCGCGCGGGAGACGGTTTTTGCGGAGCCGCGCCCGCTCGGTTTGGCATCCTTGCCCGAAGCAAGCCGGCAGAACGGCACGCTGATCATACGGCGGACGGCGCAATCGGGAGTTCGGATCGAGAACCGCCGCTTAAAGCGCTTGCCGCCGGAACCGCCCTCGATGACCTCGTTCCCGACAGCCTGGGCGACGTTCAGCTACGATCCGGCCCGCGATGCCGCGTATGCCAAGGAACCGCCGATTTCTCTCGCGCCCGCCGATCGTCCGTCGAGCACGGCGTGCGCGTGGAGCGCGCGCTTGGAGTCCTGGCACGATCCGGAGGGCATTTCGCGCTACGCGGCCGTCTGGGAACTGCAATTGGACGATCGCGAACAATTGCGGATGACGCTCCCCGAAGGAGCCGATCCCGCCGCGGTGAGCGGCGTTTGGATCGACGATCGGCCCGCCGTCTGGCAACCGATCCTTGAAATCGACGCCGGCGCGAAAAAAGCGGGACAAAGCAACATATCCGTGTCGCTCCCCACGGAAAAGCGTTTTGCGACATTGGCCGTCGAATTCGCCTTGCGGGATAGACCGCTTGGGGCGGCGGGCGCCATCGCCTCGCGTTTGCCGAACATCGACGTGCCGGTGCTCTCGGCGGGCTGGCGGATGTGGCTGCCGACGGGCTATGAAGCCGCGGCGGGCCAATCGCCCGGCTCGCCGCTTTTCGCGCCGCGGCGGACGATCGGGCAATCACTAGGGGGTCCACTGGGCCGAGAAGCGGGCCGGCGGAGTTTTCGGCCCCTCTCCGCCGAAGATTGGGCCGCCATCGCGGGCGATCCCCCCCGCGAGCGCGCCGCGCGGACTCTGGAAAAAATCGTGCGGCTGCTGGGACAGGCGCTCGATCGCGCCGAGTCGAGTCGGAACGGCGCACCGCCCACGTGGCGCGATCTGCTCGAATCGAGCGCGAACTGGCCGGACTCCCCGCAACTTCTCGTCGATCGCCCGGCATTGGACCGGCTGGGCGTTTTCGGCCAAACTCCCCTTCCGAATTTTGCGGGCAAAGCGGCGGCGAAACGAGTCGGAGAGCTATTGCAAAAAGCGCGGCTTGCCGTGCTGGCATTCGGCGATTCGGCGTTGCTGACCAGTCAAATATCGGCCGCGCTGTATAGCCGGCAATGGAGTTCGTCGGAAATATCCTCGGCGGGGATTCTCGCGCCCGGCCCCCTCGCCGAGCGTTTGACCGAGGCCGCGCAAAATGGCGCGGAGGGACGTTTTTTATCCGCGGGAATCTGGGCGAGGTTGCCGCCGAAGCCGGAATCGCCTTGGGACCGTGCCGGTTTTCCCGGGGCGATGTCGTTCGAAATGCGCGGCTGGAATGCCGCCCGGCTGGAACTTCCCCTGGAGGAAGCGGTTGCCGTGCGCTACGTGCATCGCGCCGCCTTTCAAATCGCCGGAGGGGCGGCGTTTCTCGTCGCCGTGGCGTTGGGCTGGTGGTTTTTGTTGCGAAAATTGACGGTCTTGCTCTGCGCGGCGGCCGGTTTTGCTTTGGCCTCGTTGTCGCTTTCGGAGCCGTTTTCGGCATTGGCGTCGTGGGCCATGCTGGGAACCTTGTTTTGCACGATCTTGCGATTGACGATTCGCGCTCGTTCCCCCGAAGTCGCCGCCGTGCCGGAAGGGCGGAATTCCGAGGAAAAGGCGCCCCCGCCCACCGCCCTCGAACGCACCGTCTTGCAAACGGAAGGACGGCCAAACCGCGACGGGGCGGATTCCGCCGGCGGTTCGGCGAAGAGTTCCGCCGTGAAATTGTTGCTGCTCGCGGCGGCGTTATCGCTCGCTTTACGCGCGAATGCCGACGAGCCGCCGAAAAAGGAAGCGGCGCCGGTTTCCGCGCCCCCGGTCTATCGCGTGTTCGTCCCCACCGATGCCGCGAACAAACCGGTAGGCGATAAAGTTTATGTGCCCGAAAGTTTCTATCGCGAGTTATTTCGGCGGGCGGGAGCGGTTTCGGAGAAGCCCCTTGGTTGGTTATTGACTTCGGCGGTCTATCGCGGCGCATTGATCCGCGAATCGGCGACGGGGCATATAACGGTCGAGTCGTTGATGGCGCAATTCGATCTGCACGTCTTCGGCCGCGCCGTGCGCGTGCGGATCCCTTTCCGCCGCGACCGCGCCGATCTTCTTCCCGAAAGCGTTAAGCTCGATGGCCGCCCGTTGCGCGTCGAAGGGGAACCGGAGGGGACGTCGATTGCCTTTACCGTTGATGAGCCGGGCGACTATCGGCTGGAATTATCGCTTCGGCCCGCGATTCATCGGCGAAATGGCGATGCGGATTTCGACGTTTCCATACCGCGCTCGGCCGGCGCGCGATTGGAACTGCTCCTGCCTTCCGAGCCGCCGTCCGTGGAAGTGCGTTCGGCGTTGGGAAAAGTGGCGGAAGAAAGCGAACCGCCGCGAATTACCGCCGATCTCGGACCGGCCGATCGGTTGACGGTCGCCTGGCAGGAAGGCGGGCCGGGCGCGGCGGTCCCCGAAATGGAGGAATTGCTCTGGTTGAAAGTGCAACCCGGCGCGGTAGTCGTCGATGTGTGCCTGAAGTGCAACGCCGCGGCGGGGCGGATTCGAAAATTGCAGTTGGCGGTCGATCCCCGATTGCGATTTTCACCGCTTACCGGCCCTGGAGCGCCGACGGCGCAAGTGCAAAGTTTTCCCAATCGGCAAGTCGTCGCGCTGGAGTGGGCGCAACTCCTGCCGGAGCAAGCGACGATCCAACTCTCGTTTTTACTGACGGGCGCATCGGGCGTGGGCAATTTACGGTTGCCCTCGGTGGAAGTCGAGCAATTGCGAATCGGCAAGCGCTGGCTGGGAATTTCGGTGGATCCGCGGCTGGAATGCGTTTTGCCGCGCGCTTCGGCGGAGGGACCGGCGACGCAGGCGGAAGCCGAGCCTGCGGCGGTCAACGAATTCCTCAAGGCTTGGGGAAATGCGGCTTCCGCGCCCCTCGCGGCGTACCGGCTCGCCGCCGCCGCCGGTTGGAGCCTTGCGACCAAACCGCGCGAACCGCTCATCGCCGCCGAACCGACGTTGGCCTTGAGCTTCGATCGAAAGCGAGTCGAATTCGACTTTTCGGCCCAAATGACCGCCGTATCGGGATACGTTTTTCAGTATCGGCTGCTCGGCCCGAAAGAATTCTCCGTGCAAAGCGTCTCGTTGAAAAAAGACGGCGTGGAAATGGCCGGTCGTTGGACGCGGGATTCCAACGGCGCGATAACCGTCTTTCTCACGGGTCCGGCCGAAGGGCGGCAGGAGCTAAAAGTTCGCGGCGCGATGCCGCTTTCCGGAGAACGAACGCTTTCGCTGCCGCCGTTGCGGCTCGAAGGAGTCGGCTCCGAAGCGATGTTGGTGCGGGTATATCGCCGTCCCGGCGTGCTCGTGGAGGCAATGCCGCCGCCCGGCGCTACTTCCCCTGCGCCGGCGAGCGCGGGCGTTGCCGTGCCTTGGGAGGACGCGCCGATATCCCGCGCGCAACCGCAGGATCCGACTTTGACGGGCGATCCTTTCGACGCCGTAGCGCCGGAGAATTACCTTCCCGCGCCGGACCACGCCATCGAGCAGGAACGCGATCTCACGGAGCGCGGGCGGCTGGTTTGCGCCTATCGGGTTTCGGAAAAATCGCCCGCCTTGGGCGAAGTCGCCTTGAAGCCGAACCGGCCGGCGTTCAACGCGAAACAACTTGTCTGGCTGCGGCAGGAGGACCGGCAATGGCGGGCGGTTGTCGATTGCCGGATACAAGTCGTCGAAGGAGTGGTCGATGAATTGCAGTTCGAGGTTTCGCCGTCGTGGATCGGGCCTTACGCGATCACCGGCGGCGCGACGGTCAACGCCGCGGAGCCAACCGGCGAAAGACGGCGACTTATCCTCGCGCCGCCCAAGGCGATCGATGGGGAATATCGTTTCAGCATCGGCGGCGCGCTCAAGTTCGAGCCGGGCGAACGGCCGGCGATGCCGGAAATCGCGTTGCGGCAAGCCCGGGAACTTTCGCGTTGGGTGGCGTTGCCGCGCAAATCGCAAGGCCAGGAAACCAATTGGGAAATCGGCGGCTTGAATCTGGTGAAACTCCCCGCCGCCTTTTCCGGTGCGATCGATCCGCTACTCTACGATGTTTGCGAAGCGACTGCCGAAAATCCCCAGGCCGTGTTGCGGCAGCAAGGACAAAGCAGCGCCGCCCCGCACGTCGGTTTGGCGGATATTCGAGTGGCTTGGGCCTCCGACGGCGCGTGGCGCGGCGTGGCGACCTTCGATCTCGTGCCGAGCGGCTTGTCGAGTTGTCCGTTGCAACTGCCTCCCGGAAGCGAACTCGTCGCCGCGACCGTGGATGGAGTGCCGCTTCAACCGCAATCGACGAAATCCGGCGCGTGGAGCTTGAATTTGACTTCCGATCGACTGCCACAACGGGTGGCGGTGGTTTATCGCGGGAAGATGGACGCGGCGGATCGACCGGGAACGCGCGAATTCCTCGCCCCGAGCGTGGGCGAAATCCCCGTCGCGCAAACCCTTTGGACGGTCGCCGGACCTTCGCGCTTCGCTTCCGGCGAATGCCCGAATAAAGAACCGACCGGCGCGTTGGACCGTCGGTGGTTGCGTTTCCGCCGGCTCGCCGGAACGATCGAAGAAGCGGCCGGACTTTTTTCCGAGGATAACGAGGAGACGCGGCGCTGGTATCGGCTCCGCCTGCGCGATTGGGCGGCCGCGCGAGCGGCGGTTCTGCGGGAATGGCTGCCGATCTCCATCTCCGCAACCGGACGCTCGATGCGGAAGGAAATGGAATCGCTCGATGAACGGCAAATGCAGTTTGCCGAACGATTGGAAATGTCCGACGAGTTGCGGCAAACTCTTGCGGCTCCGCCCGAAGCTTACGAACCGGCACAGTGGTGGGCCGAGACGCTCTTTGATCCGACGGCTACCACCGGTTTCGAGCACGAGGGACGGCCGATTTCCCTGCAACTGAATTACGGTTGGGCGGAAAAGAGCCAAACCATCGCGCGCGTCTGGTATGCCGGCGCAATTATGGGCGTGTTGGGCTTGGCAATTTGGGGGATTCGGAAAAACTTTTGGGCAAAATTGCTCCTCGCCGCGCCTTCCCTGGGTTATTTGGCCGGTGCGGTTTTCGGATTGTTTTGGTGGCTGAACCTCTCGCCAAGTGGGCTGGGATTGGGCATCGTTCTGGTAAGTTTGGCAAGCTGGGGATGGTCCTGGCGGGTCGAACGCCATTGATGATTCTTATTCCCATCGATTTCGTATTGGAAATTTTTTCCCGGTTTGCTACCCTATAAGCCCCGTGGAAAAGAACGTCCTTTTCGGGACACGGAAGCTTAGGCCGCGAAGGACGTCGGGCGCAACGAAGCGCCCCGGGATTAAGTGAACGTCGCGTTCCCTTCGACACGCGATAGGCCGACAAGGAAGGAGGCCGTCATGCAATCCGAGCAGAAGTTAGAGGTTCGCGTCCACATTCGTTGGATGATTCGCCGCGACATGCCCGAAGTGCTCGCCATTGAGGGCGGGAATTTCGAGTTTCCCTGGCTCGAGGAGGATTTCATCCGCAGTCTGCGGCAGCGGAATTGCATCGGCATGGTCGCCGAGCAAGAGGACCGCGTGGTGGGCTTCATGATCTACGAACTGCACAAGACCCGCATTCACGTCTTGAACTTCGCCGTGGCGGGCGGATTTCAGCGCCGCGGAGTGGGCAGCCAGATGCTCGCCAAGCTGACCAACAAGCTTTCCCCGCAGCGCCGCACGCGAATCGCGCTCGAAGTGCGGGAGACGAATTTGCCCGCGCAGTTATTCTTCCGCGAGAATGGATTTCGAGCGGTTTCGGTGCTCAAGAATTTTTACGCCGATTCCCCGGAAGACGCCTATTTGATGCAATACCGCTACCGGGCGGACAAAACGCCGGCGATCATTCCGTTCAATCGCATCACGCGGATGGCGGGATGACGATTTCACGCGCGCGCCGCGTCCGCGCTCATTTCCGGGACTTTGACGAGGGCGAGCCGCCGGCAAGATGCGCATCTGCTCCTCCGCCGCACGCCCTCGCGCTTCCAGCTCCCGGCATCTCGAGCAATCATCCATCGCCTGCTGAGGCGTTGCCCGACAATAAGTTGCCGGAATCGTAGTAGGCACACTCCGTGTGCCGTCCGCGAATTACGGCACACGGAGTGTGCCTACTACGTTAGGAATTCGGTAGTTTATTGTCGGACAGCGCCTAAGCGTTCATCGTAGCGGCGGCGTAGCAGATCGGGTGTTTTTCACCGAGACCAATTCTACCCGCGGCAATCAATTAATGTAACCGTTCACAGGGGACTGTCCCGATTTTCGCAGCGCAATAGATGATGGCGCCGTAAAAATGCTTAACCGGGATTATTCAGAAACATCGTAGATGCGGCATCTTGCCGCATTTTAGGCAAAAGCGGCAAGATGCCGCTTCTACAAATCGCTTTTATGAATAATGTGGGTTAATCGCCGCGAAAATGGGACTGTCCCCCTCGCGCCGCGGCGCAATATACGTTCTCCCGCCGAAAAATGGACCAGTCCCCGACCGGGGCGTGAACGCTTACCAATGAATCAATTGCGATAAGTCGTGGATGCGTCTGCCTCTTTAGTCTCCTCCTTCCGGTCCGGTCCAATGGGCGGTCCCGATCGCATAGTACATGCTGGCCCAGCCCGGCTCCCCGTCGCTTTCGGGTTTTTTCCGCGAGGCGTACCAAAGGCGGTAGCTCCCGTCCTTGAGCTTCATGAATGTCTGGCTCGTGGTGAAGTTCGCTTCCCAGTAATGCTTGGGTTCCGGCTTGAAGACCGGATTGCCCGCGAATCGCGTCCAGTTCTTGCCGTCTTCGCTGACTGCCAGGCCGATCGCCGTTTTCTCCGGGCCGTCCCAATAGCTGCCGTAAAGCATGATGAAAATCCCGTCCTGCTTGAGCACCGAGGGATAGACCAGGACCTTGTCGCCCCGCTCCCACGCTTGCTCCTGCGGAACGAGACAGGGTTTTTCCGCCACGGTCCATTGCAGCCCATCGCGGCTTTCCGCATTGCGGATCACCCAGGGCCGCTTGCCCACGTCAACGAACCACATCCGATAGGCGTCGCCGTCTTTCATCACGTGGCAGGCGTAGGCGTTTTCGAGCAGGAGGGGCGACGGCGGCGACCACTTCAGTCCGTCCTCGCTCGTCGCGCGATAAAGATCGTGCTTGTAATTGCCCGGCATATCGACGCCCGTGAAGTACATCACGAGTTTTCCCCGCTCTCGAACCGCCGCTCCGTCGCCGTCGCGCATCATGCTGGGCGTAACGATTCCCTTCCGGTCGTCGCCGAAATCGAGCACCGGCGAACCGGCGTATTTCTGGAAGTGAACGCCGTCCTTGCTCTTCGCCAGCCCGACCTTGTAGAGCCGGTCTTTATCCTTGATTCTTCGGATGCGGGCCTTTTGCGCTTCGGTCAGTTGGTTCGCGGGCTTGTAAATGCCCTTGGCGATCACGTCGTTTTGCGAACCCGAATAATAGAGCCAGTATTCGTCGCCCACCATAATCGCGTTCGGCGCGAAAAGGTGCTGATCGTCGAACTGTCCCTTCTCGCCGATCTTGATGACCGGCTCCTCGCTATCCCGCCGCCAATCCATCGGCTTGAGCCACTTGGCGAATTTCGGATTCGAGGTCTGGTCGTTTTGTTCCGCGCGAACGGGGGCAATGCCCGCCGTCTGGAACGCGACGCAACAGATTCCCATAACCAATAATTGTTCGATCGATAATGGAATGCGTGCTCTCATGAGTTTTCTCCGATCCGACGTTGTTGGTTTTAATTCACAACCTCGCGCGCGAAGGACTTCAGTCTGTAGCCCGCGATCGAATCCACAACCGACCGGCGTCCAATCGGTAGTAGTTTAATTGTTAAGGATTACGAAGTGCGTTTTTCTCGTTCCCAGGCTCCCGCCTCGCAGAATCGCCAACCAAACCGTGTCCGCACCGAACGAAACGCGGTCTTGATACTGGACGGGTTTTAAGCTTCGGCAAGGAGAATGCGGCGGCTTTTGGCTTCTGTTCGTCCTATCGAATCCGCCGGGTCTCATTCAACTCCCGGTTTCGCCGCGGCCGCGTCGCCTGTAATCAGTCCAGTCCGTTACGCACCGCCCATACCGCGGCTTGGGTCCGGTCGGTAACTCCAATTTTGCGCAGAATGTGCTGGACGTGCTCCTTCACGGTCTCGTAACTGATTTTTAATGCAACGGCGATTTCCTTGTTCGTTAAGCCCAAAGCCAACTGCTTGAGGACTTCGCTCTCGCGTTGGGTTAAAGCCACTTCGAATTCGGTGGCAAGGCGCGGGGTGGCCAGGGATCCACTCACGCGGCGCAGTATCTCACGCGTAAAAAGGCTTTCGCCGGCAGCGGCGGTCTCGATCGCCTTGATGATCTCCTCGAGGGTGCAACCTTTCAGCAGATAACCGCTGGCGCCCAAGGCGACGGCCCGGGCAATATACGTGGGATTATCGAAATTGGACATAATCAGGATCGGCAGGTCCGGTTTGTCCAGCTTGATGCGGCCCAGTGTGGTCAGACCGTCGCCATCGGGCATGCGGATGTCCAAGAGCACGACATCCACGTCGTTTTCCAACGCATACTTCACGGCGGCCTGCGCCGTGGCCACGTCGGCGACAACCTGGATCCCCGTATCGGCCAACAGGCATTTCAGCCCTGTGCGGATGACTTCATGGTCGTCGGCGATTAAAAGTCGAAGCTTCTTTTGGAGGGTCATGAGGAACTCCTTGCGTTAAGCAATGAAAAAGTGCGCCTGAACAAATTTCCCAAGCCCCCACGGATGGATGAAATGCACCACTACCAATAACCATAGCAGGATTTTCGCTACGGGGGAAGCGTTCAAGTCGGATTTGCTGGAAAATCCCGGAAATAACACAATTATTAAAAAAATTGAAAGAATTTTGTCGGCGGGAGGATTGGAGCCAATCGTTTTTCCGAAGTCCGAAAAAGCGATACTCTGTAATCATCGTGAATAGGAATGGTCGCATGATTCTATACGGTGTTCGGTTGAGATTGACACAATTCGACATATTGGACAGCGAGCCGGGGGGTTTATCCCCTCAACTAGAATCGTCGAACAATATCGCACTTCTAGCCGAGGAGATAAACCCCCCGGCTCGCTTGAAATCGGACAATCTCAACCGAACGCAGTATATTTGGGGGCTTGAATTGCATGGTAAATGCAGTTAACCTAGGACGGTGCGAGGGCAATGCCCTTGCCTCTAAGCCTTCGCAGGTCCCTGCCCCGCCTGCGAAGGTTTTTGCTTTCTTGGAAAATTCTTTTCACATTTGTCATATATTTTATCGCGACTAGGCATTATGGAGGGCCGGAGGATTTCGGGGGTATGTTTATAACCATCAAGATGACGCTACGTAAAAGCCGCGACACATCATTTGCCGAGGAAAATCAGCCAAAATCAGGACAGGGATGACGATTCCCCACGATGCTCCGCCCCACGCGACGAAGAGCGGATGGGAATTTTCGGCGAAATCGGTGCGAGAAAAGACCAGCGGATGCAACACTACGCGCGAAACGGTTCCGCCGCTGAGCCGGGCATTCGCAACGTACCCGAGTTCATGCACCGCCATCATCGCCAGCCGGAAGAAGGCGAAAGTGGATACGATCAATAAGGATTGAAGGAATCGATTCAAGGGAAAAGCTCTCATTTCGAGACTTCGATTTCGATCTTTCCCGTGGAGTCGGCGACGGCGCGGGCCATGCCGAAGGTGGTGTAGCGCATGGAAACGCGGCCCGTACGGTCGAGGGCGATGATGCCGCCGGTTCCCGGCTTCATCACCTTTTCGAGGACGTGCCGGACGGCCTCATCGACGGTGAACTGCTTGTAGGCCATGAGGGCGGAAACGTGGAAGGCGGAGGAATTGCGGATGAATTCCTCGCCGATTCCGGTGCCGCTGACGGCGCAGGTGGCGTTGTCGGCGTAGGTGCCGGCGCCGACGATGGGGGAATCGCCCACCCGGCCCCACTTTTTATTGTTCATGCCGCCGGTGGAAGTTCCCGCCGCCAAATTTCCGCTTTTATCGAGGGCCACGCATCCGACGGTGCTGGGATGAAGCGCGGGAAGCATGGCCGTCGTCTTTTTCGCTTCTTTCTCCCGGAGTTCGAGCCATTTTTTGCGGCGGGATTCGGTGTCGAAATAGGAGTTGGGCACGCGCTCGATGGACGGCCGGCCGCGCATTTCGTCGGCGAATTTTTCCGCTCCCTCGCCGGAGAGAAGAATGTGAGGCGTTTCGATCATCACCAGCCGCGCCAGCGAGATGGGATTTTTCACGGTGGCGACGATCGCCACTCCGCCCGCCTGCCGGGCGCTCCCGTCCATGATCGACGCGTCCAATTCGTGCTTGCCGAGATCGTTGAACACGGCGCCCCGGCCGGCGTTGAAGAGCGGATCGTCTTCCATCGCGCGGATCGTCTTTTCGACCGCGTCCAGCGCGGCGCCGTTTTCGGCGAGGACCTTGCGGCCGACTTCCAAGGCCCTGGCCAGCGATTGGCGGCATTGCGCTTCTTCCTCGCCGGTGAAGCGATTCTCGACGGAATGCGCCCCGCCGTGCAGCGCAATGCAGTATTCCACCTTTTCGGCGGGCGGCTCGGCGGCCCAGGCGGCAATGCCTCGGAAAAGTCCGGGAATCAAGAACACGCACGCCGAACGAAAGTATTTCATCGGAATTTCCTTTACAAAAGAGGTCGGAATGCGCCGTCATGGGAAGCGCGGGCGGCCGTTTCCCGACGCCTAAGGCGCGGGGGATTCTCAGTGCAACGCGCGTTCTTGGTTGATCGAAGCGGGAATAAGTGATATTTTATCCGAATGCCCGACAAGGTGGAAGACGAGCCGAAACGATGGTTCCTCCGGCGAAAACAAAAAAATGCGGTCGATCGGGAGCGCGTGGCCCGTGCCTCCCACTACTCTCCCGCGGACAAATAGTTATAATCAACGCGGTTTTCCGTTGCTTTCAGGGATTATTCCGTCGGGAGAGTCTTGCATGACGCCGCGCGAACGAGTGTTAGCTTCCTTGAACCACCGCCAACCCGACCGCGCGCCGATCGATTTCAGCGGTCATCGCTCGTCGGGCATCGCGGCGATCGCCTATCGCAAATTGCGGAAGGCGTTGGATTTTCCCGAAAGACCGATCCGCGTGTACGACCCGATCCAGCAATTGGCCGTCGTCGATGACGACGTGCTCGACCGCTTCCGGGTAGATACCATCGAGCTTGGCCGGGGATTTTCGCTGACCGATGACTATTGGGCCGATTGGACGCTCCCCGACGGTACGCCGTGCCAAATGCCCGTTTGGGCCTTGCCCGAACGGCAGGAGGACGGCTGGATTCTGCGCGGGCCGAGCGGCCGCGTGCTGGCGCGGATGCCCGACGGGGCGATCTATTTCGAGCAATGCTATTGGCCGTTTTTGGAGAACGACGATTTCGACCGGCTGCCCGAAGCCTTGGCGGAAAACATGTGGTGTACGTTCGGCTCGCCGCCGGGGCCGCGGGAATCGGCCGATCCGAAGACCTTGGCCGCGAGGGCGAAGAAGCTGCGCGCGCGGACCGATCGGGCGATTATCGGACTCTTCGGCGGGAACTTGCTCGAAGTCGGGCAATTCCTCTATCGGAACGACAACTTTTTCATGCTGCTGGCGGGCAATCCCCAGCGCGCCGCGGAATTTCTCGACCGGCTGGTGGAGATTCATCTGGCGAATTTGGAGCGGTATCTGGCGGCGGTCGGACCGTTTATCGACGTGATCTCCTTCGGCGACGATTTAGGCTCGCAGAACGGGCCGCAAATCTCGCCCCGCATGTACGTCGAACTCTTCAAGCCGCGGCACGAAAAAATGTGGCGAAGGGCGAAAGAACTGGCCGACGTGAAGGTCATGCTGCATTGCTGCGGCGGAATCCGGCCGTTGATTCCGCACTTGATCGACGCCGGTCTGGACACCTCGAATCCCGTGCAAATCACCTGCGCCGGCATGGATGCCCGCGAGTTAAAGACCGAATTCGGCGCGCGGTTCGCCTTCTGGGGCGGCGGCTGCGATACCCGGTTCGTTCTACCCAAAAGCACGCCCGCGGAAATCCGCGAGCACGTCCGCCGGCAGATGGAAATCTTCAAGCCCGGCGGCGGTTTTATCTTCCAGCAGGTTCACAATATTCTGGCCGACGTGCCGCCGGAGAACGTGATCGCCTTGCTCGACGCGGCGCACGAGTTCGGGTGATGGCCTCATTTCCATTTAGCCCCCCATGAAAACATGGGGGCATCGTGGAATATCGTTTGATGAGATTCGCTATTCTTCTACGGAATTCATGATGGCTTTTGATCGTGCGACGATGCCCCCCGTGTGTTCACGGGGGGCTAAATTGCGCATTGATCGGCGGTTCGACCATTATCCCAATTGCCGAACGATTTTCATTGCCTCGGCGACGTGATCCACGGCGGAGAGTTGCGAATTGAAAATCAACCGGATGATGCCTTCTTTATCGATCACGTAGGTTACGCGGCCGGGCATGATGCCGAGGGTTTTGGGTACGCCGAAGGCTTTGCGCAGGGCACCGCCTTCATCGGCCAAAAGGAGAAACGGCAGGCGGTGATGGGCGGCAAATGCCTCATGGCTTTCGGCGGAATCGGAACTCGCGCCGATCACCGCCGCCCCGGCCGCGGCGAAATCTTCGTAGGCGTCGCGGAAACCGCACGCCTCCTTGGTGCAGATCGGCGACTCGTCCTTCGGATAAAAGAAGAGCACCACGGCTTGTTTGCCGCGATAATCGGCGAGCGAGACCGGCTCGCCTTCTTGCGAAGGCAGCGTGAAGTCGGGAGCGCGATCGCCGATCTTGAGCGAATTCATTGTATATTCACAATTATGAAAAACGTGAAGTCCCCAAGGGACTCCGCCCCGAAAATGTTGTTTCTCAAGGCGTCGGATCCGAATTTTCGAGCGGGCGGACCACCGACAGGCTGCGCCAGTAATCGAAGAGCGTCTCGACGGAAAGAACTCCTCCGCCCATGCCGCTTTGATTGATGCCGGCGTAGGGCACGCCGTGCGGGAAAACGTTGTGCGCGTTGATCCAACTGTTCCCGGCCACCATCGATTCCGCCACGCGGGAAGCGCGGCGGAGATCGCTCGTCCAAACGCTGTTGGCCAGTCCGTAGTCGGTCCGATTCACCAATCCGAGGGCCTCTTCCTCATCGGAGAACGAAGTCAAAAAGGCCACGGGTCCGAAAATCTCCTCGCGCGCGGCCACGTTGTCGAGCGAGCCGGCCAGCAGCGCGGGCTTGACGTAGAAACCGTCACGGCCGGAGACCGCGGCTTCGCCCCCTGCGAGCAGTACATTGGCGCCTTCGGCCGCGCCCCGCCGCAAATAGCCCAGTACGCGGTCGCGCTGCTTTTGGCTCACTACCGGACCCATCTGCGCCGCGGGATCCAGCTCGTGGCCGATTTTGACCTCCCGCATGCGCCGAACGCAGGCCGAGACGAGTCGCTCGTAGATCGAGCGATGAATAATCCAGCGGGTAGCGTCGCAGCAGACCTGTCCGGCGTGGAAGGTGATCGCTTGGACGAGGCGGTCGGCGGTTTGCTCCACATCGACGTCGTCGAACACCAGGGCCGCCCCCTTGCCGCCCAATTCCAGCTTGACGGGCATCAAATTCCGACCGCACGCCTCGGCAATCAAACGGCCGACCTCGGGCGAGCCGGTGAAGGACATACGCTTCAAACCCGGATGTGCGGCCAGCGCCGCTCCCGCCACTTTGCCGAAGCCGGGAACGACATTGATCACTCCGTCGGGAATGCCGACTTCCCGGGCCAGACGCCCCAAGTAGATCGTCGAGAGCGGCGTGTCTTCGGCCGGTTTGATGACCACGGTATTTCCGGCAGCCAGCGCGGGCGCGATGTTCCATCCGGCCAAGAGGATCGGAAAATTCCAAGGGAAGATAAATCCGCAGGGACCCCACGGTTGCCGCACGGTCCACGCTTCGTGTCCGGCAACCGCCAGCGCGCTGCGGCGCTGTACGTGCATCGCCAGATCGGCGTAATAGCGCATCGTTTCGACAAAGTTTTGAACGTCGCCTTCGGCTTGCCCCAAAATTTTCCCGGCGTCGAGCGATTCGATTTGCGCGAAGATCGGCTTTCGCTTTTCGACGGCGTCGGCAAAGCGGTGCAGAAGCACTCCCCGCTCGTTCGGCGGCAACTGCGCCCAACCGGAGCGCGCGAACGCCTCGGCCGCGGCCCGCACCGCGCAATCGATATCGTCCGGCTGCATGGCGGCGACTTCGGCCAGGATTTCTTGCGAACCGGGGTCGCAGGTAGCGAAGACTTCGCGGTTCGAGGATTCGACCTCCTTGCCGCCGATCACCGCCTTGAGCGGACTGCCGCCGAGAAACTCGGCCACTTCCGGCAAACAGTTGGTGGAAATGCGATTCATGCTCTGCATCCTGGGTATTGATGGACTCGCTCGCGGGGGGAATGCTCCATTATCACTTTCGCCCAGTCGGCGGCTAAACTTTACCGCGTTTCTTGTTTTTCGGATGGTTGTCTTTGTAGTGTTTTTTTAGCATATTCGTAGGGCGGGTCAAGTAGGTTATGCTTTAGCATAACAAGGGCGTTATGCTAAAGCATAACCTACGCTTACGTCCTGCTAAAATCCGCCCAAACCCAACGCGTCATGGCCCGCGGGGACTCGATTGCATAGAATTGCGCAATTGTGGCGCGGGCGAGATGCCTGCGCCACGATTTGGTAACAATCGAAAAGGTTGCATCATGCAAGCGATTTTTCTCAGGTCATTCATCGGGGGGACGCTCGCGATGGTCTTCTTCGCGAATTCGCCGCCGGCCGCGGCCGCGGATGCCGTCAATCCGCCGTTCGCCAATCGGCAGCGCGTGCCGCCGTTTCCGCGGGAATCGACCTGGCTCAATACGGCCGGTCCGTTGGAATTGAAGGACCTGCAAGGCAAATTCGTGCTCCTCGATTTCTGGACGTACTGCTGCATCAATTGCATGCACATCCTGCCCGAACTGAAGAAACTCGAACGCGCTTACCCCAATCATTTAGCGGTGATCGGCGTCCATTCGGCGAAATTCGCCACCGAGCGGGACTCGAATAACATCGCCGAGGCGATCCGCCGCTACAAGATCGAGCACCCGGTGATCAACGACGCGCAGCACGTGCTCTGGAACCGCTTTGGCGTCAATTCCTGGCCGACGGTGATTTTGATCGATCCCGAGGGCTATGCGGTCTGGGGCACGAGCGGGGAAATAACCGCCGAGCAAGTCGATAAAGTTTTGAAAGCGGCGCTGCCCTACTATCGGCGCAACAAACTGCTCGACGAAACGCCGCTGCGGTTCGATTTCGAGCGGCGCAAGGCCGCGGCGACGCCCCTCGAATTTCCCGGAAAAATCCTCGCCGACGAGAAAGGCGGCCGGCTGTTCATCGCCGACGGCAACCACAACCGGATCGTCGTCGCCCGGCTCGATGGCACGCTGCTTTTCGTCATCGGATCGGGCGCGGCGGGTCTAAGCGACGGCGATTTCGCCGCGGCCGAGTTCAATCAGCCCCAAGGAATGGCCCTCGACGGCGCAACGCTCTATATCGCCGATACCGAAAACCACGCCATTCGCAAAGCCGATCTTTCGGCCCGCAAGGTCGCCACCATCGCCGGCGTGGGACGACAAAGCCGCGCCCCGCCTCCGGCTTCCCGCCGCGCCGATCCGCGGAAAACGGCCCTCAACAGCCCCTGGGACTTGCTCCTCGAAGGGAGCGATCTGTTCATCGCCATGGCCGGTTCCCATCAAATCTGGAAGATGAATCTCGACGGCTCGGCCATCGGTCCATACTCCGGCAACGGCCGCGAGGATATCGTCAACGGGCCGCTGCTGCCCCGGCAGTCCTACCAGTTGGGATACGCTTCCTTCGCGCAACCCAGCGGACTCGCCTCCGACGGCACTTGGCTTTACGTGGCCGACAGCGAAGGAAGTTCGATCCGCGCCGTGCCGCTCGATCCGCGCAGACAGGTTCGCACCGTCGTCGGCACGTCGCACCTGATGGACGCCCGGCTCTTCACGTTCGGCGACGCGGACGGCCCGGCCCCGCAGGCGCAATTTCAGCACCCCTTGGGTGTTGCCTTTTACGAAGGCCAACTCTACGTCGCCGACACCTACAACAACAAAATCAGAATCGTCGATCCCCAGACCGGAGCGGTCGGAACCCTGTCCGGGACCGGCAAGCCGGGCCGCGACGATGCCCCGGCAAGTTTCGACGAACCGGCCGGCATCTCCGCCGCCGCCGGAAAGCTCTACGTGGCCGATACCAACAATCACCTCGTTCGGGTCGTCGAGCTTGCGACCAAGAAAGTCTCAACCCTGCCGATCTCCGGCCTCGCTCCCCCGCAACCCGCGGCCGAAAAATCGAGATCGCTGGCCGGCGCCGTCGAGGAAAAAGTCGGATCGGCTCTCGTGCGGGCCGAAAACGGCGCCGTGCGGCTGTCCATCGAAATCGAACTCCCGCAAGGCTTTAAGATCGATCCGCAGGCGCCGATGGCCTATCGCCTGGAAGAGGCCCCGCCGCGCTTCAAAGCGGCGGCGGACAATTCCAAGACGGAAGCCAAACTCGTCGGCCGCGCGAATTTCGGCAAAAGCCGCCCCGTCGAAAAACCGGCCCAGAGCTTGGAAATCAATCTCCCGCTCAATGCCGCCGAGGGCCGCGACGCCTTTCGCCTGATCCTCGATTATTATTACTGCCGCGAAGGCGCTGAAGGACTTTGCAAAGCGGGCACGGTCTTTTGGACGATCCCGCTGGAAATCTCCCCGACCGCCGATCGCGCCGGCGTATCCCTTCGGCATCGCGTGCCGTGAAACAATTTAGCCCCCGGTGAATACACCGGGGGAAATTCGGTCCTCGTTCCCACGCTCCTGCGTGGGAACGCACCGTATAGGACGCTCCTGCGTCCGAGGCGCAAGTGCAAGACTAGAAATTGGTTAGCACCTCTGCGACGCGGGAGCGTCGCGGAATTGCGTTCCCACGCCGGAGCGTGGGAACGAGGATTTGTGGAATCGGTTTGCACCAACGCAAAGCCCCCCGTGTTTTCACGGGGGGCGAAATATGCAATCGGGCTAAGCAAGTCGTAAGTCTCTGTAAAAGAATAACCTACCGAATTGTAACGTAGTAGGCACACTCCGTGTGCCGTAATTCACAGACGGCACACGGAGTGTGCCTACTACGATTCCGGCAACTTATTGTTTTACAGCTAGAAAGTGCCGGTATTGCCCGTGGTTTGGCCGCCGGAAAGACCGCCGAAGCCTTGTCCGCCCGTACCGCCGCCGGTTTGCCCGCCTTGGCCGCTGGATGTATTGAAGGTGTTGACCTCTCCAATGCCGGAAAACATGGGCGAGGGTGAAACGCGGACGTAACGCCGGTCGGCGGAGACCACCGCGGTGGCCATCAACATCGCGCCTTCGGGATACTGCCTGATCACCGGTTGATAACCGACCGCGCCGCGGCCGAAGAACGGGAAGAGGCCGTTGCCGCCGAGTCCGAGACCCCCGCCCAGTCCGCCGTTCAAGGAATTCGACCGGCCCAACGCGCCGAGCGCGCCGGGATTGACCGAAGCGTCGATCTGTTGCGCCAGGACTTGCATTCCGTTGAGTTTCAGTTGGTTTTCCGCCGCATTGGCGATTTGCAGTTCGGCGATCGGCTCCTTGCGGCGGCCGTCCTTCAGATCGAAGGCGATCTGCGCTCCGTCCTTGACGAGCGATATCGTTTTGGGGATGGAGACGGGATTCTTGCCGCGGTAATGCGTCATCACCGTCACGTGGACTTTGCCGGTCGCGACGTTGCCGAAAACGCGGCGGATCGCCACGCGGTAGGTGCCGTCGAAGCCCTTCGGGCAAACGTAAACTTCCGATTTGCCGCCGCCGTTGTCGCCGTTGGCCTGGGAGATGGCATCGCCCAGCAACATGCCGCCCGACGAACTCCGCGGAACCCGATAGGAGCAGATCGATCCGGCCGGCTCGCAAACCGTGAGGTCCAATTGGGCGTCGCCGGTGTAATTGACGACGACGATGCAATCGCGCTCCACGGCCTTGTCCAATTCGGCGCGGAAGGCGGCGGCCTCCGCGGTGCGTTTCTCGGCCGTGAGCTTGGCGAGCACTTCCTCGGCCACGCCCACGCCGGCCTGCCAAACGGAAGCCTGTTCCTTGGGCCATGCCTGGCTGAGGATTCCCACGCTCGCCCAACGCAGGCCGTCGAGGTTGCCCGTTTGCCGCGCGGCTTTCAGGCCGAGCATGTACGGTTCGGGCCGCAGCGGTTGGACCGCCGCGACTTGGCGGAACACGTCCAAAGCCCGTTCGTTTGAGCCTATGTCCATCAAATAGACGCCGATATACAGAAGATCGGAGGGACTTTGCGCGAAATCGACGGCGGACATGATCGCCCGCTCGATTTCCGCCTTGGGCCGGTTGGCGGCTTGCATCGCCAGGCACATCGCTTCGTACATCCACGGCTGGGGCTGACGATTCCGCAGCGCCGCGCCGATGAGCGCGATCACCTGATCGTATTTGGCATCTTTCATCAGCGACCGCACGGCTTCGCGGACGGCCGACGGTGCGGGCGTATGCGCGCCGAAATACTTATTCCAAACGAGTTCGGGCTTTTCACCGGTTGCAATTTCAATCGGAATCTTCTCGACCTTCGCCGGCGCGGCTTTCGGCGCGATCGCCGGATGAACGCTGGCGGGGATGGTTGCGTTTTCCTTGACGGCAGCGGCCTTTTCGGCCTTGGCCGACGCCTTCGCCGAGGCTTTCACGGGGATGCTCAAATCATCCAGAACGGAGAATGCTTGAAAACCTCCGGGTGGAATTTTGGGGAGCAGATCGCGCGGCAAATTCATCATGCCCATTCCCATGCCACCCATGCCGCCACCCATGCCACCCATGCCACCCATACCACCACCCATACCGCCCATGCCTCCCATCATGCCTCCTCCCATGCCACCCATACCTCCCATCATCCCCATGCCACCCATCATTCCCATGCCGGAAGAGACGGGAATCACGAGGTCGGCCACAGGGTACACCCTCGTAGTCAGGTTGGTGTCCGCGACATCCGGCGAGGTAATCAGCAACACCTCGTCCTTAATCATGTAAGTCAGTCCCAAATCCTTGAGCAACAATCGCAATGCCGAACGCAGCGAAATGCCTTTCAAATTCTTGGTAACCGGCGATTCGGGGGTGATTCCCAGTTCGGTGAGGGCGGGATTGTCGAGTTGAATCTCGATTTTGTGGCAATCCTTAATGTATTGAATCACGTCGGAGAGCGCGGTCTCGGTGAAATCGAGGCCTTGCGGCTTGCAAACCTCGTCGCGCAACGCCTGTTGAATGGCTTTCTCCGCCGAGTTCGGATTAGCAAGGTCCATCGACGAGTACTTGCTGATGCGGGACTCCGGATTTTCCTTGTCGGAAATCCTCCGCCAGAATTCGGCGTCCGGATAGACGATCGGCTCCATGTCGTTGAACGGAATGTGCGATCGCTCCACCGAAGCCAGCGCATCGACCACCCCTTTCTGCCGCGCCTCGCGGAGCATCATCGCGTTGTAGTAGTAGTCGCTGTTGCGGGCGGTCAGCTTGGCCGCTTGAATCGCCGGCGAAAAGGGCAGAATCTTCTCGGCCTCGGCGGCCGCCTGCATCTCGGCCAGATTATATCGCCCTTCGCTCATAAGCGAATCGAAGCGGTTCATCAACTGCTTGACTTTCATCTGGTCGCGGAGGTGATTCTCGGTGATGATTTGCAGTTCCCTCTGGGCCGAGTCCAACTCTTGTTGCCGCAAATTCCGTCGATCGAATTCTACTTGGCGACGCTGCGTTTCCTGCAAGGCCGTCTGCAACTGGCCGACCAACTGATCGCGCGCGTCCGGGTTGAGTTCCGGCACCTGGCGAACCTTCTCGAGCAACAGCCGCAACGCGTTCGTCGCCGATTTGGGATCGACGCCGACCATTTGGCGGGCATCATCGACGGTGGCGCGCACTTCGGCCTGCACCTGCTGCGTAATCACATTCGACCGATGCTCGACGCCTTCGAGGAACGCGCCGGCGTTCGGATCGTCGATCGGCCTGGGGCCGACGAGGTTCAATTCGGTCGCGCCACCCGCCGGGGGAAGGGCCTCCGGTGCGACCGCGCCCGCCGGGGCTTTTCCGCCTTGGCGGAGCTTGGCGGCGGCGTCTTTCACGTTCAACGCCTCGCTGTTGTTGGGGTCTTGGCGGAGCGCGGCGTCGGCGAGTTTTTCCGCATCGTCCGCGTTGCCTACCGATATCGCCTGTTTCGCGAGTTCCTTCCAGCCCTGGGTGCTTAAAACATTGATTTTTTTAGCGTTTTCCAGGCTCTGCGATCCGATCAGCGGCACGCCGTTGTCGTTTTCCGCCCATTTCACCAACGCGGCGAGATAGCTATTCTTGTCGCCCGACGCTTCGGTGGGCGCCGCGGTGAAGGAAATCGGTTGCGGGCCGGAGGCGGTCTCGACCTCGTATTGCACCTCGAAGGGGCCTTTGCCTTGGTACTTGCCGACCACCACCGAATCGCGATCCAGCCGCAACGGCGGGGCTTGCTTGGGGAAAACGGTCATCTCGGCCGGCCATTTCACCGCTGTCGGCCATAAGACCGTTCCTTCGACCGCGGCCGCCAATTGCGCCCCGGCTTTCGCGCCGGCGAGTTCCGCGTTGTCTTCCAACAAGATTCCGCCCGTGTTGCCGGCCAATGCGCCCAAAATTTGCGCGTCGGACCGATCGCCGACGATGTACGCGGAAACCGAAACGTGCGCGGACGATAATTTTTTCGAAAGATCGGCGAATTCTTGTGCGCTAACGATATTCGCGCTGCTGCGGCCGTCGCCCAAGTAAACCGCGGTCCTCGCGTTTTTCGATTCGCCTTGGAAACTTTCCGCGGCGGCGGCAAGCGCCTTTTTCATGTCGGTCGCGC
This sequence comes from Pirellulales bacterium, assembly GCA_020846145.1. Lineage (GTDB taxonomy): Bacteria > Planctomycetota > Planctomycetia > Pirellulales > Thermoguttaceae > JADLEL01. Next base: position 14,642 of record JADLEL010000012.1, on the reverse strand, counting down.
CTAGCGGCACGCGGGCGTCGAGATCGGCCAGCGCTTTCGCTATTTCCTGGCCGCCCGGGGCGACGAAGGTCTTCGTCAGCGGCACGGCGTTCAAATCCACGGCGACCAGTTGCACGCGGTCTTGCGGACCCAAGCCCGCGAGAATACCCTTTAACGCCTCCAATGCCTTCGTGCGGGCCTCGCCCATCTGGCTCGCCGAGGTATTGAACATCACGACCACGTCGCGGGGAGCGGCGGTGGGGGCGATGCCCGTCGGCGTCAGGCTCAAGGCGAAGTAGTTCGCGCCGTCGGGATGCGCGAAGGTGTCCATGCGGGCAGGGAGGGGATCGGCCGCCACTGCGCACTGGGCCACGAAAACCGCGCCGAAAACGGCCGCAATAACCGCGGCCGAACGGATAAAACGCTGCTTCGTCATCTTAATCTCCAAAACTAATTCGAAACCTGGCATTGCTCGATATTCATCGCCCTCCGCGGCGACGAAACGAGAACGCGGAGTATGGGTTGCTACAAGGAATAAACGACCACCTTCATTCTATATAAGATAGTTGGATTTTACTACTAAAAAACGTGCCGAGGCGGGAGTTTTCCGTTTTACGGGCAGGGTGGGCTATGTCCACCTGTAATTATAAGTTTTTCATCGGGCCGGGGACTGGTCCATTTTTCGACGGGAAATCGTTTTTTTACAGACAAACGGTAGGCCGAAAACATGGGCCTCTCCCCTTCCCGCGGCCCGCAAAATGATTTGGTTGACCTGTCCACTCCAATAAAAAAATAGTCCCCCTCTTTCTCTACGCACTTTGCTTGCCGAAAAATAAAAACGGCCTGGACTTTTACTAAAGTCTAGGCCGTAAGTGTTTTATCGGTAGTGGCTTAAGTCAATTATTCATGGAAAAAATTATTTCTCGGCCTCGGTCAAATCCCCCATAGTGGAGTATTCAGAGTGATTCATCGGGACTAAATTGTATCAAAATGCCTCACGGATCGAGGAAAATTGCCTTGCAATGCGGTGAAATGCGTCAAACCAATCGCTCGTTTCGTTTTTGATGCCATCGACAAGGCGATTTAAGAGCGTATGCGGCGGGGACAGGGAAGCCGACGATTCTTCCGCTGATTCCGCATCAAGGGGATCGGCATGGTTCGTCACTCCGGGCGACTGGTCTTGACCGTTTGTCGCGATGAGCCTCTCGCCGTAAAATCCCGGCAAAGTGGCGAAAGTGCCGATTAATAGGGTTTCGGGACCGATTTTTAACGCATCGCCGTAATGGTCGAAGACCGAGCCTACCCCCTTGCCGGCGAAATTGGCGGGATTGAAGAAAGTCTCGCAACCCAGGTAATGATTCAGCGCGGTTTCCGCATCCCATAAACAACTGCCACTCGATCCGTTTTGAGCCGATTGGGGCGGTTCGGGGGTGATTCCGGCTTCGGTGTCCGATTCTTCATCGGCGAACTCCTCGTCCGCTTCCTCGACCTCTCCTTCCGTTGCTTCTTCAGCCTCTTCGATCTGGGTTTGATCGTCGATGTCTTCCGCCGCGTTGCCGGATTTCATCGAATAATCTTCCTCCTCGGATCCCTCGCCGGTTTCGTCGCCGGCATATTCATCGCCGCGATCTCCCTCGCCGGCGTATTCGTCCTGGATCATCTCTTCGCCGGCATATTCCTCGCCGGCATATTCCTCTTCCGGATTTTCCTCGCCGGCGTTTTTTTCACCGGCGTATTCCTCGCCGGAAGGTGGCGGCGAGGGGAATAGAATTTCGCTTAGGGTGTTCAAACGCGCTTGCCAAACCGCTTCGTAATCGGCTTCGCTCTCCTCCGGGTCGAAACGATTTTCGGCGGCATGGTAAGGATACCCGAACGATCCGTCAGATCGCCGCTCGTCATCCAAGAGAAGAGAGGAATCGAAAAAGTCGGGAGACGTCCATTCCATAAACAGTCCCTCGTTCGCGGAGAGTTCTTCGGCGGCGTTCGCATCGTCTTCCATGTCGTAGGAGGAATCGTCGGCGTACTCGTCGGCATCTTGCGCGGCGTCGCCTTCCTCCTCGGACACCGATTCCATCGCCGTGGAGGATTTATCGTCCCAACGCGCCGAGAGCAGCGTCAGCATTTTCGCCGAGAAGATCGATTTGAGTTGGAAGGAATCGCCTTCGACCGCCGCGTCGATCTTTGCGGCGTACTCTGCGGCTTTTGCCATCGCAATTTTATAGAGCAAGGAGAGCGGGAAAGACTCCTTGGCCCCGTCGTTCGCCAATTCCTCCATGAACTTATGGTTGCGCCAGTCCTTGACGCTCTCGAAGCGGTTTACGGCTTGCCCCAAAGCAGGATTCGCGCCGATTTGGGCGGCCATTCCCGTCGGGCTGCCGGCCGTGGCGATTCCCAGCGCGCCCACGGCTATCGCGGCCCTTATGAGAGTGATCGCAAAACGAGAGCATCTCATTCCATAGACCTCCTAATAGAATCGCATCTCTACTAGCGAGAGAGGATTGGGTTGAGTGGGCGGGGCGGCTCTGCAAGTAGCTTCCCCGCGGTTTTATTCGTTCACGGCATTGCTCGATCAAACACGGAATCGCGGCAAGGTTCGTAAAATGTATCGGAGCTTGCGTTCTGGGGCCATTAGGCATTTGGCGAATTCTGGACAACACACATCAAGTTGTTTACGCCCGAAAAAAATAACTTCATCCCGCACTTTTCCTCTTGGATGAGTCTTGCCGGTCTTAGGGCGGTTTTATGTGAAATTGGACCGTTTTTGCCTGTGAATTTGGAAAAGATTTAACGTGCGGGAAGACTTTGCTCAGACTGCCGCCATTGCCCGCAAAGTTTAACGAGGCCGCGAATTCCCCTGTAAAATCAGGCCTGGAAATGTAGGACAGGTTTCTAACCTGTCTCTCCTGTCTCTGGATGACGGTGTATAATTCGATGACAAACTGAAAACCTATCCCGCCAATAAATTCGACGACAGGTTGGAAACCTGTCCTACGTTTAATTTGGACTCTGGACGGTCACATGGCAAATCGATTATAATTAAACTGGTTGTCTATCGTTTTTCACACTCTCAGATCCGCGTGTTTTATGCGAAAAATCATCATCCTTTGTACGGCGGCCGCCATTTTAGGCGGATTTATTTCGGTGCTCTTGTTTTCCAATCATCCGGCGGTCGATCCCCGGATGAACGCCCAGGAACCCCGCGCGGATTTGGCGGCGCCGGTTCGAAATCCCGCTTCTTCCACGGGATCGACGGCATTCGCCCATCCCTCGTCCCCGCCTAGCGAAGCCGCGCCGCAAGAGCTAACGCCCGAAGAGCGGATCAATATCGCGGTGTATCAGCTCGTCAACCGCGGAGTGGTGAACATCAACACGAAGAGCGTGCAGACTGACCGCTTCATGATGTTCGAAGTGCCCTCCGAGGGGGAAGGGAGCGGTTCGGTCATCGATCGCGAAGGACACATTCTCACGAACTTTCACGTCGTCGATGGCGCGAAGGAAATTCAGGTTACCCTTTTCGACGGAAAGACCTATCCGGCGGGCTTGATCGGCAGAGACCCCGACACGGATATCGCCGTGCTCAAGATCGATGCCCCGGCCGATTCCCTCTTTCCCGTGCAATTCGGCAATTCGGCGAATTTGCTCGTCGGGCAGCGGGTGATGGCCATCGGCAACCCCTTCGGGCTGGAGCGCACGCTGACGACGGGCATCATCTCCAGCTTGAATCGCTCGCTGAACGCCAAACGCACGCAGCGGACCATCAAATCGATCATCCAAATCGACGCGGCCATCAATCCCGGCAATTCCGGCGGCCCGCTCTTGGATAACCGCGGACTGATGATCGGCATGAATACGGCCATCGCCAGCAAGACGGGGGAGAACACCGGCGTGGGCTTCGCCATTCCCGCGAACACCATTGCCCGCGTCGTGCCGCAACTGATCGCCAACGGGCGCATCAGCCGGCCGGAATCGGGAATCGCCCAGGTCTATCAGACCGACCGCGGCTTGCTGATCATCAAGCTAGTTCCCGGCGGCCCCGCCGAGAAAGCCGGATTACGCGGACCGCGGATCGAACGGAAGCAGGTGCGCTCCGGTCCGTTCATCTTCCCTTCGACGCACCTGGATTTATCGGCCGCCGATTTGATCGTGGCGGTCGATGGCAAGCCCGTCCGCACCGGCGACAACTTTTTGGACATCATCGAAACGAAAAAGCCCGGCGATGCGATCACGCTCGGCGTGCTTCGCGGCGGCGGGCGGAAACAAGTTTCGCTGAAGCTCGAAGCGGGCGAATAGCATTGAACGGGGGCGCCGGGCCGCAAAACGTCGTCCGGCGAAAAATGATCGCGCGAAATGGATTACGGCAAGAAATATCGAGAAGCGCTGCCGCCGACTTGTGAGGGGGACGATCGTGAATTACCCTCCATCTTGAAAAAATAATGGGATTTCCTCTCGTGGTCCGATAAATCGTCATTTTAGCCGGTAATTTCCCCGTCAAGAAGGGTAATGGAATCATTCAATGGGACTAATCTCGCGGTGCCGGGAGCATCACTTCGCTGCCGGTAGCTTATTTTCCCCATTTTCCCCGTTTTCAAGGATGGTGGAACATTCGGCAAAATCTCTCTAAACCCTACTACCCTTAAATACCGAAGCCTTGATAGGGAGCTTTTGACCGAATTTCCTCCCGTCGGGGAGGATCATTTTCAGTGGGGGATTTATCCATGAAGAGATTCGTATTTCCGTTCGCCTTCTTGATGCTTTTCGCGGCCGCCCCAGCCTGGGCACAACGCGGTGCGCCGGAAAGAACGCCGCCGGCAATGGTTCCGGCAATCGCGACCCCTCCGGCCGTCGCGCAGCCGACCATTCCCACGGCAACCGGCGAACTCCGAGCCACGCCCGAAATGTGGTTCTACGAACAATACGTGCGGGAATATAAAGACCCGAAGAATGCCGTCCGCGCCAATGCCGAATTCACCGCCAAGCAGCGCGCGAACCGCCTGGCCGCGATGCGCTGGTTCGGGCTGTCGAACTCCCGGCCGCGCGTTGGCGCCGATCCGGTGAACGTCTATCCGCCGGCTTGGGTTTCAAACACGCCACTGCAGCCGAATCGTTGGCAGGCAACGGGCGGTCAGCCGTATTACCTCGCTCGCCCCGACCAAAGCGGCTACCGGTCGTATTAAACCGATATTTCGCTCCGAGATATTTAGCCCCCCGTGAACACACGGGGGGCAATTTGATAGTCGAGAGAAAGTCCGGGGACTGGTCCATTTTTCGGCGAAAAGACGCATTTTGCCGGAAAACGGTTGCCCGAAAACATGGACCTGTCCCCTTCGTGTCGGGACTTTGCAGTTCCCCCCGTGAACACACGGGGGGCAATGCCGGGAGTCGAGAGTTAATTCGCTTTGATCGTGAATTCACCGGGGGCTAAATGAGATGACTCGGGGCGACATAATCGGGCACGGTTCAACGCGGGGCCGTTGAACCGCGGAAAACAACGCATAGGCCGGGATTGCTTCGAGGAGAGTCGGAGCGGTCTCGGCCTATCGTTATTTAATCGATAAAACGGCGCGCCGTTGAATTCAACTTCATCTCATCATGTCCGATTCGAAAACGATCGCGCTCATTCACCGCCGCACGCCCGATGCCGCTCGCAGGCAATCGTTTAGCCCGGAGCCAACGGCGACGGCGTTGGGGAGATAATCGAAAAACACGGAAGTTGCATTTCTCTGCAATCCACCGTCGCCGTTGGCTCCGGGCTAAACGATGATTCAAGATGGCCCTCAATGTCCGCAGCCGCAGGCGTGATGGCAGGAGGGCGTGGATTCTGCCCGAGGCACGTTCCAACGCTCGGCCAACTCGTTGGCGAGGGCGAGGTATTTTTCGTGAGTGTCGATGCCCATCTCTTCGGCTTCCACGCGGGCGAAGGCGGCGAGCAAATTATGCTGATCTTCGTCGCTAAACGCCTGATTGGCCATGCCGTACAGGCAGTGGTCTTCCTTTTGGATGTGTTCGCGGAGCAGGTCGATGTAGTACGCGGCGTTTTTGGCGAATTGCGCGTTGGCTGCCGCGTCGCCGGCGGCCGCCCCTTCAACGGCTTCGTTCATGCCGCGGATGTAGGAGCGGCCGAGATCGTGCTCGTGGAGCATTACGCCCGTCGGGCCGCTCTCGCGGGAAAAGCCCTTCGCCTCCATCGCCGGGAAGAAATGCGATTCCTCCTTGCCGTGGTGGCATTTGTCGGCGAAATTGCGGAAGAAGTCGATCGCCTCGCGGGCCGACTGCCCGTCCAGTTTGCCGTCGCGGCGGCAGGCCGCGGCGATTTTTTCCAGACAATTCAAAACCTGCTCGATCACGCGGTGCTCGCCGCTCAGAATATCGCTCGGTTTCATGGGAGTTTCCTAGTTTGGATGGAATGTTCAATCCACTATTCCAATTTTACGAGGAAACCAGCGGAGAAGAATTGATATGGATCAAGTGATGTTGAAAATTTAGATTTTACTCGATACCAATTTGGAGTTCGATCGAGAAACACGAAGGTTATCAACACGGAGACACGGAGATCACGGCGGAGATGATGATTGCAGCATTACTAAATGGCTTGAATGTTGTTTTATTGTTTGTTTCTCGTTCCCAGGCTCCCGCCTGGGAATGCAATGTCCGCGAGGCTCCCGCCTCGCAGAATCGCCAACCAAACCGTGCCCGCATTGAACAAAACGCGGTCTTGATACTGGACTGGTTCTAAATGGCTTGAATGTTGTTTTATAGTTTGTTTTCCTCCGTGTCCTCCGTGTCTCCGTGTTGAAATATTCCGTGTTGAAATATTCCGCGTTGAAATATTTCTCGTGGAGCATTTTATTTAATTCGGTCCCGGTTTCGGAATCTTTCCCCCGGTGGGGTGTTTTTTGCGGAGTTTGCCGCGTTCCTGGCGGGTGGAATGGCGGATTTCGGCTTCGGCCAACGGTTTGCCGATCTGCTCGCGCATCTGGATGATCCGGTCGCGGATCGCGGCCGCGCGCTCGAATTCGAGGTTCTCGGCGGCGGCCATCATTTCGCCTTCCAGCTCGGTGAGATACTCTTCGGTAATGAACTGCGCTTCGTCGCCGCGGCCGACGGCGGCGTTCGCCCGGGCGTGGGCATCGGCCTCGGCCTCGATGCCCGCGTGAATGCTCTTGCGGATCGTCTCCGGCGTGATGCCGTGCTCTTCGTTGTATTCCTGCTGCATCTTCCGCCGCCGCTCGGTCTCCTCGATCGCCCGCCGCATCGAATCGGTTACGCGGTCGGCGTAAAGCACCACCTTGGCGTTCACGTTGCGCGCCGATCGGCCGATGGTCTGCATGAGCGAGGTCTCGCTGCGCAGAAAGCCTTCCTTGTCGGCGTCGAGAATGGCGACCATCGAGACTTCGGGCAGATCGAGGCCTTCGCGCAACAGGTTGACGCCCACCAGCACGTCGAAATGCCCTTGCCGCAAATCGCGCAACAGCTCGACGCGCTCGAAGGCGTCCAAATCGCTGTGCAGCCACTTGCAGCGGATGTTCTGCTTGCCGAAATAGGCCGAAACGTCCTCGGCCAGGCGTTTCGTGAGCGTGGTGACGAGCACCCGCTCGCCGACTTTCGTCCGCGCGCGAATCTGCTCCAGCAGATGCGGAATTTGCGTGCGCGCGGCCGCGACCTCGATCTCGGGATCGAGCAAACCGGTGGGCCGAATGACTTGCTCGACGTATTTTCCGCCGGTCTTGTTCAATTCGTAAGGTCCCGGCGTGGCCGAGACGAAAATCGCGTTTTTGATCTTCCCTTCCCATTCGTCGAACGTAAGCGGCCGGTTGTCGAGCGCGCTGGGCAGGCGGAAACCGTGCTCGACGAGCGTCCGCTTGCGGTTGTGGTCGCCGAAATACATCCCGCGAATCTGCGGCACGCTCACGTGCGATTCATCGACGATCAGCAGAAAATCGTCGGGAAAGAAGCTGAAAAGCGTGTCCGGCGCGGACCCCGGCGGACGGCCGGAAAGCGGCCGGCTGTAATTCTCGATGCCCGGACAGTAGCCCACTTCCTGCAGCATTTCGATATCGTACCGCGTGCGGGCGCTCAAGCGCTGGGCCTCGAGCAATTTGCCCTGGTTCTTGAACTCTTCGAGCCGCTCTTTCAACTCGCGCTTGATTTCATCGACCGCCGCCGCCACCCTTTCCTCGGGCATGACGAAATGCTTGGTCGGATAGACGTAAATCCGCTCCGGCCGCGCGATCGCCTCGCCGGTCAGCGGATTGATAATCGAGAGTTGCTCGACTTCATCGCCCCCAAACTCCATGCGGTAGGCGAACTCCTCGTAGGCCGGCCAGATTTCCACGCAATCGCCGCGGACGCGGAACTTGCCCGGCTGAAACTCGAAATCGTTCCGCTCGTATTGGATATCGACCAGTTTCGCCAAGACTTCGTCGCGATCGACCGTTTGCCCGAGCGCCACGCCGACCATCATCGAGCGGTAATCTTCCGGCGAACCGAGACCGTAGATGCAGGAAACGCTGGCCACGATGATCACGTCCCGCCGGCTCACCAGCGCGCTGGTGGCGGCCAGCCGCAGGCGGTCGATCTGCTGGTTGATCGCCGCGTCCTTCTCGATGTAGATGTCGCGCTGCGGAATATACGCTTCGGGCTGATAGTAATCGTAATAACTGACGAAATAATGCACCGCGTTGTGCGGAAAGAACTCCTTGAACTCGCTGTAGAGCTGCGCGGCCAGCGTCTTGTTGTGCGACATCACCAGCGTGGGCCGCTCGACGGCCTGAATGACGTTGGCCATGGTGAACGTCTTGCCCGACCCGGTCACGCCCATCAAGACCTGCTCCTTTTTCCCCTCGCGCAAACCTTGAACCAAAGCCTCAATCGCTTGCGGCTGGTCTCCGGCGGGTTGAAAGGGAGCTTCGAGCTGGAACATGATTATACCTAGAGGCCGGTTTTCGACACATTAACATTATTATCAAGAAGGCATTTCGCGCATAGACGGCGGTTTGCGGCAGAACTCGCTGGAAAGCCGCGACCAGTGGTCGCGGTTCGCGGCATGACTCGTTGGAAAGCCGCGACCAGTGGTCGCGGTTCGCGGGTGGCCCCGGTTCTTGAACCGGGGTGCCGCGAGGCACAAGAGGCGGGATTACCCTCCGCATGATACCTCTTGCGGCAACGCCGCACCGGTTCGAGAACCGGTGCTACCCGGTTGCTATGGCAGAAGTCATCCCAGCATCGCGATATCCATGTACTCCTTAGACCAGCTTACGCATGATGAGTCTGAATCTCGTGCCGCTGATCGGACGCTCGGCAATCAGCTTTCCATCATAGACAATGCTGAACACGCCGTAGGGCGTCGGAAGCTCCCTTGACTGCTTGGCGCTCCTGACGCGAACCACTTTCGTCTTCAGCCCCAGGGCTTGAGACGCCTCCGCAATATCCTTCACGCACTTGGCAATCATGGGGCACTGATCGGCGGCCAGGATCGTAAGCCCCTTTTTGTACTTCTTCAATACGCGCTCTCTTTCGACGATGAAACGAGGATCGGGGGCCGTTTTCACGAACTTCTTGACGAGCAGCTCGTAGGGCGGGATGCTCTCCACCGAGACGAAACCCGCCTTGATGAACAATTCGCTTTCGGCCATGAAGCTATCCGAACTTGTGACGACCGCGACCCCTCGGCACTTGCTCTGCTTCGCGTCCCGCAGGCAACTATCCAGCAAGAGAGCGCCGAGTCCTTTCCCCGTGTGCTTGCTATTGACCATCAGGCAATGGATGACGAAGTAGCCCTCCGCCTCGACGGGCCGCCACGTATGACTGCCGGGGGCATACTCGATCATCCCGATATCGCCGAATTCGCGCGCGCGAAGCACCTTGAACCTCAAGCCTTCCGCGTAGCGCTTCTTGAGCCAATCCAACTTGCGGCGGCGTCCTTCGTTCTTGCCGCTCTTGTAGCGGCAGATGACGCAACCGCCGATGTTGCCGGCATTCGTATCGATGATCTCGTAATCTTTCATCCCGATCCTCCGCTCGGTCTTGCCATACTGAGTTGCGGGATATTGCGCAGGCGTGACGTCGTCGCGACATGAATCACGGAAACCCGTTGGTCGTTCGTGGCGTTTCCGCCAGAGTGATATCCAGTGTACTGAAGTCGCTCGGAAGCTCGGCAGGCAAAGGCCATGAACGCAGCAGCGGACGGCTCTTGTAGTCCTCCAATTGTAACTTGCCGACAAGTTGTGCTCAAGCCTCCGCGCCTGCGTCCCAAGTTACCTTCCCTTTTCAACACGTCTCACCTCAGCCATACGTTTGCAGGGACTGATGGCGGTCGATGTGACCAAAGCACAGAACGACAGGCGTCACCCGGCAGCGGCCAAGTGCCTTTCCATCCCAATTCCTCCCCGATTCGCCGCTCGGGTGCATGCCGTGGTTACGTGGTTGTTTCCGCTCCGCAAGATTTCCGAATGACTGCAAAGTAACCCGCTGAATCGGTGCCAACCACAGCCTTCAGGTCAGGGTCATTGTACACGAGGAAGCATGACAAGGGGTGGACCGGAACAGTGATGTAGTCACTCCTGGCTGCTCCGATGAGATCGCCAAGAACACGATGCGCTTCAACGACGGCAATCGCTCGGTATTCACCGGATTCACCCAGTTCCTCGAATCTGGCATCGTCAACGCGGTCTTCCAGATAGTTGAACAAGGCGCTTGCCCAAAAGGCCTCGATACTTGAATGCCATTCCGCTTCCGGGCCCGCGGGCCGAAAGAGGACCACTGGTTCATGTGGGTGACCGGGATCCTCTGACGACCAATTCAGGTCAACATAGAAGATCGGCTCTTCTCTCGGAAATCCGTAGGAGTCAATCGCCCGTTTGAAGTCTGAAGGGCTACTGGTCATTTGTCGCCACGTAACGCGCGGGTGCCACTGCCGGCTTGTCCGGCAGTGCCGTAGTGGGCAGCCGTTATCGAATAATCTTATCCCAAATCCCTCCGCAAAACCGGCAGGGCGACACCGACCAAATAGTGTACATGCGTGTGCCTCTGGCTTTGCCAGTGTTTTTCGGGTCGGAGTCGGTCCCTACCGATGGATTCCGTGCGGGCGCCGTTGCCGTCTTGTCCGGCAGTGCCGTAGCGGGCAGGCGGCGTCTGCCGGCTTTTCCCAACTCCCCATCGAATACGGAATTATACCATTCCTTGGCCGTCCAATGCAACCTTCACTCCCAAAACGTCGTCAAACAATCGAAGTTAAATTTCGTCCCAACTCCCTGTCCCACAACGCGTTGCGATGCAATCCCAAACTTATTTCTTGAAAAAAGCCGCCCCTTCTGATAGATTGGCCTTTGCATAGTGTACAAAAGGTATCCATCACTCCATACGGAGAAATCTTCCAAACCCAAGCCCAAAGTCCCAAGACCAAAAACCAAAAACCGCAATCGGCAAAAATTCGCCCCCCAAAAACCTCGTTTTCCCGAGGAATTCGCCATCCCGCTCCCGCAAAATCACCAAAAAACCGCGAAATCCGCTTGTTACGCCATAAGGAAAAAATCCCCGCTTATCGAAAAACGCCCAAAAACAAGCACTTTCCGCGTTCTCCGCAAACGGGCATGGCGGCGCAATCGGGAATTACGCCCGGCGCGAGGAGATCGGTTGGCCCGTTGGGCCGAGGCATTCATTGCTATGCCGCAGACCCCAGGCGATGCAAAGTTCGTAGGGTGGGTCAAGCTTTAGCGACGACCCACCAAGCATTTTCTGTCCTGCTCGGCGTATCGGTGGGTCGTCGCCGCTATTGACCCACCCTACGAAGACCTCTGAAAATCACGAAAACTCGTAGCGGAAGCTGCCGTCGGCGTTGAGTGCGACTTTCACCGCTTGAATCGCCTGTCCTTCGGCCATGCGGGAGAGGAATTCGGCGGACATTTCCGGCAGCAGCGTGCGGGTAAGGATGTGATCCACGTTCCGCGCGCCGCTTTCGACCTCGGTACAGCGGCCGGCGATTGTCGCCACCAGTTCCGTGTCGTACTCGAATTTCGCCCGATGGTTCTCCATCACGCGGCGGGCGATGCGGCCGAGTTGCAAGACCACGATCTTTCGCATTACGTCGTCGGGCAGCGGATAATACGGCACGAGCGTTACGCGGCCGAGGAACGCCGGTTTGAAGGTTTTTAGCAAATCCTGGTGCAACGCTTCGGCCAAGCCGGCCGGGTCGGGCCGCGTTTCGGGATCGGCGCAAAGTTTCATGATGGCGTCGGTGCCCGCGTTCGAGGTCATCATAATGAGCGTGTTTTTGAAATCGATGTCGCGGCCCTCGCCGTCGCGGAGCGTGCCCTTGTCGAAGACCTGATAAAAAATATCCTGCACGCCGGGATGGGCTTTTTCCATCTCGTCCAACAGCACCACGCTGTACGGCCGCCGGCGGACGGCCTCGGTCAGCACGCCGCCTTCGCCGTAGCCCACGTAGCCCGGCGGGGAGCCCATCAGCAGCGAAACCTTGTGCTCTTCCTTGAACTCCGACATATTGATGACGGTCATGTTCTGATCGCCGCCGTAGAGCAATTCGGCCAGCGTGATGGCGGTTTCGGTCTTGCCCACGCCGCTGGGGCCGACCAAGAGGAACACGCCGATGGGGCGGCGGGGATCGGTCAGATTCGCCCGCGAGGTGCGGATTCGCTGGGCGATGGCGTCCAAGGCGTGCGACTGGCCGACGATCCGCTCCTCCATCCGCTCCTTCAAGGCCAAGACGGTGCGGATTTCATCGGTAACCATGCGGCCCACGGGAATGCCGGTCCAGCCGGAAACCACCTCCGCGATGGCCTGCGAATCGACGCAGACTTGCATCAGCGGATTTTCGCCTTGAAGCTGCTTGAGCTTGGCGGTCAGATCGGTCAATTCCGCGAGAAGTTCGGCGCGCTTTTCGGGAGTGAGCGGTTCGGCGGGAGGGGACCCGGCGGATGATTCCGCTTGCTTTTCGGCCGGCGCCGGTTTGGATTGCGGTTCTTTGGGTGGATCAACGGCTTTCGGTTGGTTCGATCCACTCTCCAATTGTTCGCGGATTTTGCGGATTTTCGTCACCAACTCCGATTCTTCTTTCCAGCGGATTTCCAACGCGGCGAGTTCGGTTTCCGCGGCGGATTTGGATTGCACGAGTTCGTCGATTCGCTCCTGGTTGTTCGCGCCGGTCTGGTTTTCCCGCTGCGAAATTCCCAGCGCCACCTCAAGTTGCTCGATGCGGCGGCGGCAATCTTCGACGGCCGGCGGAACGGTCGTCAGGCCGATGGCCACGCGCGCGGCGGAAGTGTCCAGCAAGCTCACCGATTTGTCGGGCAGTTGGCGGCCGGAGATATAGCGGTGCGAGAGCCGCACGGCATCGATCACGGCTTCGTCGAGGATGCGGATTTTATGGTGCTTTTCCAAGGTGGCGACCAGTCCGCGCATCATATCGACGGCGGCCGACTCGACCGGTTCCTCGACCTTCACCACTTGGAAGCGGCGGGCGAGCGCGGCATCCTTCTCGAAGTATTTCTTGTATTCCGCCCAGGTCGTGGCGGCGATGGTCCGCAGTTCGCCGCGGGCCAGCGCGGGTTTCAAGAGATTGGCGGCGTCGCCCTGGCCGGCCTGCCCGCCGGCGCCGATCATGGTGTGGGCTTCGTCGATAAAAAGGATGATCGGCTGCGGCGAGGCCTTGACTTCGTCGATCACCGATTTCAGCCGGTTCTCGAACTCGCCCTTGATGCCCGCCCCGGCCTGGAGCAAACCGAGATCGAGCACGCGGAGGGAAACGTTGCGCAGCGGCGGGGGCACGTCGTTCGCCGCGATGCGGAGCGCGAAGCCTTCGACCACGGCGGTTTTGCCCACGCCCGCCTCGCCGGTGAGAATCGGATTGTTCTGGCGGCGGCGGGTAAGGATGTCGATGATCTGGCGGATTTCGGCGTCGCGGCCGAGCACGGGATCGATCTCGCCGCGCTTGGCGCGGAGCGTAAGGTCGATGGTGAACTGATCGAGCGCGGGCGTTTTCGTGGGACCGCCGGGCATCGCCGGGCGGCCCGGCTCGCGGCCGGCGGAAGAGGGCATCGCGGCGGCTTCCATCTGCGCTTCGGAAGTGTTGGCCACGACGCCGGGCAATTCCTTGTGCAGCGATTCGGGCGAAATCTTCTCGAATTCCGGCGAGGCGTCCTTCGCCACGATCGAGAGGATGTCGCTCGACAAGAGCGCGGCCAGCAGATAGGCCGAACGGATCTGCATCGCGCCGTATTCGATCGAGCCGATCATCCACGCCTCTCTGAGCAGCGTAACGATGTGCGGCGAAAGGGCCGGCGGCCGGGCGTTGCCGGTTTTCAGCCGGTCGATGAGCTTCGTCAGATCGCGGGTCAGCCGCGACGAATCGACCTCGTAACGGCGAAAGACCGCCGCCAGGTCGGTGTCGGGCGTCTCGATCAATTTGACCAGCCAATGCTCGATTTCGACGTTGTAATTGGTTCGCGACAAGCATAAGCCCGCCGCGGCTTCCAACGAACGGCGACAAGTTTCATTGAGCTTGCCGACTAACGATTTCAAGCTGATTTGGTCCATGATAGGTTTCCTCGTGAAAGAGTTAAGCGAGCCGCCGGGTTTATCCCCGCGCTTCGGCATATTTTTTCGGCAGGGCGAAGCGCCCGGATAAACCCGGCCGCTCGCGGCTATTT